>JAEURK010000393.1 GCA_016789175.1 Anaerolineales bacterium
GGTGAGCGTCGGGGCCAAGCCCCGACGCTCACCGTGTGCGTTGTGTACGAGAAATGTTGAGCCTTGTTCAGTAAGCTCTGGCCCGGTTGTCGTGTCTTGCGCGCGAGAACCGCGCTTGAGGTCGGCTTGAGCCGGGCCTGGTATCAAGGACAGGGCGGGCACTGGGGGGCCACAATTTGAACTGAACCAGGTATTCGAGCCTCATTTGCGAGGACCGGTGCCTGCCGCGACTTTCGCGAGTCGAAATAGCGGCTCAGGCATGCGGAGTGTGGCGCAAACATCAGGGGCTCCGGGGGTCGGAGATTCGCCCCGACTCCTGGAGCACCCTGTTGTTTTGCGGTGTTTCCCGCTGGACGCCTGGGCGACAACGAATGGGGATCGTTCGTGCCAGTTCGATCGAATTCGCGACATTCGTGGCAAGGCGCACGTTGTTCCACTCTGGATGCGATTGCCCTGTGGGTTGCATCGATCGGGCCGACCGTACCTTACAATCGGGATATGGCAGTCAAACGAACTCGACTCTTTCTTGGGGCAGTGGTGGCGGCCGGCGCTGCTTTCTGGATTCTGCGACGACGACCGGCTCGCGCACCGATCGATCCCGCCACTTTGATCGTGCCACCTGATGGCGATGATTGGCGGTCGCGCTTTTTGCCGCTGCCGACGGCCGTCAACCTGCGCGACATCGGCGGCTATCGCACAGCCGCCGGTCACACGGTCCGCTCGGGCCGGATCTATCGGGCCGGCAGCCTGGCCGAGCTGAGCCGTGACGATCAGCAGGCCCTGGCGGATCTTGGGCTCAAACAGGTCATCGACCTGCGCACACCCAAGGAACTCGAGCAGAAGCCTGATCGGATCCCGGCAGCGCTGCAGCCCGGCTGGGCGCACGTGCCCGTCTACGTTGAAAGCAACTCGAGTGAGTTCATCAAGCGCATGGTGCTCCATCGCGGGCGCGTCGACCGCGCGCTGGCGGAAGGCTATTGCGAGTTGATCGATCGCCGCGCGCCCGTCTTCGGCGACATCCTGACCCGCTTGAGCCGGGCCGAGGAGCTTCCGGCCCTGATCCACTGCACGGCCGGCAAAGATCGGACCGGGATCGCGATCGCGCTGCTGTTGTTGGCGCTGGGCGTCTCGGAGGCCGACGCGGTCGCCGACTACTCGCTGACCAACCACCACGCGGGCGAGATCCGTCGGACGTCCGACCATGACATGCGCCGTATCAAACGCTTCGGCTTCTCGGAAGCCGCGATCCAGCCGCTGGTGGTGGCGGATCCCGAGAACATGCGGTTGATGATCGCGCACCTGTATGAGCAGCACGGCGACGTCGAACGTTATCTCACCGGGCCCGCCCGGGTCACTCCTGAGACCCTCGAGCGTTTGCGAGCGGAGTTGTTGATTCCTGGATAAAATCGGATCCGGATCACCTGAACGGGCCAGTGACTCCAGGGCGGCAAATTAAACCGATCCGGCGCAGCCCTTTGTTAGGCACACACGCAGACCGGCTGAGCCTATAATCGCCTCGCAATTTGCTTCATAAGTCCGGTCGCTCTGGCAGGCCGGTCGCATTACGAAAGGGAATTCCTATGTTAACCAAAAACCCAACCGGCAGCGGCAAAGTCGAAGTGACGTTTTCCATGCCTGCGCTCGAGCACGTGACCAAGCTGTATCTCGTCGGCGATTTCAACGATTGGAGCATCGCGCTCCATCCGCTCACCCAGGGCGCAGATGGCTCCTGGGCAACAACCCTGCCGCTCGAGGGCGGTCGCTCGTACCAGTTCCGCTATTTCGACAACAACGGGCACTGGCACAACGACTGGCAGGCGGATGCCTATGTGCCGAACCAGTTCGGTGGCGAAAACTCGCTGGTGCAGGTCGAAGACGCGGTCGAGGCGCCGAAGCCCAAGAAGCGCGCGACCAAGCCCAAGGCCGCCCCGGCCGCGACCGACGCGGCGCCCAAGAAGCGCGTCGTCCGCAAGAAGAAGGCCGAGTAAGCGGCTCACCCCACAATGCACCCGGCCGGCTCCGCCAGTGAGCCGGCCTTTTTGTTTCCATGCCCTATAATCGCGGCATGCCGAAAACCCTCGCCGAGTTGACCGCCGAGATGCATGCCTTCGTGGCGGCCAAGGGTTGGTATGGGCCGGATAGCCGGCGCCCGCAGACGCCGCGCAACATCGCCGCTTCACTGGCGATCGAGGCGGCCGAAGTGCTCGAGCTTTACCAGTGGGGCGAGCCGGATCCGGCGGATCTGCCGGACGGCCTGGCGGGCGAGCTGGCGGATGTCGCCCTGTACCTGATGCAGCTGGCGAGCGTAACCGGTATCGATCTCGAACAGGCGATCGCGGCCAAGCTGCGCCTAAACTACGGCCGCCAGTGGGATGAACCCACCTCCTGAGACGGCTCGACACGATCCATGAAGATCCTGGCCCTGAGCGACGAAGTCGTCGATGTGGTGTACAGCCCGCGAGCGAAGGATCGCTTTGCCGACGTCGACTTTGTCGTGGGCTGCGGCGATCTGCCGTTTTACTACCTGGAGTTCGTGGTGACGGCATTGAGCAAACCGGTCTTCTACGTGCATGGCAATCACGATCGGCCAACCCAATATCTGAGCGACGGCCGGATCATCGACTCGGCTGAAGGCTGCATCGCGCTCGAGGACCTCACGGCCCGAGCGCCCGACGACACGGGTTCGGTGCTGCTGGCCGGCCTGGGCGGCAGCCTGCGCTACAACAACGAAGGCATTCATCAGTACAGCCAGGGCGAGATGCATCGTCGCGCGCTGGCGCTGGCCCCCAAACTCCTGCTCAATCGTGTCCGGCACGGCCGGTTCCTTGACGTGTTGTTGTGTCACGCGCCGCCGCGCGGCATCCATGATCTGCCGGATCGGGCGCATACCGGTATCGATGCCTTCCTCGGTCTGATGCAACGCTATCGGCCGCGCTTTTTGCTGCACGGGCACTCGCACGTCTACCGCAACGACGTGATCACGGCCACGCGCTATTTCGACACGCAGGTGCTGAACGTCTATCCGTACCGCGTGATCGACCTCGATCGCACCTATGTCTGACGACTTCGATTGGCGGACGCGGGCCGACTTCGCCTCGGCGCGGGCCCGCGCCTTTCTGCGCGGGGCTCTGGCCTACCTGACCGGCCGCCCCACCGCCTTGCTCATGTTCGCTGAGGTCAAAGAGAAGTTGCGACTGGGCGGCCCGATCTATCGCGGCGTGCGTGAGATCGAGATCGTCAAGATCAGGGGCAGCGTCGACCGCTACCGCGATTTCGACAACGCCTTCCTCCCGCTGAGCGACATCACAGCCAGCCGTTGGATGAAGATCAACCGGGCCTGGTACGACGACGTCGGCCTCCCGCCGGTTTTGCTCTACAAGGTCGGCGACGTGTACTTCGTCGTCGACGGCCATCATCGGGTCTCGGTCGCGCGCGAGCAGGGCCAGCTGTACATCGAGGCCGAGGTGCGCGAGTGCGCCGTGCGTGTGCCGCTGACCGGCGATGTCGGCCCCGACCAACTCGAGGTGCTGGGCGAGCAGGCCGAATTCCTGGAGCGCACGGCGCTCGATCGGCTGATCCCGCAGGCGGGCGTCGACGTCACGATCCTGGGGGGCTACGATCGCGTCATCGAGCATATCGCCGTGCACCGCTACTTCATGGGGATCGAGTGGCGCCGCGAAATCGACGAAGCCGAGGCGGTGACGCACTGGCATGCCCACGTGTTTCTGCCGGTCGTCACAGTCATCCGCGAGAGCGGCGTGCTCGAGGCCTTTCCCAAACGCACCGCGGCCGACCTGTACCTGTGGGTGCTCGATCATCGCCACTATCTGGTCGCCGCCGGGCGAGCTGAACTGGTCGAGCCCGCCGCCGCCGCCGAGGCCTTCCTGCGCGATCTCGATCAGGCCCGGGATGTCGGTACCTCGGACCCGGCGGCGCCCGGGATTTAGCCCCGTGATAGGGCCGTTTTAGCCCTCTTTTACTGACGTTCGACGTTAGTCCTTCTACCATCCTTGCAGGAGCGCTTCCCCTCACCCATGCGCTCGTGGCAGGACCTATGTCGTCAGATTTCCTATGGTTTGGCGGCGCGATGCTGTTCGGCATCCCCGCGATCATCCTGGGCGCTTACCTGGTTTTTCGACGCGGTGTCGCCATGCGCCTGACCGTGATGACGGTCGTCTGCAACGCCCTGGTCGCCGCGCTGGCGTTCTATCTCGGGCATGAAGGCCTGACACTGCCGCGCGTGGCTGTTGCGGCCGTCATCAGCGCGCCGATCCTGATCGGATTGATCGTCATGGTCATCCGGCAGGTGATCCTGCCCGTCCGCGCGCTCACCGAACAGGCCGAGCAACTGGCCCGCGGCGATCTCACGCTGCCGAAACCGCTGCAGGCCGTCGACGAGCTGGGGCAGATGACGACAGCCTTCCAGCGCGTGCGCGACTACCTGTCGCACATGGCGGCCGGCGCCGGGCGGCTCGCTCAGGGCGACCTCACTGTCGAGCTCTCGGCCGTGTCCGAGCACGACTCGCTCGGCCAGGCGTTCCAGCACATGATCAACAGCCAGCGACAGCTTGTGAAGCAGGTCGCCGAAAGCGCCGATGCGCTCGGCCATGCCGCGCGCGACATCGCAGACGCCGTTCGCCGGGCCGACGAATCGACTCACCAGATCGCGGTGACGGTCGAGGATGTCGCCAGCGGCGCCGGCCAGCAGACCGAAGCGGTCGACGCCACTTCGGCCACGGTCGGCCAGGTGGCGTTGTCGATCCAATCGGTGGCCGAGGGCGCGCGCGGGCAGGCCGACGCCGTGTCGCGGGCCGTGACCCTGGCGACCCAGATCACGGCCGGTGTGTCGCAGGTCGTCGATAATGCCGACGCCGGCGCAGCTGTCTCTACGACGGCCGCGCAGACGGCGCGCGACGGCGTCTCGACCGTCGAGGCCAGCCTCGACAGCCTGGGACGGATCGAGGCCTCGAGCCGGCGCGCCAAGGACAAGATCGGGCAGATGGGCGCGCAGTCGGTGCAGATCGGCAGCATCGTCGAGACGATCGACGAGATCGCGGCGCAGACCAACCTGCTGGCGCTCAACGCGGCCATCGAAGCGGCCCGGGCCGGTGAGCACGGCCGCGGCTTCGCGGTCGTCGCGGGCGAGGTGCGCAAGCTGGCCGAGCGGTCGACCCAGGCCACGCGCGAGATCACGGGCCTGATCCAGGATGTGCAGCGCACGGTCAACGAGGCCGTCGTGGCCATGGATGAGGGCATGGCCGACGTCGAGGTGGGCGCTGAGCGCGCCGACGCCGCCGGGCGCGCCCTGGCCGACATCGTCACAGCAGTCGACACCGTCAACACCCAGGTGGCGACGATCGCGTCGGCGGCCCAGGCCGTGCGGCGCTCGACCGGCGAGCTCGCGGCGACCATGCACACGGTCTCCGAGATCGTCGATGAGAACGCGGCTTCGGCCGCGCAGATGGCCGGCGATGCCGATCGCGTGACCGGCATGATGGACCGGATCGCCCGCGTGGCGCATGCGAACAGCGGCGCGGCCGACAGCATGCGTGAGACGGCCGCGGCCGTCGGCGGCCAGATCCAGGCCGTGACGGCGCGCTCCAAGACCGTCAGCGAGCTCTCAGGCGTCCTGCAGCAGCGGGTGCTCAAGTTCAAGTTGGCCAAGGTCACGGGCAAGGTGGCGCGCGGCACGGCGCTCACCGGGCGCCTGGAGTTCGTGACGGAGCGCTACGGCCCGCAGGGGATCGCGCGCGTGCTTATGGCCCTGCCCGGCGACGCGCAGCGCATCTTGCGCGGTCGCATCGACCCGGAAGGTGAGTACCCGCCGGAGTTGCTCAGCGCGCTGACGCAGGCCATCCGTAATGAGTTGGCCGGAGGCAGCGACGACGTCTTGCGCGAGATGACGCGCTTCCGCGCCAAGTTCGATGTCCTGCCGGGCGGCGCCCTGGCCCAGCATTTCAAGGACGGCGATCCGGGCTACATCATCCACAAGATGGATCTGTGTCTGCACCACAACTGGGGCGAAGGCGTGATCGTGCGCACGTTCGATCTGGGCGCCAACCACGTGCGCCAGGAGGTCGACATGGGGCGCAAGCAGCCGCGCGAGCGCTGCACGTATAACCACGTCGGCTGGATGGAGGGCGCGATCGAGACCGCGGGTGGCGTGCCCCACATCCACAAGACCAAATGCATGCACGACGGCGATCCCTTCTGCGAGTACGACATCCGTTGGGAGCCGGCTTCGGCCACGCAAACGGTCGCCGTGAAAGTGGCCGACCGCGGACGCCAGGCGGTTGGCCGCTGACGCAGGGCAAGCGCACCTTACTTGCGAGGGCTGGTTCGTAACGGCTCAGCCCTGTTGGGAGAAGACTGGCGAAAACCGAAGGGATGCGGGGGTCGGGGCGGAGC
>JAEURK010000339.1 GCA_016789175.1 Anaerolineales bacterium
GTACGCGCGCGGGCTGCGCAACCCGTACGGCCTGGCGTTCAACGCCGCCGGCGACCTGTTCGCCACCGACAACGGCCGCGACGACCTCGGTCGTGAAAGCCCGCCGGAGGAGCTCAACCATATCGTCAGCGGCGGCGACTACGGCTGGCCGAATTGCTACGTCGGCGCCGCCGAGCCGGCCTGCACCACAGCGGTTCCACCGATCGCCACTTTCACGCCGCGGTCGTCGGCCGACGGCCTGGTCTTCTACAACGGCGACGTCTTCCCCGAGGCCTATCGCGACGATGCTTTTGTGGCGGTGTTGGGCTCGTACGTGTACATCGATCTCGAGCGCGGGGTCGCGCACGTTCCGATCGTGAAAGTTGGCGACGCTTACACGGCCGGCGAGCCTGAATGGCTCCTGAAGCTCGTCACCCAGGGCCGTCCGCTTGATGTGACAGTCGGCCCCGACGGCGCGCTCTATGTGGCCGATTACGAGATGGGCGAGATCTTGCGGATCAACTACGGGAAACCGTGAGGAGCGAAGACGGAAGCGCGAGGAGGGAGGAAGGAAGAGTGAACCCTACAGTGCTCTCCCCTCCTCCTTCCCTCACGCCGTCGGAAACGGGTTGCGTTCCTTGAACCCGGCCTGGTGCCAATACGGATAGGTCTTCGGCTGCGCACTGGCCTGTTCGAGTCGCGCAACATGCTCGGGAGCGAGCGACCAGCCGACGGCGCCGAGGTTCTGCCGTAGCTGCTCCTCGGTGCGCGCGCCGATGATCAGGGTGGACACGGTCGGCCGTTGTAGCAGCCAGTTGAGGGCCACCTGCGGCACAGTCTTGCCAAGCTCCTGCGCCACGGCCTCGAGCGCATCGACCACGGTGTACAGGTGCGCGTCCGAAATCGGCGGGCCGGCGTCGACGGTGCCCTGGTCTCGGAGACGGCTCCCCTCAGGTAACGGCTGCCCGCGCCGGATCTTGCCGGTGAGCCGGCCCCAGCCAAGCGGGCTCCAGACCACGCAGCCCACCCCCTGATCGAGCGCAAGCGGCATCAGCTCCCATTCGTATTCGCGACTGACCACCGAGTAGTAGGCCTGATGCGCGACGTAGCGCACCCAGCCGTGGCGCTCGGCGACCGCCAGCGACTTCATCAGGTGCCAGCCCGAGAAGTTCGAGCACCCGAGATATCGGATCTTGCCGGAACGCACCAGATCGTCCAGCGTGCTGAGGGTCTCCTCGAGGGGCGTGCGCGCGTCGAAGGCATGCAGTTGGAAGAGATCGATGTGATCGGTTCCCAGGCGCCGCAGACTGGTCTCGACCGCACGGATCAGGTGGAAGCGTGACGACCCGACATCGTTCGGGTTCGGCCCGGTGCGAAACGTCGCCTTGGTCGAGATCAGCACCCGGTCGCGCCGGCCCTTGATCGCCTGACCCAGGATCTCCTCCGCCGCGCCGCCCGAGTAACCGTCGGCGCTGTCGAACATGGTCAATCCGGCCTCAAGGCAGATGTCGACCAGGCGGGTGGCCTCGGCGACACCTGTGTTCCCGAACCCCTCCGCTTTTCCCCCAAACGTGGCCGTGCCCAGGCTGAGCACCGGAACCTTGAAACCGGAGTTGCCGAGAAAGCGCGTTTCCATGGGTTTTCCCTTGTGCGCGCGAGGAAAGGCCGGTCAAGCCGGACCTCTCCTCGCGCGAATATCAACCGATGACGCTGACCTGAACGCCCTGACGATCAACCGGAAGGACAAAGGTGCGGCTGTTGAGGCCGCTCTCCGTAAATGCGCGGCGCATGGCGTTGGCGATGGCGTCATGGCCACGCGGCGCGAAAGCGATGATGGAAGGACCGGCGCCCGAGATCGCCAGCGCGGCGGCGCCCGCCTGGCGCGCGGCGGCACAGACCAGGTCGAAACCCGGGATCAGGCGCTTGCGATAGGGCTGGTGCAGCCGATCGTTCATGGCGAAGCGCAGCAGCTCGTAGTCGCCAGCGGCCAGGGCCTGCACCGTGAAGACGGCGTGGCCGATGTTGAAGATCGCGTCCTTGAGCGGGACTTCCTGTGGCAGGATGCGACGCGCCTCGGCTGTCGAGAGCTTGAAGTCTGGTAGCGCCACGGTGACGGTCAACGGCGGCACATCCAGCCGACGGACGAGCAGCTCTTCCTCGGCCGCGCTGACAAGCGTCAGACCGCCCAGGATCTGGGCCGCGACGTTGTCAGGGTGACCCTCGATGCCGTGGGCGATGCGCACCAGCGTCTCGCGCGAGAGCCGTGCGTCGATCAGCGCGTTCGCGGCCACGACCCCGCCGACGATCGCGGCCGCCGACGAGCCCATGCCCGAGCCCGGCGGCACCGCGTTGACGGCGTGGATACGCAGCCCGGTCGGGCGGCGCCCGACGTGATCGAAAACGGCCTCGGCCGAGCGATAGACCAGGTTGGTCGTGTCGGTGGGGATGTCCTGGTGGCCCTCGCCCTCGACGTCGATCTCGACGCCCTGACGGGTCTCGAAGAACTCAACCGTGTTGCGCAGGCTGAGCGCCAGGGCCAGCACATCGAAGCCGGCGCCGAGGTTGGCGGACGAACAGGGGACTGTGACTGTGACTTTGCGCATGAGGTTCTCGCCGAAGGCGGTAGATGCTCCGTAGGCCACGGGTCGCGGGCATCCACCGCCTTCGGATTCTTACAGAGCTGCGCGATTCTATCAGACCACTCAATGCCCCAGGATCTTGTGCGGCACATACGGAGCTTCAAGTTCGGCCAACACATCCGGCGCGAGTGAGATCGAAAGGGCGGCGATCGCGTCGTCGATCTGGTAGGCCTTTGAAGCGCCGATGATCGGCGCCGTGACGCCGGGCTTGTGCAGCAGCCACGCCAGCGCCAACTGGGCTGGCCTGACACCGAGTCGGGCAGCCACAGCCGCGCAGCGCTCAGCCACATCGAAGTCGGCATCCGAGTAATACATGGCGTGCGCGAACACATCAGTGCTGGCGCGTGTAGTCTCACCGGTCTTGTCGCGCCGCCGGCCGCCGGCCAGGAAGCCGCGCGCCAGCGGGCTCCACGGGATCAGGCCGACGCCCTGATCGAGGCAGAGCGGGATCATCTCACGCTCCTCTTCGCGATAGACCAGGTTGTAGTGGTTTTGCATGGTGACAAAACGCGCCCAGCCGTGTCGCTCGGCGACATGTTGGGCCTTAGCGAACTGCCAGGCGTACATCGACGAGGCACCGATGTAACGCGCCTTGCCGGCGCGCACGACGTCGTTGAGCGCCTCCATGGTCTCCTCGATCGGGGTCTCGGTGTCCCAGCGATGGATCTGATACAGATCGACGTAGTCGACCGCAAGGCGGCGCAGCGAGTCGTCGATGCCAGCCAGGATGTGCTTGCGTGACAGGCCGCGCTGGTTCGGGCCGGGGCCCATCGGGTTGTAGACCTTGGTCGCGATGACGAGCTCGTCGCGCGGCGCCAAAGCCTTGAGCGCGCGGCCCGTGATCTCCTCGCTCACGCCGAGCGAGTACATGTCGGCCGTGTCGAAGAAGTTCACACCGGCTTCGTAGGCCTGCCGGATCAGCGGCAGGCTGGCGGCCTCGCCCAGCACCCAGTCACGCCAGGCGGTGTCGCCGTAGGTCATCATCCCCAGGCAAAGGCGCGAAACCTTGAGACCGGTTGTTCCCAAACGCACGTAGTCCATGATCTGCTCCCGAACTATTCGCTGAGCCAGTCAAGCCCGCGCTCGACCAGATGGATGATGAAATCGTCGCCGGGCGCGCGGTTCTCGCGCAACACATCGAGGTCCGCCCGGCCGACCCAACGCCAGGTGGAGAAACGATCCTGTTCGATCTGCGGATGGGCGAGATCGCCCTCGACCTGCACAACGAAGTCAGCCTCGCGCCGCGGTCGGCCGTCGGTCGACCAGGAGTCTTCCCAGTCGTACACGTCGAGCAGGTGTAGCACCTCCCTCAGGCGCCAGCCCGTCTCCTCGGCGATCTCGCGTGCCAGGGCCTGGTGCAGGGTTTCGCCGGGCTCGACATGCCCGCCGGCGACGTCCCAACAGTTCGGGAAGAGGGCGCGGTTGGGCGCGCGTTGTTGCACATAGATGCGCCCGCGCCCATCCGTGATCAGGGCGCCCACACACCACTGCCGGTCGTCACCCGCCAGCATGAGCGGGGCTTTCGCGCGCACCAGCGTATCGGCTGTGGTTTCGCGATCAGAAGTCATCGCGCCAACAGACTGGCCAGCGCCTCGAGCGTGGCGGGCACGACCGGCGGCGCGGCGAACTGTTCGGTGACGATCGCGGGATCCTTCATTCCGTGGCCGGTGACCACGCACACTACGGTCAGGCCGCGCACGTCCATACGCCCGGCCGCGGTCTCCTGAAGCAGCCCGGCCGCGCCGGCGGCGGAGGCCGGCTCGCACCACACGCCTTCGGAGGCCAGGCGCTTCTGCATCGAAAGGATCTGGTCGTCGCTGACGGCCACGATCGCGCCGCGCGACTCCTCGGCCGCGAGGAGCGCCTCTTCACCGCGCGCCGGGCGGCCGATGCGGATCGCGGTGGCCACGGTCTCGGGCTGATCGACCGGGTGGCCAAGCACCAACGGCGCGGAGCCCGCGGCCTGGACACCGAGCAGGCGCGGCAGGTTCGGGGCCTTGCCGGCGGCGTGGTACTCGCGATAGCCGAGCCAGTAGGCGGTGATATTGCCGGCATTGCCGACCGGCAGACACATCCAGTCGGGCGCGCGCCCGCCGAGCTGGTCGATGATCTCGAAGGCCCCGGTCTTCTGGCCCTGGATGCGATGCGGGTTGATCGAGTTGACGATCGCGATCGGCAGGCGTTCGCCGATCTGGCGCACCAGCGAGAGCGCATCGTCGAACGAGCCCTGGATCTGGATCACGTCCGCGCCATAGGCGACTGCCCCGGCCAGCTTACCGACCGCGACCTTGCCCTCAGGGATCAACACCACGCAGCGCAGACCGGCCCGGGCGGCATAGGCGGCGGCCGAGGCGGCCGTGTTGCCCGTGCTGGCGCAGATGACGGTCTGGGCGCCGCTGGCGGCGGCCTCGGTCATGGCCGCGGTCATACCGCGGTCCTTGAACGAGCCGGTCGGGTTCAGGCCTTCGAACTTGGCAAACAGCTGACAATCCAGTTCCGCGCCCAGACGCGGCAGCGGGATCAGCGGGGTGTCGCCCTCATTCAAAGTGACCGGTAGATGCTTGTGGGGTAGATCGAGCAGGTCGCGATAACGAGCAATAACGCCAGAGGTGGACATCCGGGCATTATACTCAGGCCATACCGTGTTTTCAGACGAGACTGCATGACCAAACGTTCGCCATCGGACCTCCGTCGTTACGAATCGCAAACCACGCGCAACCTGGTCGTGGGCTTCTTCGGCCTGCTACTGGTGGTGGGTGGCGGCCTGATCCTGCTGTTCTACGGTCCGCTCGGGCTGGGCGCCGGCGTGCTCTGCATCGGGGCCGGCGCGGCGCTCTTCGGCCTGGTTTTGCTCGTCACGTTCAGCTTCGGCTGGATCGCCGACTGGATCGAACGCCGGGACCAGTGAGGCGATTCTAACCATCGACCTGTCAGGTCCACCTGCGATTCGCGGAAAATCAAGCCTATTCAAAAAGGCTATTCAAATAAAACGGCGGCAGATTCTAACCCTGGCACGATCCCGCCCCAAAAATCGGATCAATTGGAGGTTTCAACTCGTTATTTTTCCGGATGTACCCGGGCCACCGGCCGTGAAAGAATCCGCTCCGGAGCCTCCCATGCCAAAAAAACACAGCCCGCTGCACTTCGCCTTGATCGTGATCCTGTCGCTCAGTTCACAGGGCTGGGCACCGCTGCCGCAAGGGCCCGCAGACACGCCCTCCGCCACGGTGCCCTCTGGCTTCACCGACACCCTGGTGACCGGGCTCAATAGCCCGACGGCGTTGGCTTTCACACCCGCACCTGATCCTAAGTTGATCGCCACCCGTCAGAGCGGGCAGGTCGAGGTTTACGAGCTCAGCGGCACGCTGATCACGACCGCCGTGAATATCGATCCCGAGGTGTGCTCCGATTGGGAGCGCGGCCTGCTCGGGATTGCGCTCGACCCGAACTTCGCGGCCAATCGCTACGCATATCTGTTCGCCAACTTCGGCGCCTGCAACAGCAGCAATGACGGCCGGGTCGTGCGCTATACAGTCAACGGCAACTGGACGTTCGACACCGGCAGCCGCATCACCATCATCGACAACATCCCGTCGATTCAGGGCAATCACAATGGCGGGGACATTCACTTCGGCCAGGACGGCAAGCTCTACATCTCCGTCGGCGACAGCGGCACCGGCGGCAGCCTGGCACAGGACAAGAGCACGCTGGCCGGCAAGATCTTGAGGATCAACGCCGACGGCACGCCGCCGACCGACAACCCGTTTTACAGCGAGGGCGGCGCCCAGCGCTGCGGCGATTCCGACGGCGACACCGGCTCCGGCACCTGTCGCGAGATCTATGCCTATGGCCTGCGCAACCCGTTCCGGTTCGCCATGGATCCTAACGCCACGGGCACTCGGTTCTTCATCAACGACGTCGGTCAATCGACCTGGGAGGAGATCGACGAGAACGCGGCCGGGGCCAATTACGGTTGGCCGGTGCGCGAAGGTCCCTGCCCGATCGGGCAAAGCTGCTCGCCAAGCCTGCCCTCGGCCTACACCGACCCCATCCACTGGCTGAACCGTAGCGCGGCCGGCTCGATCACGGGCGGCGCGTTCGTGCCCGACGGCAGCGGCTGGCCGACGGCTTATGACGACGCGTATCTCTTTGGCGACTACGTTCAGGGCACGGTGTACCGGATCAACCGCACCAGCACGACCGGCACCAACCAGTACACGCGCTCGACGTTCATCAGCGGCCTCGGCAGCAGCAGCGCCGTCGCGTTGATGTTCGGGCCAACCGCCGGCGGCGGCCAGGCCCTGTACTACACCAACTATCAGAACGGCGGCGAGATCCGTCGGGTGACCTACACGGCCGGCGCGCCGCCGGTCGCCGCGCTGTCGGCCACGCCGCTGGCGGGCCCGTCTCCGCTCAGCGTGAACTTCGACGCCTCGGCCAGCACCGGCGGCGCGCCGTTGACATTCAGTTGGGACTTTGGAGACGGGGCCTCGACGGCCGGCGCCGCGACCATCCAGCACACCTACACCTCGGAGGGTGTGTTCACCGCGACGGTAACCGTGCTCAACACCACCGGCTCCAGCACGGCCCAGCGCGTCATTCAGGTGGGGACACCGCCGGTCGTCACGCTCAGCGATCCCGCCCCTGGCACGACCTTCACCGTCGGCCAGACCGTGTCGCTCGCCGGCAGTGCAATTGACGGCAACAGCGATCCTCTGCCGCCCAGCTCACTCCAATGGCTGGTTCTGCTCCATCATGTCGACGAGGGCCATCCCGAGGATGTCCACACCCACCCGTTGTTCAACCAGGGGGGTCTGGCGAGCGCCGACTTCACTGCGCCACCGCCGGAGGACCTGGGCGCAACGGCCCTGAGCTATGTGGAGGTGCGGCTGACCGCCACCGACGCTCTCGGCCTGACGACCACCATCACGCGTGAGGTCCAGCCCCAGCGGGTCGATCTGACCTTCAATAGCGCGCCGGGCAACCTGATCGTCTATGTGTCCGACACCATCGGGCCGCGGGCCGTCAACAACGCCTCGGTCGTTGGCTGGACGGGCTGGACCATCACGGCCACAGCCCCGCTGGTGCAGTCCATGACAGGGGCCGGCTATGCGTTCCAGGGTTGGGCCGACGGGCCGACGGCACCCCAACGGGCAATCCTGGTAGGATCGAGTGACGCCGAATATCAGGCATTGTACGGACCTGCGGACATGCTCTGGCTGCCCCTGCTCGGTCATCCGTAGGCCGACAACCAGCGCGGGCCGATCGGCGTCAAGGACGACATGAACCGGCTCGAACGTCTTACGGGCGTCCTGCTCCTGCTCCAGGCGCGCTCGCGCACAAGCGACGAGATCGCGCGTCACTTCGAGGTCAGCAAGCGCACGGTACTCCGCGACGTGCAGGCCTTGAGCGAGATGGGCGTGCCGATCATCGCGCGCGAAGGCGTCGGGGGCGGTTACTCGCTCCCCGACGATTTCAAACTCGCGCCAATGCCACTCACCACCCACGAGGCTTTCCTGCTGCTCTTCGCCCTGCAGGCCGCCGACGACCTGGCCGGCTCACCCTTTTCAGGCGCTCGCGCCACCCTCGCGGCCAAGCTGCGCGCCGCCCTTCCCGCCATCCCTCAGGATGAAGCCCGCCGGCTCCTGAGCGCGATCACGAGCCCGCGCCGGGCGCCGCGCAAAGAGCTCCGGTACCTGGAACCGCTCCTCCAGGCCGTGGCCGCCCGCACCTGGGTCCGCCTGACTTACCGATCGGTGCGGCGCGCCTCGACCCAGGTCGTGTTTCCTCACCGGATCGAGGCCGAAGAGGGGCTCTGGCTGCTCGAGGCCTTTTCGCGCGAGCATGAGGAGTATCGCCGTTACCGGGTTGATCGGATCGAGGCCCTCGAATCGCTGCCGGACTGGGCCGAGATCCCCCCTGCGCCGACCGCGTACGACCATGCCGACTATCCGCTGATCGAGGCCGTTGTCACGCGCCGTGGGGTCGCCCGTCTCGACGGCCAGCCCGACCTGGCCGCTCACCTCACGGTGTCGCCGGACGGCTCCGGCCGCCTTGCCTTCCGGTGTCCGCCATCCGAGCTCGACTACTATGCCCGCCTGCTCGCGACGATCGGCGATGACATCGAGGTGCAGGCGCCCGGCGCCCTCCGCGACAAGCTGCTGGATATGGGCAGGCAACTCGTCCAGCGCTACGCCAAACGGTGACATACACCTGTCACCATTCGACTGCGACAGTATGTGCATTCGAACTGAGACACAGGAGAACACCTATGGCACGCCTGGATCTGATCGGCCTGGTGGTCAAGAACATGGCCGCTTCGCTGCGCTTCTATCGTCTGCTCGGGTTGGAGATCCCGAGCACCGCCGACGCCGACGACCACGTCGAGGTCATAGTGGGCGGGATGCGCATCGCCTGGGACGAGCTCGAGATGATCAAGAGCTTCTCGCCCGGCTGGGTCGAGCCGGTCGGCCACCGCATGGGCCTGGCCTTTCTGTGCGACTCGCCGGCCGAGGTCGATGCGCTGCATGAGCGCGTGCTCCAGGCCGGCCACAAGAGCCACAAGGCCCCGTGGGATGCGTTCTGGGGCCAACGGTACGCCCAGGTGCTCGACCCCGACGGAAACGTGATCGATCTGTTTGCGCAATTGCCTGCTTGAGGATGATCGCCGTGCAGGGAGACTCGAAGACGCTAAGGAGTATCTGTCTGATCACGGCCGATCTTCCTCGGCTGCGCGCTTTCTACCAGGCCGTGTTGGATCTCACGCCCGAGGGTGATGACACCTTCACGTCCTTCGCCCTGCCAGGCACGACGTTGGTGGTCTTCGGCGAAGCCGATCTGGAGCGCATGGTCGCCGGCAGCACGTCCGGCATCGGTCGCGGGGCCTGCGCCCTCGAGATCGAGGTCGAGGATGTCGATGACGAGCACCGGCGCCTGTTGGGGCTCGGTGTCGCCATCGTCAAGCCGCCAACCACGCAGCCGTGGGGCAGTCGCTCGGTGTGGTTTCGCGATCCCGATGGAAATCTGATCAACTTCTTCGCGCGCGTCGGCGCGTAAGATACCGGGAGTGCCCCGATGTACCCCGATGTCCGGGTGCAGCACCCGGACCTCGGGGTACATCGGGGCACTCCCGGCGTCTTTTCCGGTACAATC
>JAEURK010000350.1 GCA_016789175.1 Anaerolineales bacterium
AAGGCCAACCCCGTTTGCGGCGGTTCCTTCCATCCGAAAAAGTGGAGGGGGAGAAACGATGACGACTGAACGACTGAACAACTACGTGGACGGCGCCTGGCGCGCGTCGGAGGGGGCAGGGAGCCTGGCCGTACAGAACCCGGCGACCGGCGCCGTGATCGCGGTCACGCCGTTCTCGACCCCGGGCGAGGTCGATCGAGCGGCCCGGGCCGCGGCCAGAGCGCAGGTCGCCTGGCGTCGCACCCCGGCGACTGAGCGGATCCAGTATCTGTTCAAGCTCAAGGCGCTGCTCGAGGCCAACTTTGACGACCTGGCGCGTCAGATCACGCTCGAGAACGGCAAGGTGCTCGACGACGCGCGTGGCGAGATGCGGCGGGCGATCGAGAACGTCGAAGTGGCCTGCGGCATCCCGATGTTGATGCTCGGCGACTTCTCGGAAGACATCGCTCGCGGCATCGACGAGTACATGATCCGTCAGCCGGTCGGCGTGGTCGCCTCGATCTGCCCGTTCAACTTTCCGGGCATGATCCCGTTCTGGTATCTGCCGTACGCGATCGCGACCGGCAACACCGTCATCATCAAGCCCTCTGAGCGGACGCCGTTGACGATGGCGAAGGCCTTTCAATTGCTCGAGCAGGTCGGTTTCCCGCCGGGGGTGGTCAACCTGGTGCACGGCAGCCACGAGACCGTCAACGCGCTGCTCGATCATCCGCTGATCAACGCGATCACGTTTGTCGGCTCGACGCCGGTGGCCCGCCATGTCTACGCGCGGGCCTCGGCCGCCGGCAAGCGCGTCCAGGCTCAGGGCGGGGCCAAGAACCCCGTGATCGTCTTGCCCGACGCCGACGTCGACATGACCACCAAGATCGTGATGGACAGCGTCTTCGGCAACGCCGGGCAGCGCTGTCTGGCGGCCGCCAACATCGTCATGGTCGCCGGGGCCGAGAAGATCTTCAGACCCGTCCTGGCTGAAGCGGCCGAGCAGCGAGTGGTCGGCTTCGGCCTCGATCAGGGCGTGCACATGGGCCCGGTCATCACGCCCCAGAGCAAGACCCGCATCCAGGGCCTGATCGAGACCGGCCTGAGCGAGGGCGCGTCGCTCCTGGTCGACGGCCGCGAGGCCAGGGTCGCCGGATACGAGGAGGGCTTCTTCCTGCGCCCGACCATTCTCGACGGCGTGCGGCCCGAGCACACGGTCGCACGGACCGAGATCTTCGGCCCGGTGATGACGCTTCTGTCGCTCGACACGGTCGACGACGCGATAACGTTCATCAACAGCGGCCAATACGGCAACATGGCCTGCGTGTTCACCAGCAGCGGCGCCGCCGCCCGCAAGTTCCGCAACGAGGCCCAGGCCGGCAACATCGGCATCAACATCGGCGTCGCCGCGCCGATGGCCTTCTTCCCGTTCAGCGGCTGGAAGGACAGCTTCTTCGGCACCCTGCACGGCCAGGGCAAGCACGCGGTCGAGTTCTTCACCCAGACCAAGGTCGTGGTCGAGCGCTGGCTCAAGGAGTGGTCGCGGACGTTCTGATGGGGCGGCAGGCGACACTCAAACAGATAGGCAAGACACGATGTTCAAAATCGCAAACGCCCCATGCTCGTGGGGTGTCATCGAGGGGATCGAGGGCGATCGCAGCGGGTACGTGCGTGTGATCGATGAGATGCAGGCGACGGGGTACGTCGGCACCGAGTTGGGTGATTGGGGGTTCATGCCCACCGACCCGGTCGTGCTCAAACGCGAGCTCGACACGCGCGGGTTGAGCCTGCTGGCCTCATGGGTCAGCGTCTTCCTGCACGACCCGAGCAAACATGAGGCCAGCGCCGACGACGCCGTCCGCACCGCCAAACAACTGGCGCGCGTCGGCGGACCGTCGAACGTGATCGTGCTTGGCAACGATCCGTATGGCGTGCCGCTGCGCACCCAGAACGCCGGCCGGATCACGCCCGAATTGGGCATGACGGCCGACCAGTGGAAGGTCTTTGCGCAGGGCGCCAACGCCATCGCGCGGCGCGTGATGGACGAGGCCGGGCTGCGCACGGTCTTTCATCATCACATCGGCACCTGGGTCGAAACGCCGGCTGAGACCGAACGCCTGCTCGAGTTGACCGACCCTGCGATAGTGGGCCTGTGCTTCGACACCGGGCATTGGGCCTTCGCCGGCGGTGACCCGGTGCAGGGCGTGCGCGCCTTTGCCGATCGGATCTGGCACGTGCACTTCAAGGACCATCAGCCCGTTGTCGCGCGCCAATCGCGCGAGCTGGGCTGGGACGGGCCGACCTCGGTCGGGCACGGCGTGTTCTGCGAGCTCGGGCAGGGCGACGTCGACTTCCCGGGCGTGTTGGGGGCGTTGCGCGCGATCGGCTACGACGGTTGGATCGTGGTCGAGCAGGATGTGCTGCCCGGGCTGGGCGCCCCCAGGGAAAGCGCGGCGCGCAATCGCGCCTATCTTCGCTCGATCGGGTTGTAAGAGATGGCGATCACGATCAAGGACATTGCGAGGGAGGCTGGCGTTTCGCACGCCACGGTCTCGCGCGCTCTGCACGATCATCCGGCGATCTCGTCCGAGACGATCGAGAAGATCAAGCGCCTGGCCGCGCGGATGGGCTATGTGCCCAACGCATCGGCCCGCGGCCTGAAGACGCGCCGCAGCCGCGCGCTCGGCGTGATCGTCAGCAACATCGACGACCCGTTTTGGAGCGAGGTGCTGCAGGGCGTCGACGAGGTGCTGCATCCGACCGGCTACAGCCTGTTCATCGCCGCCACGCACCGCGATGAGCAGCGCGAGAAAGAAGTCGTGCAGACGATGGTGCAGCGCGGCGTCGAAGGCGTGATCCTGTGCGCGCCGCAATTCAGCCAGGAGCAGAATCGCATCCTGCAGTCGTACGGCCTGGCGACCACGATCGTCAATAACGAGGGCGCCAGCGACGCGAGCTACCTGGTCTTCAATGACGACGTCCATGGCATCCGGCTTCTCACGCGCCACTTGATCGCGCTCGGCCACGCACGGATCGCGTATCTGGGTAACCAGCGCGGCGGCCGGACGACGATCGAGCGCGAGACCGGTTTCCGCGAGGAAATGCGCGCCGCCGGTCTGGCTGTGGACGAGCGCTGCGTGTATCTCGCTCCCGAGGGCACGCCGCCGGGCGGTCTCAAAGGCGCCCAACACCTGCTGACGCTGGACGATCCGCCGACCGCTATCCTGTGCTACAACGACAACATGGCGATCGGCGTATATGCGGCGCTCCATCAATCCGGACGATCCGTTCCACACGACATTTCGGTGGCCGGTTACGATGACATCGCCATCGCGCCCTACCTGATCCCGCCACTGACCACGCTGCGCCAGTCCAAGCGCGAGTTGGGCGCCGAGGCCGCGAACCTGATGCTGCGCATCCTCGCGGCACGCGGCGAGTCCGGCGGGTTGCCGGCGCCGCAGAAGCTGCGCCTGCAAGGTGAGCTGGTGGTGCGCGGATCTACGGCGCCGCCGCGTTGTTGACCGGTTCGTAGAGGCCGGGCCTTTGCGGAAGTTGGACCGGGGTCACGGCGCCGCTTGTGAGTGCCTGGATGCAGGCGTTGGTCACGGTCATGGCCGCCAACCCGTCCCACGCGCTCGCGCCGGTGAAGGCGCGCCCCTCGCGAATCGAGGCGACCCACTCCGTCAACTCGATCACGTAGGCCTCCTGGAAGCGCGACAGCCAGTCGCTGGGCACCGGGAAGCCGCGCTGCCCCTGGGCGCGCACCAGCGCCCGATCCGGCTGTTGCGAGACGGCAGTGCCGCTTTGACAGACCAGCTCCGCTGTCACTTCGTAGCCGTAGCCGGCGTTGACGAACACCTCGATCACGGCCAGTGCGCCGCCGGCGAAGGCCAACTCAACTGCCAGGAGATCGCGAGTATCGGCGTGCAGGTCGGCGCGCGAGCGCAGCCCGCGCACCCGCACCTCGGCGACCTCAGCGCTCAGCATCCAGCGGGCCGAATCGAGGTCGTGGCCGGCCGAGTTGATCAGGATGGTGGCGCCCGTGACCCCGAACGCCGCGGTCGCGTTGCGGTGCACGCCCTTGAACAGCAGTGGGGCGCCGATCGCGCCCGAATGCGCCGCGGAACGGACGGCGACGTGCTCGGCGTCGAAGCGGCGCATAAAGCCGACCGAGATCAGGCGTCGACCCAGGGCGGCCTCGGCCTCAACGACAGCTGCCGCATCGGCGACACCGGTGGCCAGCGGCTTTTCGCACAGCACGGGCTTGCCGGCGGCCAGACAGGCCAGGGTCAATCGGGCGTGGGTGTCGTCGGGCGACGCAATCAGCACGGCGTCGACGGCCGGATCCTGGATCAGCTGCAATGGATCGTCGCAAACGGGCCCGCCGCCGCTTTGGGCTGCGGCGTGGGCGGCCCGGTCGGCGTCGAGGTCATAAACCGCGGCGACCCGCGCGCCCGGGACGAAGCGGTGCAGGTTGACGGCATGGCGCGTGCCCATCCCGCCGGCGCCGATCAGGCCGACGGCCAGTGGTTGTGATACGGAAGCGGTCATGGCAGATCCCCCAATCGAATGCGTGGCTCAACCCGCCGGGTGGCGGGGAGCGTCATAGAAACAGGCGCTCTTTGGCGCGCATGGCCTCCCAGGTGCGGCGTGCCTCTTGAACCGACGGCATGTCGCTCACCTCGGCCACGGCGACATCCCACCAGCTGTCATAGCCCGGCACGCTCGCCAGTCGATCACTCTTGACGTAGATCACGGTGGTGTTGTCGGTAGCGCGGGCGGCGCGTAGCGCGGCCGCAAAGTCGTCGGTCGTGACGGCTGTGATTACAGTAGCGCCCAGGCTGCGGGCGTTCTCGGCGAAGTCGATTTCGAGTTGCACGACGTCGGCGCCGGCCGAATCGCCGACCAGCTGGCCGTCCTTCGGATGCACGAAGCGCGTGCCGAAGCCGTCCTGGCCGAGCGAGCGGCTGAGCGCGCCGATGCTCTTATAGCCGCCGTTGTCGAGCAGGACCACGATCAGCTTGACGCCCTCCTGGACCGCCGTCACCAGATCCGACGAGAGCATCAGGTAGCTGCCGTCGCCAACGATCACGATCACGTCGCGCTCGGGCGCCGCCAGCTTGGCCCCGAGCCCACCCGCGATCTCGTAGCCCATGCAGCTGTAGCCGTACTCCATGTGGAAGTTCTTGGGATGGCGGGCGCGCCAGAGCTTGTGCAGATCGCCGGGCATGCTGCCGGCAGCGTTGACCATGATCGCGCCGGGGTCCGATTGCTCGTTGATCACGCCGAACAACTCGCCCTGGCTGGGCCGGGGCGTATGGCGCACGGCGTAGATCTTGTCGACCTCGGTCTCCCACATGTGATGCAGGCGTTCGGCCTGTTCGCGATACGGGTCGGGCACCCGGTAGCCGGTCAGCATCACAGTCAATTCCTCGAGGGTCGCGCGGGCATCGCCGACCAGCGGCAGGCCGTGGTGTTTGCCGGCGTCGAACTCGGTGACGTTGAGGTTGATGAACGTGACGCCGGGATCCTGGAACGCGGTCTTGGAGGCCGTGGTGAAGTCGCTGTAGCGCGTCCCGATCCCGATCACAAGGTCGGCGTCGCGCGCGATGCGGTTGGCTGCCAGCGTGCCGGTGGCCCCGATGCCACCCAGGCAGAGCGGGTGGTCGTAGCGCAGGCTGCCTTTGCCGGCCATGGTCTCGCCGACCGGGATGCCGGTCTGGTCGACCAGCTTCCGCAAGGCCTCGGTCGCCTCGGCGTACAGCACGCCGCCGCCGGCCACGATCAGGGGGCGCTGGCTGGCGCGGATCAGGGCGATGGCCCGGTGCAGGGCGGCCGTGTCGGGCCGGTTGCGGGCGATGTGCCAGACGCGCTTCGCAAAGAACTCGGCCGGGAAGTCGAAGGCCTCGGTCTGCACATCCTGCGGCAGCGCCAGGGTCACGGCCCCGGTCTCGCTCGGGCTGGTGAGCACACGCACGGCCTCGGGCAGGGCGGTCAGCAGTTGATCGGGCCGATTGATCCGGTCCCAGTATTTGCTGACCGGCTTGAAGCAATCGTTGACCGACAGATCCTGCGACTGAGCCGACTCGAGCTGCTGCAATACCGGTGCAACGTTGCGACGCGCGAAGATGTCTCCGGGCAGCAGCAGCACCGGCAGGCGGTTGATCGTGGCGGTGGCTGCGCCCGTGAGCATGTTGGTCGCGCCCGGCCCAATCGAGGTCGTGCACGCAAAGGTCTGCAGCCGGTTCTTGACCTTGGCGTACGCGATCGCGGCATGCACCATCGCCTGCTCGTTGCGTGCCTGGTAATAGCGAAATGCGGGCATCTGCTGCAGCGCCTGGCCGATGCCGGCGACGTTGCCATGTCCGAAGATCCCGAAGCAGCCGGCGAACAACGGCTGCTCGCGACCGTCGCGTTGGGTGTATTGCTGTTGCAGGAAACCGATCAGGGCCTGGGCGGTGGTCAGGCGTTGAACCTTGGGCATGGGTGTCTCCTTGCAGAGTGTGCGCGCGGGGCGAGGGGCAAAAGGGCGAAGGGCCGTTCAACCTTCGCGCTTCGCGCCTCGCCCGGCGCCCTGCGCCGTCGGATACAGCGGCACGCGCGGATCACGCGTTTGGTACGAGTCCTTGACCCAGGCGTAAGCCGGGTCGTCGGTGGCCGCCAGGCTTTGGGCGCTGCCGACCAGCACGTTCAGGTAGTAGGCCGTGTACCCGACCGGGCAGGTCACCGGGTGATAGCCTTCAGGGATGAGCACGACGTCGTTTTCGCGCGCCGTGACCACCGCGTCGATCGGCTCTCCGGCGCGGGCCAGCGGCGAGGTCGGGTCGGTATAGATCCGTTGGAAGGCGAAGCCCTCGGGTTTGTCGAACTTGTAGAAGTAAATCTCGTCGAGGTCGGCCTCAAGCAACCGGCCGTCGGCCGCGGCGTTGTGCACATCGTGCTTATGAGGCGGATAGCTCGACCAGTTGCCGCCAGGTGTGTAGACCTCGACCAGCACCAGACGCGCGCACGGGAAGCCCGGCGGGAGCAGGCTGTTGATCTGGCGGGTGGCATGATCGCCGCCGCGGATCTCGGTAGCGATCTCGCCGGGCGTCACGAGTTTCGGCGCATAGACCTGTTCGGTGTGGGCCCAGGCAATCGCGAACTCGCAGTCGGTCAGGGCGGTCGCGGTCAGTGATGTGCCGCGCGGCAGATAGAGCGCATGCGGTAGGCCGGCAAAGACGTCA
This sequence comes from Anaerolineales bacterium, assembly GCA_016789175.1. Lineage (GTDB taxonomy): Bacteria > Chloroflexota > Anaerolineae > Anaerolineales > UBA6663 > UBA6663. Next base: position 7,206 of record JAEURK010000350.1, read on the forward strand.
ACCCGGCCCCCGACGGGCCCGAAGCGACCGTGGTTGGTGTCGACCGAGAGCCGGCCGCCAAGCGGTACGATCGCCAACTCTTCGTCCGGCGTGGAGCAGGCCCAGCTTTGCCCGGCCTCTAAACGACGGGCTTCGAACCGGATCGTGTCCCAGCCGGCCCGTTCCGGAGTCACAGCGGTCAGCAGGCCGGGATCGTCTGCAGGCCGGGCAGGGCGGATGACCAGGTTCTCGGTGGTATAGCGCATGGGATCAGTTCCTTGCGGCCCGGGTCAGTGGAGCCCGTGCGATCTGGTTTCGAAACCGCTAATGTGCCAAAAATGTCGTTATGCACACGTATGCATTATAAACAGGCCCGGGTGGGAGTCAAGGCAAACCTGAGCCGAGAGCGCGCCAGGCCCGTCTCAATCGCGCTCGAGTTGCACGATCGCCACTGCTGACAGGATGATCAGGCCGCCCACGATCTGCACCGGCGCTAACCGCTCGTTCAGGAAGAGATAAGCCTCGACGGCAGTCAGCGCCGGCTCGGTTGTGGCCAGCAGGTTGACGATGCTGGCAGGGAGATAGCGCATCGAGGTGTTGTACAGCCCAAACCCGAGCAGGGTGGGTCCGGCGGAGAGAAATGCGAGGATCAGCCAGCCATCGAGCGGCAACCGGGGCCAGAGCGCGGGGGTCGAGTCCGCGGCGCCCGGCAGACCCGGGATCAGATTGAAGAGCAAAACGAATACGGATCCGAACCCGAAGGCATACAGCATCGCCGTCCACGGGCTGAGCGAGCGCCGGGCCGTCTCCTTGCCCATCAAGGTGTACGCCGCAAAGAGGATCCCGGACCCCAATCCGGTAGCGATGCCCAGCGGGTTGAGTGTCCACATCGTCGGGCTGTAGGCATTGGAAACCAGGACGCAGCCCGCTAGGCTCAAGATGATCGCCGCGATCTTAGCCGGCCCAAGCTTCTCTTTGAACAACCCATAGGCCAGAATGGCCGTGAAGCCCGCTGAGCTATAGGCCAGCACTGTGGCCACCGCCGCGCCGTTGAACTGCACGGACAACGCCCAGATCGAATTGAACACGGCCAGGATGAAGCCGTAGAACACGAAAAACCGCAGCTGGCCGGCCTCGATCCGAAGCAGTGACCGGTCGACGATGACCAGCGCTGGGAGCAGGGCTACACACACCAGCAGGTTGCGCCACAATGCCAGCACCAGGGCGGGCATTCGATAGGTCGTGATCAGGTAGCCGATGAAGACGCCGGCAGTGGACCAGATGATGACCCCCACCATCGCGATCAGGTAGCCACGGGCAGTGCGCGACATCCGCCAACAGTACAGCGCCTGGACCTCAGTATCAAGCCCCGGCGATGCCTGACGCCCGATCGCGCCCTCCGGCGACCGCTCGCCCGGGTATCATGGACCTGTGGCAACGAAGTACGCAACGGCCGGCGACCCATGACCCTCCTGACCATCGCACAGCGCACCTTCTCGTTCGAGGACTACGGCGACCGCCGGGGCCGCCCGATCCTGCTGCAGCATGGGCTGATCGCCAGCATCCAGGACCGCGATCTCTTTCAGACGTTGATCGACACCGGCGCGCGCGTGATCGCGATCGCGCGGCCGGGCTACGGCGAGGCGCCGCCGATCGTGCTGCGCGACATCGGCGCCTGGGCCGAGCACATCCAACCGCTGCTCGCGGCGCTCGACCTGCGCGAGTTCGACGTCTTCGGCATTTCCTCTGGGGCGCCCTACGCGTACGCGATCGCCCGGGCCTTCCCGGAGTTGGCGCGTCGCCTGTTCATTTTGAGCGGGATCCCGGCGCTCTATGACGATGACGTGTGTGCGTACTGGCCCTACCCGGTGGATCGACAGGCCGGCCTGGCCCAGATGCAGGCGTTGGCCCACACCCTGTTCTTCGCTGACACCACGGAGGCCGACCGGGCCACCCCCGCGATCCGCGACTCGCTGCGCAACGGGTGTTTCGGAGTCGCGCAGGATCTGAGGCTGCGCGGCCGCGATTGGGGTTTTCGGCTGGCAGATGTGACGACCGAGACCTGGATGCGTCACAGCCGCGCCGATGACTCTGTGCCGTTTGTGGCGGCCGAGCGCACGGCCGGGTTGTTGCCCCATTGCTACTTCGAGGCGCGTGACCACGACCCCCACTTCTCGCAGGAAGTGTTGAACGACTTCATCAGCGCCGTCATCGCCCCGGCCTGATCGCCTCAACCGCCCCTCAGAATCGGCCAGCCGGCGCCCGTCTTTTGCACAGCTCGCGCACGGGTTCTCCACCGGACCTCCACAGGCCGTCGTCATAGTGAAGGCGGGGACTTTGGAGGTTCCCGTCTCATGTTCATGACCCGTGCTCGTCGCCCCTGGCTGATTGGTCTCACCGCAGTGCTCGTCGCGGGGGGCGGCTATGTCGCTTACACCCAATTCGGGCAGACCGCCCCGACCCAGGCCGAGCCCGCGCTGCAGACCGCACGCGTGCGCACCGGTGACCTCGTCATCACGGCCTCCGGCGCCGGAAACCTGATGCCGGCCGCCGAGCTGGATCTGGGCTTTCGGACGCCCGGTGTCCTGACCGAGGTCTCGGTCACGGTTGGCGACAGGGTCGCGGTTGGGCAGGTCCTCGCCCGGCTGGATGATCGCGCGCTGCAACTCCAGTTCCAACAGGCCGAGCTCAACCTGGCCACAGCCGAGCAGTCACTGGCGAAACTGAGCTCGGCCGGCGCCCTGGCGGAGGCCCAGCTGGCCGTCGTCACCCGGCAGGCCGCGCTCGACGACGCGCAGGCCGCGTTGTCCTCGCTCAACCAGCCCGATGTCGACTACTATGCCGGCGCCGTGACCGACGCCCAGCGGGCTTACGACACGGCCCTGGCCAACGCGCAACTGGTGACGACCGGCTCGCGGTCGCAAGAACAGGCTGTCGCCAATGCCGCGTACGCGCTCGAGCTGGCGCAAGGCAAGCTGAACGACGCGATCCGCTGGTACGGCGCCGACTCAGAAAAGGCGGCCGCGGCCCAGGTCGCACTCGAGCTGGCTCAGTCCGACCTCGAGGCCGCGCGCCTCGCGCTCCAGGTGGCGACCGCCAATCAGGAAAAGTCGGTGACGGACGCGGCAGCGGCGCTCGAGGCGGCTCAGGCCAACTACGTCTACGTGACCGATTACCAGCCGCCGTCGGCCGATGTCGCCCTCGCCGAGGCGCAGGTGCAGGTGGCCCAGGCTGATCTGGCCGACGCACAGGCCTGGCTGGCCGAGTTGCAGGGCGAGGCGCTGCCCGAAGGCGCGAACTCCAACCTCGCGGCGGCCCGGGCGCAGGTCGCGCAGGCGGCCCTCGCGGTCGAGAGCGCCCGACTGGCGCTCGACAACGCCGTGCTGACGGCGCCCGTCGCGGGCACGATCACGGCGCTCTCCGCTTCGGCCGGCGAAGCCGTGGGCACGGGCGCGATCCTGACTCTGGCCGCGCTGGATGAGCCGTTGGTGCGCTTCTACGTCGAGGAAAGCGATCTCGGCAAGCTGGGCGTCGGGTATCCCGTGCAGGTGGTGTTCGACGCCGCTCCGGATGTGCCGGTGGCCGGGGTCGTGACCCGTATCGATCCGGCGCTCGTCAGCGTCGATGGCTCCCCGGCCGTACAGGCCTGGGCGCGCCTCGAGGCGCCGACCGGCGTGCTGTCGCTCGCCTCCGGCCTGACGGCCGAGGTCGAGATCGTGGCCGGCGAATCCAAGGGCGTCTTGCTTGTGCCGGTTCAGGCGCTGCGCGAACTGGCGCCTGGCAGTTACGCGGTCTTCGTCGTGCAGGCGGATGGCCAGCTCAAACTGACGCCGGTCACGGTCGGGCTGAAGGACTTCGCCAATGCCGAGATCGTGTCCGGGCTGCAGGCCGGTGACGTCGTCAGCACCGGCACGGTCGAGACGAAGTGAGCGAGGCCGAGATGGACCACAACCTGCTCATCGACGTCCGCGGCCTGCTGAAGGTCTACGGCGAAGCCGAGTCCGAGGTGCGCGCGCTCGACGGCCTGGACGCGGGCGTGGCGCGCGGCGAGTTTGTGGCGATCATGGGCCCATCGGGCTCGGGCAAGTCGACGCTGATGAACATCCTGGGCTGCCTCGATCGTCCGACCGGCGGGGCCTACATCCTCGACGGCCGCGACGTCAGCGGGCTAAGCAAAAACGAATTGGCTGAGGTCCGCAACCAGAAGATCGGCTTCGTTTTCCAATCCTTCAATCTGCTGCCGCGGCTGACCGCGCTGCGCAACGTCACGTTGCCGCTGTTGTACAACAGCGCCGAGGAATTGACTGACGCGGAGGCCGAGGCCCGGGCCCGGGCCGCGCTCGAGTCGGTCGGGCTCGGCCAACGCCTGCAGCATCGCCCCAATCAACTCTCAGGCGGCCAACAGCAACGGGTGGCGATCGCGCGCGCGCTGGTCAATCGCCCGCCGCTGCTCCTGGCCGATGAGCCGACCGGCAATCTCGACTCGCGCGCGAGCGTCGAGATCATGGACCTGATCCACGCGCTGCATCGCCAGGGCGTCACGATCGTGATGGTGACGCATGAGCCCGACATCGCCGCCCACGCCGAGCGCGTGATCTGCGTCAAGGACGGGCGTGTGCTCGCCACGAGCGCGGCCGGGGAGAGCCCGTGTCTCGAGCGCGCGTTGCAGGGAGTCGAGCTCGCATGAAATCCAGTCGCATCTTTGCCACGGCCTGGGAAGGCCTGACGCTTAACAAGGTCCGCTCGTTTCTGACGACCCTGGGCGTGATCATCGGGGTGGCCTCGGTCATCATCATGCTGGCCATCAGCGCCGGCACCGAGGCGGCCATCGCGTCACAGATCAACGCCCTCGGCGCCAACCTGATCATCGTCTCGCCGATGCGGGGCGTGCCGGGGGCTTCGCGCACGCTGCTCCTGGAGGACGCGTTCGCGCTCGAGGTTGCCGTGGCCGGCGTCGACGGGGTCTCGGCCGAACAGGCCCCGGCCGCGCAAACGGTCAAGGCCGCCGGCGTGACGCTCGACGCCATCGACGTGATCGGCACGACGGCGGATTTCCCCGACGTGCGCGACTACGCGGTGGGGGAAGGGCGCTACTTCACCGCAGACGAGAACGATCGAAACGCCAAGGTGGCCGTGCTTGGCGCTGGTCTGGCCCTCGACCTGTTTGGGGCCGAGAGCCCGATCGGCCAGACGGTCAGCATCGGCAGCGTCAAGGCGACGGTCGTCGGCGTGATGGCCGCCAAGGGCATGGTGGCCGACGTCGACTACGACGGCCGGATCTACCTGCCGATCAACATCGTGCTCGATCGGCTCATGCCATCCACGTCGCTTGGCGGCGATCGGGTCCGCACGATCTACGTCAAGGCCGAGAACCAGGACCGGATCGACAGCGTCATCACGCAGATCACGGCCATCCTGGCCGAGCGCCACGACGTCGACCCCGCCAAGCCGGACTTCTCGGTGCAGACCCAGCAAGACATCATCGCCACGCAAGAGGCCACGACCGCGGCGTTCCGCGACCTGCTGGCCTGGGTCGCCGGCGTCTCGCTCATCGTCGGCGGCATCGGGATCATGAACATCATGCTGGTCTCGGTCACCGAGCGCACGCGTGAGATCGGCCTGCGTCAGGCGCTCGGGGCACGGCCGGCCGATGTGTTGCTGCAATTCCTGATCGAGGCCGTCATCCTCAGCCTGGTCGGCGGCCTGGTGGGCGTGGCGCTCGGCGTGGGCGGGGCCTACCTGCTCGGCGAGTTCGGCACGATGCAAACCGAGATCGTGCCGGCCTCGATCCCGCTGGCCTTCGGCGCAGCGGCCGTGGTCGGCATCTTCTTCGGCTATTACCCGGCGACGCGGGCTGCGGCGCTGGATCCGATCGACGCGCTGCGGCGCGACTGATAACGATACGAGGAGACTACCTATGAAACTCAAATCCTGGCTGGCTTCGGCCATCCTCACGGCGGCTGTGCTGAGCGCCTGCGCGGCACCAGCGCCGGCGGCCCCGGTCGAGAGCGCGGCGGCCTATGTCAGCGCAAATCTGGACACGAGCTACGAGAACGCGCTCTCGGCCCGCAACCAACTGGCGCTGGGCACCCTCAATCTGGCCGGCACGCCCGCGGCCGTGAGCCCGGAGCAGGCAGCCGCGCTCCTGCCGCTCTGGCAGGCGGTGCGGGCCACGAGCCAGAGCGGCGGCGGCTCGCAGACTGAAGTCAACGCGCTCCTGACGCAGATCGAAGCCGGCCTGACCGAAGCACAGCTGACGGCCATCCGCGCTCAGGGCCTGACGCAGACCGATCTTCAGGATTGGGCGACCGCCAACGGCGTCACTCTCGGCACGGGTGGCGGGGAGCCCGGCTCGGGTCAGGGGCTATCGCCGGAGGCCCGCGCGACCCGCCAGGCCGAACAAGGCCGCACGCCCAACAGCACGGGCGGCGGTGCCTCGACCGCCCTGGTCGAGGCGGTGGCAACGTACCTGGAGTCGCTCGGTTCCTAACGCGTCATCGTTTCTTGACGTGTGACGACGTCCACCTGGGAGATCGTTTCATGATTGCTAAAAAACTCTGGATCACGATCGTCGCAGGCGTCCTGCTCCTGGCCGCGTGCGCGGCCCCGACCCAACCGACGACGCCGGATGCACTCGGCCCGCTGACCAGCGACTACGCCGATGCGGCCAGCGTGCGCAATCAACTGGCCTTTGGCACGCTGGCGCTCGAGGGCACGGCCCAGGCTGTGACACCCGCGCAGGCTCAAGCGCTGGTTCCGCTCTGGCAGGCGTTGGTCGGCCTGAGCGGAAGCGAGACCACGGCGCCCGAGGAGTTGACCGCCGTTCAGGATCAGATCGCGGCGGCCATGACGGTCGAGCAGCTTCAGGCGATCGCGGCCCAGCGGATCACGAACGCCGCGCTGGGCGCGTTCTACGCCGAGCACGGGATCGTGCTGGCCACGCCGGTGCCGGGCGTGACCAAGGTGCCCGGCTCGGGCAGCGGCGTCTCACCGGAAGACAAAGAAGCCACCCGCACCGCGGCGGCTGCGCTCGGGACGCCGACCGGTTCCGGAGCGGGGCAGGCGGCCAAGACCCTGTTGTTCGACACCGTGATCGAGTTGCTGACGGACCGGGCCGGCTCCTGACATCCGGGCGGCTGCGGAGTTCGGTCAAAGTCGGCCGTATCCC
>JAEURK010000370.1 GCA_016789175.1 Anaerolineales bacterium
GACTTCAATTCTGGCCTTTGCGGCCGATTACAGCGTTGCAGGCCTCCTGGCCACAACGATAATCGGATTCGTCTCGGGCGTCGACTCGATCTGAAAACCCTGCGATCTCAGTAACGCATGTAACTCCTCAACAGACCAATACAGTGACGCATTCGAACGCTCGGCCATCATCTTCGCGGCGGCAAGGAGCACGTTCCAGGGCGTCTTTCGCTTCAGGATCCGGACCCGTGCACGGATCTGGGCCCAAAGCGAGTTGGCGTAGTAGGCAGGCCGGAGAAAGTGCAAAACAACGAACACACCGCCGGGTTTCAGCACGCGTAGGACTTCTCGACCCGCATGCGCCGGACTTTCCACGGCCTGAAGTACACTGATCGCGACGACGCCCTCGAAGCTACTCGCCGGCAGGCTCAGATGCTTGTCTAGATTCTCTTCGCTGAAACGAAGCCGCGACTTGAGGCCGGCAGTGATCTTCGCTTTCGCTCGGGCGAGCATCCCGTGCGCCGCGTCAACTCCGGTGACATCGTAGCCCGCCTCTGCGAACGCGACGGAATAGACCCCGGCACCGCAACCGACATCCAGTATTCGGGCCGAATCTTCTGGCAGAAGCGCCTGAACGATCTCTACAACTCGTTGAACATGTGGCCCGGTTGGCGCCTGCTCATCCCACATCCGCCCGATCAGGCTCCAAAATGCTATCCGCAGACCGGCAGGAACAATAGACTTCATGGCCGAGGATCTCCGACCAAAACGTATGTCGCCACCCGCCAGGTCAGGTGGAGCCGCCGAACATATAAGTAGACTGCCTGGCTCGGCCAGGGCGTTGATGCCATTGTGTCGCGGGGGAGGTTTTTTTGCAACTGGCCAGGAAATGCGTTTGTGGACGGGCAAGGACCGGATTGCAGCAAAGCCCGCCGAAGCGGGGCAAGGGACGGCAGTCGGACGTGGGCATTAAATGCGCCAGAAAAACGGCAGGGGAACCCGACCGGCTTTGAATGAAAAGACCCCTGTAGCGGCCCCAAAAGCGGGGAGCCGGTACAGGGGTCTGATTCACAGAGGAAAGCGGCCGCGCGACCCGAACGACGATCAGAGCTGCTTGACGAATAGGGCCTCCGTGCCCTCACTCTTCTCAAGCTTGAAACCACGCTCCTGCAACGCCCGAATCATCCGCGCATTGTCATGCGTGGTCTCCGCCGTGATCCGCTTGAACCCCCACTTGCGCGCCGCCTCGATGCCGTAATCCGTCAGGAGCCGCCCAACACCCCGCCCCTGCCAGGCATCCTCCACCAACACCGCGTACGAGCAACTCTCGGCATCGCCTTCCGCCACCAGCCGCACCGCACCCACAAACTTGCACTGGTCGTCTTCACAGACCTGCGCCATGATGGCGATCTCACGATCATAGTCCGTGAACACGTAGCGCGCCGCCAGCTCGTGCGTGGCTTCCTTGAACAGATACCGGAAGCGGTACCGCAAGGTCTGGGCCGACGATCGCATGATCAACTCGCGCCACTGCTGCTCATCCTCCGGCCGGATCGGACGGAGCAACACCTCCGTGCCATCCGCCAGGGTGGTTTCCTTGACCAGCTCCTCCGGATACGGCCGGATCGCCAGATGCGAGTACTTGCGCGTCGGCTGCTTCAACACTTCCAGATCCACCACCACGCGCGCATCCAACGCGATCACGTCCTTTGGCCCGACCAGGAGCGGATTGATGTCCAGCTCGGTGATCTCCGGGTGATCAGCCACCAAATACGAGAACCGCATCAACACTTCAATGGCCTTGTCCAGGTTGGCCAACGGCCGCCCCCGGTACCCGCGCAGCAACGGATACGACTTCAGGCTCTCCAACATGCGCCGCGCTAACCGCTCGTTGAGCGGCGGCAAACCCAGGGCCCGGTCGGCATAAAGCTCGGCAGTCACCCCGCCCATGCCCACCAACAGGATCGCGCCAAACACCGGATCGTTCTTGGCGCCCACAATCAACTCGGTGCCGTTGCGGGTGTCCACCATCTTCTGCACCGTCACGCCTAACACGTCCGCATCCGGGCGCTTGGCCCTGGCACTCGCGACGATGCGCTCAAAGGCCGCCCGCACTTCGCCATCGGTCTGCAGGTTCAGGGCGACACCACCCACATCGGTCTTGTGCGTGATCTGCGGCGACAACACCTTCAGCACGACCGGGTAGCCGATCTTGCCCGCCAGAGCCACGGCCTCGTCCGCCGTGTGCGCATCCTCCGGCCGGATGACCGGGATGCCGTACGCGGCCAACAGGTTCTTGGAGGCCGACTCCGACAGGACCGGCTCCTCCGCCGTCAGATCGTCCGGGATCAGGTGCTTGCGCTCCTCATCGCCAATATGGATATCCACCGGGACGTCCTTCGGGATCTCGTACAGGACGTCGCGGTTGCGCGCATAGGACACGAGGTGCATGAAGGCCCGCACCGCCGGCCCCGGGCGCACGTACGACGGCACACCGGCCGCATTCAAAATCGCCCGCCCCGCCGCCACCGCCTGCCCACCCATCCAGGCCGCCAATACCGGCTTGGTGCTGGTCTTGGCCGCCTCAGCAATGATGCGGGCAGTCTCGGTCGCATCGGTCATGGCCTGCGGCGTCAGGATCACGAGCACCGCATCCACATTCGGATCGGCCAGCGTGATGCTCATGGCCTCGGCATAGCGCTCGGCCGGCGCATCACCCAAGACGTCCACGGGGTTGTTGTGCGACCAGAACGCCGGCAGGGTCGCATTCAGCTTGGCCAGCGTCTCGTCCGAGAGCTTGGCCAGCTTGCCGCCCTCGCCGATCAGCTTGTCGGTGGCGATGACGCCCGGGCCGCCCGCGTTGGTGACGACACCCAACCGGTCTCCCTTGGGCAGCTTCTGCCGACCCAGGAGCGCCGCACAGTCAAACATGTCGTCGAGGTCGTACACGCGCTCGATACCCGCGCGCTGGAAGGCCGCATCGTACACGGCATCTTCACCAGCCAAAGCACCCGTGTGCGAGGCCGCAGCCTTGGCCGACTCGGCAAACCGGCCCGACTTGTAGGCCACAATCGGCTTGCCACGCGAGAAGGCGCGCGAGGCCGACATGAAGTCGCGCGGCTTCGGGATCGACTCGACGTACAGGATCATCGACTCGGTCGCCGGATCCTCGCCGAAATAGTCGATCAGATCGCCAAACGTCACGTCGAGCATGTTGCCGATCGAGACGAAATAGGTGAAGCCGATATCCTGCACCAACGCCCAGTCGAGCACCGAGGTGCACAACGCGCCGGACTGCGAGATGAAGCCGATGTTGCCGGCCTTGGGCATGGCGGCATTCGCAAAGCTCAGATTGATCTTGAGCGGCGGCACGATCACGCCCAGACAGTTGGGGCCGATGATGCGCATGCCGTCGAACTTGGCCTGCTCGGCCTTGACCTGCTCCTCGAGCGCCACACCCTCCGGCCCGATCTCGCGGAAGCCGGCCGAGATGATGACGATGCCGCGGATGCCCGCCTCACCCGCCTGCCGGATCAGCCCCGGCACGGTGGTCGACGGCGTGCAGATCACGGCCAGATCCGGCACCTTCGGCAGGCTCGCCAGATCCGGAAAGGCCGGGATCGATTGAACCGAGTCGCGCTTGGGGTTGATCGGGTAGACCGCGCCTTTATAGCCGGTGCCGATCATGTTGTGGAGAACGTTGTAGCCAACGCTCGAGGGGTTGTCGCTGGCCCCAATCACAGCGACACGTTCGGGCTTGAAGATCTTGTCAAGGTTCCGAGTGGACATGTTCATCCCTCCCAGGATGGATTACTGAGCATATCGCCAGGCAGCCAGCGCGATCAGGCCGGCTTCCACCAGCCCGCCCACGCCGACGAAGGTAAACGCGCCGATCCAAAACTGGATCGGAAAAAGACGGATGAGCGAATCCGACCACAAGAACGTCCAGGTGCCGTCGGCAAAGAAGAGTTTGTGAAACTGGACGAAGAGCGCGTCAAAGTTGATGGCAATATAGGCCACCAATCCCAGATACAACACGATCGTCAGGGCCGTCCCCAACAACAGGCTGCTGCGCAGCGCCCCCGCCGGCCCCGCATAGGCGAGCCCCGCAAAGGCCAGCACCGCCACGATCAGACTGGCGATCCAGACCTGCAACGCGCCGGTCGTCACGACCTGCACGTCGACCATGTGCGTGACCTCGCGCTCGTTGTAGAAGTACTCGGGCCCACGCTCGGCCGTGTAGTGGATGGCCGACTCGGGCGGCGCCGTCACGCCGTCGGCGAACTTCCAATCGGCCAGGTCCCCGACGGCAGGATCGTTCAGGATGTATTGGATCGACTGCTTCGACCAGTACAAACGATCGGTCTTGGTGAGACCGTAGTAGTCGTCCGGGAAACCGGGCAAGTTGTAGATCACGTCCGGGAAAAGCGGCGTCATCAACAACCGCACATTCGTCAGGCTGAGGACGACCGGGATGCTGGCAATCAAGAGGATCCGCAACACCCAGGCCAGGCTTTCAGGCATCGATTTCTTCATCCGAAACAGCCCCATTCTACCGCCGAGAACCCGCGGCACCCTTTGCACGAACGTGAGCACCCGGCGGCGGGCCAGGTGAGATTATGGGCCCGCAGACGCTTTTTTCCTACTGCCGCATGGCAGCAATCCGACCGGATTGGACGCCATACGATGTGACAAGCGTCATACCCAAACGGGTGACCCCCACGGGCCACTAGCGCCCCAGGGCCGTCGTGTCGCCGTTCAGGAAGTACCCCAGGACGATGGCGTCGGCATACTGCTCGACCGGCGCCCAATCGTCGGTGAAAACCGTGGCGGAGACCGGCGTCGGCTGCAGGTTGGCGACGGCGTCGGTCAGGGCCGAGCGCAGAAGCGGATGCGCCTCCTCCGGCAGGCGGGCCAGGTTCGCCGCCAGGTTGCCCGCGTCGGTCGGCTGCAGGGTGGCATAGACCATGGAGTTGAAGCCCGTGTTCGGGACGTCGACGACATGCACCGACGGGAAGACAGCGCTCAAGGTGCCCGAGAGCGCCTCGATCAGGCGCCGATCACCGGGCGTCCGGCCGACGTTGATGACGAGCACGCCATCGTCCGTGAGGTGAGCGCGCACGATCTCGAAGAATTCGCGCGTGGTCAACTGCCACGGGATGTATGGCGGTTTGTAGGCATCCACGCCGATGACGGAGTATTTGCCCGGCAGCTGCTCGAGCTCCCAACGCCCGTCGCCGACGATGACGTTGAGGTTGGCCTCGTTCATGTCGAAGTACCGCTGCCCGGCCTCGACCACGGCCGGGTCGATCTCGATCCCATCGATCGGTACCGGGCCGTACACGGCCGTGTATTGCTTGGACACGGTCCCGGCCGCCAGCCCGACCAGGGCCATGTTCTTGACCTGCGGCTCAGTATTGAAGTACGGCGCGATCAAGAAGAGATCGAAGGTGCCGCCGGTCCGCACGGTGTGCGGGTTGTAGATCGAGTGATAGACGAGGCTGTCGTTGAGAAAGAGCCAGCGCGTGTCGCCGGATTGGGCGACCTGGATGAAGTTGTAGCTCGACTCGCGCTCCGAGCCCGGCACCAGTTGCGCGCCCGGGTAGAGCGACTCGATCGGGCGCAACGACCCGGCCGGCGAGAGCCAGGCGCCGAGCGCCAACAGGAGCGGCAACACCAGGGCGGCTGCTCCGCGGCGCGGATCCGTGCGCCAGAGCCCGATCAGGGCCACGACCAACAACAGACCCGACATCGCCAGAAAGGTGCCGCGCGTGCCGAGGGTCGGCACGAGGACCAGCACCGGCAGGAACGTCCCCAGAAGCGAGCCCATGGTCGAGACGGCGTAGATCCGGCCGGAGGCCGAGCCCGCGCTGGCGGCATCCGTCACGGCCAGACGCACCGCGAAAGGAGAGGCGCAG
>JAEURK010000059.1 GCA_016789175.1 Anaerolineales bacterium
TCAGTCCACGTTCGAGCGCCTGGCTCGCGAGTACGGCCGACCGGCCGACGAGGCGAGCGCACCCACTACCGCCGGCCCGGACTTCCGGCTGGCGTTGGCCTGCTATCCGCATCAGCCTTCCTGAAATTGGAGTCCCCATGCCCATCCACCTGCAACAAACGCTGACAGCCACACCGGACACCATCTACCACAACCTCACCGACACGGGCCGGCTGGCTGCCTGGTTCGCCGAACACGCCGACATCGCTCTGTCGCAGGGCCAATACGATTTCTGGGGTCGGTTCACGCCCGGCACGCCGAACCGCGACGGCGGTCGCCACCTGGTCCTGGCGGCCGAGGCCTCGACCACGTTGTCCTATTCTTGGCGCCTCCAGGACGTGGACACCGCCGTCGTCATCCGTCTGATTCCGCGCGGTGCCGAGACCGTGGTCATCGTTGATCATGCCGCGCCAGGGGCCGACGGTCCGGCCGACGCGCCCATCCCCGAGGACTTCTGGTTTCTTTCGCTCGAGAACCTGCGCCGCGCTGTCGACGGTCGCGACGATGCCGTCGTGCGCCTGGACTTCACGGCCTCGATGCTCGGCGATGTCACGCACACCGTTGACATTGACGCCGGGCCCGAGTCGGTCTTCAAAGCCCTGATCGAGCCCGAGCAGATGAACCGCTGGATCGCCAGCAAGGCCGTGGTCGAGCCGCACGTCGGCGGGCGTTATGAGCTCGGTTGGGGCATGGGGCCGGTCAAGATCCTCGAGCTCGTCCCCGATCAACGCCTGGCGGTCATCGACGAAGTCAATCCCGACGGCACGTCGCCGAACGTTCTGACCTGGACACTGGAAGGCAGCGCGGGTCGCACGCGGTTGACCCTGGTCCATAGCGGCTTTGCGCCGGATCAGGACAACAGCGGAATCTACATGGGCTGGCTCAACTTCATGAGTTGGATCAAGTCTCTGGTCGAATACGGCCCGGGCTGGCAGCCGACCCTGCGACCCCTCGCCGCCGAGTGGATGCCCTTCTACCCGGCTTCCATCGCCGGCCGTCAATCTGAGCTGGTGTCCCTTCCTTAGGAAGGGTAACCCTGAGCAGTCACTCGAATTCGGGGCAACACGCATGCTGTTCCACACCTGCATGCGATAGCCCTGGTTGGCGGGTCCAGCTGCGACCTTCCCGTGCGTTGGTATACTACGCTTATTGAGTGGACTGCGCCTGCTGTTTGCCGTGGAGGTGTCCGGTTTTCGCGGCAGGCCTCCCAGACCCGCTAGCGCTGCGTGGGCAGGGAATGATTTTGGACAGGCCGTTGGGGGTGCGCGTCACCCGATTACCCGCACGACATAGTTGATGGAGAGCGGTTGCGATGATGTTGAAGGCTGATCGACTCATTGTCGTGGTCGGTGTAGGGGTTTGTCTGGCTCTGATCGGCTTCGGGTCGAGCGCGCGAGCCAATGTCCAGGTCGCGGCCGTGCCGCCCACCTGGAGTCACACTCGGATCGATCCCGCGCCGAACGGACTGCATCCCTTGAACCAATACCCATCCGCAGCCAGCGATGCCCAGGGTGGGTGGCATGTCGCGTATATGTCCAGCACGGACTTGATCATCGGAAACCTGCGCTATGCCAGTTCTGGTCCGATGGGCTGGGTGACCGACACGGTGGCGCCCGGTGGGGCTTTTGCGTCCCTGGCGCTTGACGACGCGGATCGCCCGCATATCGCCCACCTCCAGATCGACGCAGGCGGGACGCTTTGGTCGACGGAACGAACGGGCGCCAGCTGGCAGACGCAGACGATCACGACGGGTCTCAATGTGGCCGGGTCCGGATTCGATCTGGATCTCGCGCTGGAGCCGTCCGGGTCACCGCGGGTGGCCTACACCTATTACTCCGCCGCCCGGCCGCAATACAGTCTCGGGTATGCCGAAGAGCAAGGTGCGAACTGGGTCTTTCAACCGTTTGACGCAGCGACAGGCCGCGACGTCAATCTGGCGCTCGACCAGGACGTCCACGCGCAGCTCGCGTTCTGGGATCCCGATCAACACCAGGTAACGGTAGCCAGCGCTAACGCCACAGCCTGGGATGCGGCAACGGTGGGGCCAGCCGACAGCCCCGGCTACTTTCAGATCGGCCTCGACCTAGCGTCGGATGCTTCCGATGAGCTGCACCTAGCATACAGCGACGAGATGAGCGGGCAGCTTATCTACGCCACCCGATCCGGTTCAGCCTGGGTCACCGAGACTGTGGCGGCCGCCAACACTTTTGCCTTCGATCTGGTCCTCCGGCTCGACGACGCCGGCCGTCCACACCTGGCGTACCGCCCTGTCTCCGATTCCCTTCCCCGCCATGCCGTGCGGAGTGCCACAGGCTGGGTGATCGAGGTCGCGTCGGAGACGCCCGCGCGGTCGCGGCTCGGCCTGGCCGTCGACGGGCTGAACCGAGTCGCGGTGTTCTATACGGAGGCTGCGACCGGGGCGTTGTGGGTAGCCACACGCCAGGCGGATCAGGTGTATCTCGCTGCGCTGCACCGACCGTAGATCGGCGTCGATGATCACCTGGCGATAGGCCCGGTGGTTGTACCACGCTGTTTTCCAGCCGGTCATCCGCCGCGCGATCTTCTGGTGACGCGTCGGGTGCCGGCGGACCTCGCCACCGAAAATGCCTGCCGAAAGCCAATGCGCCGAGGCGGCGTGGTCGATACGCGCAGTTGGGTTCGTGTGTCTGTCGCATCGCGGACTTGGCCGATGCCCGATCGACGTGCTGGATATCGCAGCAGTGGCGCTTCTGGGATTGTGACCGACCGTGCGTCGGACGGACGTCGGTGCACATGCGCCAGGGCGGGCTGCGAGGAGGGGGATGATGGAAGGCACCAATCCGGGGGAGCCCAACGCCGACGCGGGCGGGGCGTTGTGGGTGACCGGGTGGCCGGCGGCCGGACGGCGGGCGATGCGCGCAGCGCGCGGCCTCCTTCTGGTCCTCGCTTGGACGCTCGGGTCGACAGTGGTCGGGCCACGGATCGCCAGCGCGGCCCAGGCGACGGCGGCCACGACCTGGACCATGTACCAGGGCAATCCCGCCCACAACGGACAGAGCCCCTACGTTGGGCTTGCGACCTTTCCGCTCGAGCTCTGGCGCCTGCATCTTGCGCCGCTGTCGTCGCCGGGCGAGAAATCGACAGGGATGAGCGTGGCGCCCGACGGCACGGTCTATGTATCCACCGGCGGGCGCCTGTTTGCCATCGACCCGACGGACGCGTCCATCAAGTGGACGATCGATCAATATGATCACAGCCGCAGCGTCCCCGCCATCTCGCCTTCCGGCGACCTGTACTGGGGCTTCGGCGATGGCTTCGTGTCGATCGCGCCGGATGGTCAGTCCGACTGGATCTGGACCCGGCTGACCGGCAACTTCGCCTTCGGCAGCTCGCCCGTGATCGACGCCGACGGCAACCTCTACTTCAGTCACGACGGGGTCTGGTCGTTGACGGCCGCCGGCGACCTGCGCTGGTTCCAGCCGTCCGGCTCCTTCAGCCATTCGTCACCGGCGCTGGGTCCGGACGGCACGATTTACGCATCGGTTTATCAGAACTTCCTGGCGATGAATCCGAACGGCACGATCAAGTGGTCTCTGCCGGTCGAAACCAGCGACCATGACCCGGTCGTGGCGAGCGATGGTGCGGTCTACATCGGCGCGGTCCCGGAGCAGGAGCTCGCGCCAGCCCGAATGCTGGCGCTCAACCCCAACGGCACGTTGCGCTGGACGTTCCTGCTGGACGCGCCCACCAGCGCGGTCCCGATGGCGCCCGCCCTGGGCCTGGACGGAACGCTTTACTTCGGGTCCAACAGCTACTATCACCCGGAGCCGAGCGAGTCGGCGTTCTACGCCGTTCGTCCGGATGGCAGCCTGCGTTGGAAGCGCTATTTCGCGACCGATGGCATTCTGGCGGCCCCGGCGGTCGTGGACGCCGCCGGGAACCTGACTTTCTGTATGAGCCTGACGGTGTGCTACGGGCTGAATGCCGACGGCGACGTCCTCTGGCAGCTCCGCTGGCCGGCCGACGCGCTTGGGCCGAACGGGACCAGCACCGTCCCGTTGCTGATCGGCGATGGGCGGATGCTGCTCCTGGACGGACGCGACATGCTCCATTTGTACGTCGATGCGGCGGATGTCGTCTTCCTGCCGATGGTTCAACACCCCTGAAACGCGGCGCGCGTCTGGGTCCCGACTCCGGCATGAGATCGCGCCCGCGCCTCTGAGCGGCCTCAATGGCGCTGCCGGTTCGTGTGAGCCCTGGCACGAAACTTGCTCCGCAGGGGAGGCCGAGACCAGCCCACGCTCGGCGACAGGGGTGACGCGATGTCCGAACGCCTTGACGATCTCGTCCATCGGCAGCAGCAGGAGCTCAGCACCCGCAACACCGATGAGCTCGTGACCCTCTGGCAGCAACGCCACGCCGGTGGCCTGATGGCCGAAGGGCTGGAGGCGACCCGCCGGATCCTGCTCGAGCGACTGGGTTATCTTCCACTTGACTCCGGCGCCGCGCCGACCGCCCCACGCGCGGCGCGCCCGAAGGTCGCCCCGCGCAAAGCGCCCCAAGACCGATCTCCGCTCGACGCACCGGGCCGATGGTTGCCGATCTCGAGCGGCGCCAGGATCTTCGCCTGGGCCTATCTGCTGGCCGGCCTGACCGCGGCGCTTACGCAACTGCTGCGCGCGTTCAACGGCGAAGGCGCCTACACGCTGCTGGCCGCGGGGCTGACCGCGCTGCAGGCCGCGTTCTTCTTCCTGGTGCTCCAGGTGCTGGTGGAAGGCGTCCGGTCTCCGCGACGATCGTGAGCGACTGAGCTCCGTTTTCCACCCGGCAACGCAACCAGCGAATCAAACCGAAGCGACGTTTCGGGCCACCTCCCGCACGCCTACCACCCCGCGCAGGACCCGCTGACCCCGATTGAGTCCGGCTGCGACTCGACGTGTGGGTCGCGAGACCAAGGACAATAGCCACACGCCCAGGGCTGTGCGCGCTGTGCGGCGCTGACGGGTGCGTCGGGGCCGCTGCCTGCTGATCGGAGTATGCTTGAGGCAGACGCCGCTGCCTTGCGTGAGCCGGCCGCCTCCACGGCAGCGTGGTGTTCGCCAGAAGGAGCTGAACATGAACGCCCCGAGAGCGCTGCACCGGGTGATCGTCTGGCTGACGCTGATCCTGTCGACGGGCTGCACGCTGCCGGCAACGGCGCCTGCGGCCACTTCGCCGGCGCGAACCACAGCTCACCCCCGGGTCCTTGTGATCGACACCGATATGGCCGCTGACGATTGGCTGGCGATCCTCTACGTGCTTCAACGGTCGGACGTGACACTCGCGGCCATCACTGTGACCGGTGCCGGCGAGGCCCATTGCGCTCCGGGTGTCCAGCACGCCCTCGGCCTGGTGACTTTGGCAGGAGATGCCAGGGTGCCGGTGGCCTGTGGCCGCGAAACGCCGCTGCGAGGTGAGCATGTTTTTCCCGGTGGTTGGCGCGACCGGGTGGACAGCCTGCTGGGCCTGCCCTTGCCCGATGGCCCGGAAACGGTCTCCAACCAGACGGCTGTCGAATTGCTTGCGACAACGATCCAGGCATCGCCTGACACGGTAACCCTGCTGACGCTTGGGCCGTTGACCAATGTCGCCGAAGCTCTGCAGGCCGACCCTTCGTTGGCGGAGCAGATCGACGGGATCACTGTCATGGGCGGCGCCGTGAATGTGCCTGGCAACGTGGGCGCGTCGGGGGTCGGGATCGACAACCCCGTGGCTGAATGGAATGTCTACGTCGATCCTTATGCCGCCAACGTCGTGCTGCAGTCGGGTGTACCGATCACTCTGGTGCCCCTGGACGCGACCAATCATGTCCCACTGACCCGAACGTTCTACGATAACCTCAAGAGCAACCACGTGTCACCGGAAGCGACCTTTGTCTATGCTGTCCTGACCGAGCAAAGCGCGTTCATCGACTCGGGTGGCTACTCTTTTTGGGATCCGTTGGCTGCAGCCATCGTGACGGACGACGGCCTTGCGACCTTTCGAACCGAGCCCATTTGCGTGGTTGAGACCGAAGGGCCTGAAAGCGGCTGGACGAAGGCGGGCCCTGGATGTCCGGACGTTCGGGTGGCGATCTCAGCTGATGGCAAGCGCTTCGAGCAGGTCTTTGTGGAGACCCTGAATTCGCCCTCACCCTAGCCGAAGCGAATGCAGCGGGAGCGCGCGGTCTCCTTCCATGACGAGGCTTTCAACCGCAGCCACCGGCAGTGGCCCATCCGCCCCGCAGCCGCTGCGGGGCGGATGGCCGGCTCCTGCGTGCAAGGGCGGGGCGGTCAGGCACCCAGGGTTGTTGCGGCCCTCCGACCAGCGATATCCTAACGTATGGATGGCCTGGAAAACCGGCATCACCGCACGGGGTCGCAGGAATGCGCTCGGGATCCGCCGCATCATGTTCGCCGTCGATGACATCGGAGACGTCGTGGCGCGCCCGCTGGCTCACGGCGCCGAGCTGGTCGGCGAAGCCGTGCACTACGAGGACATCTATCGGCTGGCTTACGGTCGCAGTCGCGAGGGCATCATTGTGGGGTTGAGCGAACAGCTCGGCTGACGAGAGGGTGTGACGACTACGGCCGCGGGCCGCCAGGTGCCCGCAGAGCGACCGAGGGGCCGCATACAGTCGTTCACCATCCCCGACGAACCGTGGGTAGACTCGAGGGTGAACGCGTCAGGTTCAGGCGGGAGACTATGGATCGACATACCACGAGCGTGGTCGGCAAGTTGCTTGGTGAAGCCGCCGGGATATGTGTTTTGGCCGGGGTCATCATCGGTATCATGGGCTACCTCAACAAATGGGATTCGTCGCTCGAGTACAGCAATGCTTTCTTCATTGCAGGCAGCCTGACGATCATCGCTGGCGCATCATCGCGCGTGGCCGCGGGCGCGGATTGGGGAACGTACCAGCGGTTCCATGCGGAGAGTCTGAGCGGTCAGAGCATCGGCGAGCAAATCGGGTCGATAGTGACCGCCAGCAGTCCCTGGCGCCTGGTAATTCTGGGATTTCTGAGCGGGCTGACGCTCATCCTGTTCTCGGTGGTTGTGTCGCAGGTATTCTAGGCGGGATCTGGCCGGACTCACGCAAGCCGGCGACCCGACGCCAGTCCATTCGGGTGCCCGCCGCAGCCGGCCGGCCTTGGATCACCCGCCACCTCGCTGATGCGGGCGAGGCGCTTGTGGAGACAAGATGACGAATCCGCCAGATAATTCCGTGCACCCCAAGTCGCGCAGCGCGTGGCGCCTGTGGCTCGAAGAGAACCATGGCCGCGCTGAGGGCGTTTGGCTGATCACTTACAAGAAGGCGACCGGAAAGCCGCGCATCGACTACGACGAGGCTGTTGAAGAGGCACTTTGTTTCGGTTGGGTCGACAGCAAGCCCAACAAGCTTGACGATGAGCGATCGCTGCTTTGGTTTGCGCCCCGCAAATCGGGCACCGGCTGGTCACGGCCGAACAAGACTCGGGTGGAGAAACTCATGGCGGCCGGTCTGATGCGACCCGCGGGGCTCGCGAAGGTGGAAGCTGCCAAACAAGACGGTTCCTGGGTCGCCCTTGACGCTGTCGAAGCACTTGAGATCCCGGTTGACTTACAGCAGGCTTTGGCTGCAGATCCTCGTGCTCAAGCGCACTTCGAGGCATTCCCACGCTCGGTCAAGCGGGGGATCCTGGAATGGATCACCACCGCCAAAAAGCCCGAGACCCGCGCGAAACGCGTGTCCGAGACAGCGGCTCAGGCTGCGAAGAACATACGCGCCAATCAATGGCGGTCATGATTGGTCGGGTCGCGGCCATACAGACCTGCGTCACGCGACCGCCTGTGACGGCATCCCGAGACCGGCTTCAGGACGGCTATGATGAACCTTCGCGAACTAGGACTGCCCAACCCCCAGCATGTTGTGGCGAGCCGGTTTCTGGATCTTTGCCGGGCCGATCCTCGAATCGTCGCCGCCTTCATCGGCGGCTCCTACGCCAGTGGGCAGGCGGATGAGTTCTCCGACCTTGACCTGTATTGCGTGACGACCGACGAGGCGTATGGCGATTTTGTCGCCAATAAGGCGGGCTTCGCCCGTCAGTTGGGTCGGCTACTGTTTCTGGAAGACTTCGGCGAGGCTCACGGCTACTTGTTCGTTCATGAGAACGGGACCGAAGGCGAGTTCTGGTTTGGCCGGCAAAGCGACTTTCAAGCGATCTGCAGTGGGCCGTACCAGGTCCTGTTTGATCGTCTCGGCCTCCTGGGTGGAGGCGAACTCCCGACGCCAGTTGCAGATCACGAGCGACAGCTGGCCGTGCTTCGGCGCCAGATTGACTGGTTCTGGCATGAGCTATCCCATTTCATCAAGGCGATGGGTCGCAGGCAGCTGTGGTTTGCCTACGGCCAGGTCGAGGCCATGCGCAGGATGTGCGTCATCCTGGCTCGCCTGGATGTCGACTTCACGGATGCCGGTGCTTTGGAGGGCGAACCCTATTTCAAGATCGAAGAGGCGCTGCCGGTGGCCGTCCTGCAACCCTTGCGAAGCACGTGTTGCGAAGTCGAACAACAGGCCTTGCTTCAAGCGGGCAAGACCCTGTGCGCGTACTACCGGGCCGTGGCTCCCGCCTTGGCGAAAACCCATGGCCTCACCTATTCGGTTGAGCTTGAACAGCGCCTGTGGGCTCAATTGCTGCGACTCGAACCGTGAGGATGGGAACGGGCTCTGAGGCCTGAGGCAACGGTCGGCTACTATAGGGGGGAGATCAAACGGGATGGAAACCGGCACCGACGACGAGGCGATCCAGCGGATCGAAAAGAGCCTGGAGCTCCGGGAGACCGAGGCGCTGTTGGATATCTGGCACACAGAGGCACGGCGCGAATGGTCGCACGACGGGCTGCGCGCGATCGGTAACGTCCTCACGCGACGCCTTGGCTCGCTGCCTGCCGAGACGGAGACTCCGACGCAACGCCAGGACCGCGCGCGGCGGCTCCTCGAGCAAGCCGGGAAAGCCGAGGAGGCCAGCCGATATCGCGAGGCGTTCACGATCACACAGGAGGCTGCCCGGATTGCCCCGGAAGTGGCCGAGGTTCACGTCTTTTTGGGACTCCTCTGGGAAAACCGCGGCGATCTGCCGGGCGCGATCCGCAGCTATCGACAGGCGGCGCGCCTCGACCCGCAGCACGCGGAGGCTCGTGCGAATCTGGCCGCTGCGGAGGAGGAGCGACAGGAGCGTATTCGGCAGGGATACGGGGTCTCGGCGCCCGCTGAGATGTGGGAGGCCGAGATCGAGGGTTACGAGGAGGAGGTACCGGACTGGTTGTACCTCCACGAGGTGGCGCGGATATGCCAGGGCCGGCCGGGACATCGCACGCGATCGGGTCGTGGTGGCCTGGACCCGGTGGACACGTATTGCGAGGAGGGCTATGTGCTGGGGTTGTGGTTGCGGCAGCTGTTTACGATGACGTGGCGCTTCCGGAACCCCCTCTACATTGCCACCGGGCATGTCATCGGCGGGATTGCGACGCTGCCGTTGCTATTCGCGGTGATGGAGCTCCCCGGAGACGGCGCCACGGTCCTGCGGCTTTTTGTCACCGCGCCCTACTGGGTGCCCGGAGTGTTGCTGTTGGGCAACATGATTCTGAGTGTATTGAGTCTATTGGCGGACCCTGCCTGAGCAGGGGCCAATGCCGGCCACAAGCGCCTGCCACGGCTGTGGCTCAGCGCGGCGCCCGTGCGGTAGTCCGGAGCGGGTTGGAGTGGCCTTCGAACAGTCAAGCGCGCAAGGAGGTTATGGGTCATGACGATGTCGAAATGGGGCGGTCTGGCGTCACTGACAATGGCTGCAGCCTATATCATCCCCGCGTTGATCTACCTGATGGGAGATCTCCGGGCTGCCTTCGGGCCTTTGGCCTACAGTCTGGCGGATCTCCTGGCTGGGCCGGTGTGGGCTGCCAGCCTCGTGGTTACGTTCTGGGTTGTTCGAACACGGATCGGTGGCTTTGCCCGGCAGCGCATGGCCTGGGCGACGGGCGCGACCTGGGTGGCTGCGGCGGCGATGGTGGCTGTCGCGTGCATCCGTTCGGCGAACCGACACTATCACCTGGCGCACCCTGATCTGCACCTCGAGGACTCGACCACGGTGCTGGTCGTCTGGAGCACGCTGGTGGCGGGGGTGCTTGGGGCGGGTTGGCACTTCTGGGGGTGGTCCCTAGTCCTGCTGGGCGCTGCCGGCTGGGCGACACGCCGGCTCCCGCTGGGGCTGAGCACGCTGTACATCGCGGCCGGGATCCCGGCCTGGTTCGTGTATGTCGCGCCGGATCTGGAGGGCGGTGTCGTGTTGTTGGGTGTGCTGGTGAGTGTCTGGCAAGCGGTGCATCTCATACGGGACAAGGCGCCCGAGAACCACGCGTCGGCGTCCGTGGTCGCCTGACGCGCCGGAACCGGTTGGTGTGGCGGCGGGCCTGGCCAGGCTGCGGGCGCTTCACCGCCCTGGGGCGGAGGGCTGCTCGGGATGGCCCGGTCCAGGCGTCCTATTCGGCTCGATTGTTGTCAGCCAGGGCCCGTGTGAGGTGATCCAACAAGCCGTGAAGCCGGGCGACGTCATCGATCGATAGACCACTGACCGCCAGGTCGTTGACGTATTGCGCCTCGCTGGTCAAGGAGTCTTTCAGCACGCGTGCGCGCTTGGTGAGCACAATGCGCGTGCGTCGCCGGTCGGAAGGGTCGCCGGTTGTCGTGATGAGGCCGTCTCGTTCCATGCGTTTGAGCGTGCTGGCCACCGTGGGTTGTTCAAGATCGAGTAGGCGGGCCATTTCTGCCTGGGTGATATTCTCTTTTTCCCAAAGCACGAGCAACAACCTGAACTGACCCACTGTGACGGCGTGTTGCGCCAACCGGGCATCCAGTGCGTGCGAGAACAAGTGCGCCAATCTGTAGAACTGGTAGCCCAGACTATCGACTCGCGAGAATGGCGACTTGATCGGCTTGGTTTTTCGACCCATGTGTGCCCTCCGTCGGCGCCAGACACACTGCACGACGAAGCGCAATTGTACGTCCAACCCATCCTGGCCGCGGCGGTCCGTCCTCAAAGTGTCCGGCGGGCCGCGGAAGCATCTGACCCTACGCGCTCTTGGCCTGTTCCTGACTCCGGCCGCGATTGAGCCATTTGACAACGAGCGGCTGCTGCCACAGGACGATCCCGCTGGCGACCAGCACGGGTATCACAATCATCTGGACGATCGCCGTGAAGGTATCGTTGAGCCGCAGAGGCGAATATGCGAAGACGGCCAGGATCCCTGCGATGATGAGATGGCCAAGCCGGATGGCGTTGCGGAGTTGTTTGTTTGACATGGGTCCTTCTCCCGATGCGAAGCGATCGACGTATTGCGAACGGCAGAATGCTAAAAGTATAGTATGCTATATATATTCAGCTGTCAACCCGGTACCCCGGGGCCGACTCGCCGGGGCGTCTTCAGGCGATAGAGGGCCGGCTTCGCCGCCCTATGGCGGAGGTTGTCGTTGAGTGGTCCTTCCAGGCAGGGCGGGTATACTCTGCCAAATTCCGGATCGGCGCCGATGGCGGAGGCCAGACCATGGAAAACGCTTCAGAGGGATCTTTGCTTCGCCCCTTGTGGCGGCGGTTGCTCGGGCAACCCGCCTGGGTCTTGTGCCTGGCCTTCTACGGTGTCCTGGGTGCTCTGCGCGTTGTTGGCACTTTGGGCCAGAGCTCCGGCAGACTGGCATTGATAGCCGGTTTTGTGATCATGTGGTGTCTGCCGTTTCTCGTGTACTCGCGTACCGGTAGACAGCGCAGCGGACTAACGAAGATCGACCGGCCGGTTTGGCTCGTGGTGGGGCCCATTCTGGGTGTCCTCTCCGCCTGGGTTATCCATATCATCGGGTTTGGGCTGTTTGGCTCGAGCCCGGACAACTGGTATGTAACCGTCCGGACGTCTTATCAGGCCGATCCGCGGTTGCTCGAATTGCCTCTGCTCGTCCAGTTCCTGGTGTTCACGGCGCCCGCGGTGATCTTCAGCCCGCTTGGCGAAGAGTTCTTCTTCCGGGGAATGCTTCAGGTCTCGCTGAGTGAGCGCTTTGGAGTGCGGATTGCCACAACCGGAACGGCGTTGGCGTTTGGGTTGGTGCATCTTTTGCATCACGGTGTGGCGGTCGGTGAATCGGGACTCCAGCTGTTTCCGATTTCGGGGTTGTTGTGGGTGGCGTTGATGGCGGGCGTAAGTCTGCTGTTTGCGCTGGTTCGGGCGAAGTCGGGGTCGATCTGGCCGGCTGTCGCCAGCCACGTGGCGTTCAACATCGGCATGAACGTCGCGATCTTCTACCTCCTGCCGTAAGGGCTTGGGCGTTCGGTGCGGCGCAGGCCTGCGTGCGTTTCGGGGATTGCCCAACGAACGCCTGCGGCTGACCTGATGGGGCCGTCCAGCCGGTCGGCACCGATACACAAGCCGGCCCGTCGGCGACGCGGCCGCGTTTAATCAGCCGGGCCGCAGACGCGAACGATCAGACCGCTAACAAAGGACCACTATGACGACAGTCCATCGCAGAGTTCAAGTCAGCGTGCTCGGCAGTGCTGAACCCGGATCGCGCGCCTATGCGCTCGCAGGCGAGGCGGGTCAGGCTTTGGCTGGGCTCGGTATCACAGTCGTGAGCGGTTGCGGAAGTCCCGCGACCCGGGTCGCAGCCGAGCGGGCTTTGCAAGCCAATGGTCTTGTTCTGAGCATCATTCCACCGGATCAAATGCCCGCCCCAGACTGGCCGGCTACGGTAGTCGTGCCGTGCGGCATGGGCGACGCTCGCAACCTGCTCATGGCCCTGGCCGGTGATGCGTGTATCGTGATCGGCGGTCGAGCGGGCACCAAATCCGAGGTCCACCTGGCCTGGCTGCACAAGCGCCCTTTGCTGCCCCTGGTCGGTTGCGGTGGCTGGTCGGAGGAGTTGCCGTCCAATCCGCCGGACGAGCGCGGTAACTCACCCATTCTGCCGTGGCGTTCGGTGGCCGAGTTGCAGGCGAACCTGCGCACGCTCGGGTTGATTCCCGGTGGGTGACGGCGTGCGCAGGGCGATGGGGCCTTGGCGGGCGCGCGGCCCCGACCGTCTGATGCATACGTTCGGCTGAACGGCGATCAAGGATGAAGGCACATGACAAAGAGCATCGTGGAACGGCTGCTCGAGCACAACAACTGGGCCAACCTGCGCCTCCTGGAGGCGTGTGGTTCTCTGTCGGATGAGCAGCTTGATTTCCAGCCTCAATCGGCTGTGCACGGCACGATCCGAGCCATGCTGCGGCATCTGGCAACGTCGCAAGAGGATTACCTGTGGATGCTGACCCGGTTCGACCATCCGCCCGAGAGGGGCGACCCGCTATCTCTGGCCGAATTGCGGGATGTGCTGACTCAATCGGGTGGCGCCCTGGTTGTAGCGGCTCAAGGCGGCCCCGCGGATCGGTTGCCCGCGCCGATTCACCTGACCGACGGCTACACGGTTGAGCCGTGGGTGATCCTCACCCAGGTGATCAATCATGCGACCGAGCATCGCGAACAGATCAAGAGCATCTTGTCAGCGCTGGGGAAGGAGCCGCCCAGATTGGATGGCTGGGTGTACGGAAGACAACAGGAGGCCTTGATCCCGCCTGCGCAGCCTTGAACTACGTTCGGTCCGTTGATCGGGTCGGGTTGGTCGCGGTTCATCCGCGCGCCGTTGCGCGGTGCGACCTCGGCTCACCTGCCAGGCCGTTGCGGCGGGGCGGGGAGCGCTCAAGTTGACCTCGCGCAGGGTCACAACTTGGCGATTGAGACCAACAAGGTCGCCATACGGCGGGTTGCAAGTCTGCGAGTAGTGTTGACAAGTTGACGCCCCCTTCTATATTGAGAAGTGATCGTTTCCAATAGATGTATGGGGGGCTATGGACCAAATCCTGACTGCCATATTGGTTGCTTTGATTGGCGCCATCGCCACGGTGGCCGCCGCGGTTGTTGTTGAGGTCATCAAGCACCAGCATCAGGCGCCGCGGACGGATCAGGCTGGATCGCTCTTGGGGTCGATCGGGTTTAGCGTCTTTGGGCTGATTGTGCTCATTGGCATCGTGAGTTGGATCGGGTTCTTGTTGCTGCGGCCGATGCCAACTGCCCAAATTCTGAAGCCGGAGGATTACAACGGGGTCGACGCGTTATCGTCCCCGTCGACGATCCTGGTGGAGTACACCCATATTCCGAGCGACCACTACATCTGGGTCGTCGTCAGGGATCCAAGGGTACGGCCGATGCGGATGGCCTATCCGCAGCTGAGTAACGGGTTGCCGACGCCGGTTCAGGGTGACGGGCGTTTTGAGACGACGATCAGTTTGGGCGGGCCGGACGACTCGCATATGCCCTACAACGTGGTGGTTATGCTACTGGATGAGAAGGCGAATGGCGCGTTTCTCGAATACGCACAGGGCTGCATCGAGAAGCACCTGTGCGGCGGGATCAGCCTGCCTTATCCTGGTGCGGAGATACTTGATTTCGTGACAATCGTGCGGCAATAGCAGGCCAAAGGCTGGTCGCCAGACGAGCGTGCACGTCTGCGAGCGTGCGCCTCTGCGAGCGTGCGCCTCTGCGAGCGTGCGCCTCTGGTCCACTCGCGACAACGTGGCTGCGGACCGTGAGGTGGCCGGGTTCGACGCCGAAGCAATAAGTGGGAAGGGTGATCATGATTGCAGGAATACTGAAAGCGCCTTACTGGTTGCTGCCTTTGACCTGGCTGAATCCACGACAAAGCGTCCGCGCCCTGACAGCGGAAGTGGGCCGGTCCCAACACCTGCTAATGGTCCTGGCATGCCTCCTGGGCCTTGGGCACGGGCTTGAGTTCGCCAGCTGGTTCGGTCAGACCCGGGATCTGTTGATCCCCAGCCTGGCGGTCGGGCCGCTGATCGGTCTAGCCTATGTGTACGGACTTGGGTATCTGATGCATCGCCGCTACGCGGCCCAACAGCCCTCTCTGGATGCCATCCGCTCGGCGCTCGTGCTGATGTACACGCCCGCGTTCTGGGCGACCTGGTTGCGATTCATGGCGCGGATCATTGGCGGCGGCCTTGACCGACTCGAGATGAGCGCCGGCCAGTCAGCCGCGTACCAGTGGCTTGGGCTGATCTCGGTGATACTGTACCTTGTCGCGTTTTGGGTGAGCTACGTCTGCCTGAGCGAGGCCACGGGCATTCCGCAGGACAAGCTGGATAGGCCGGCCCAAAATCGAGACCTGATCATCGCGTTTCTGCTGATCGTTGGCTTCTTCGTGGCAGTCTATCTGGCAAGGCTCGCCGGGCTTCTGCACTGACCCGCACCGACCCAACGCCTGCACCTGACCCGGCCAACGGAGGTCTCACGACGGCTCGGCCGGCTCGCCGGACCGGCTGAAAGCAGATCGGCCTCAGCCGACCCCCATCAACCCTTCCAACCCGTTAGCGCGTGATCGGGCTGAAGGCCGGAACGGGCTGAGCACGAGCAGCCGGGTGGGGCTGGCCGGCGAGTCGGGTCCAACCACCGCGAGCGGCGCCCGGATCTGCGTTGAGGCGAGTGCCGACTCCGCCGAGGAGAGGATCGTCAAAGTCAAGGAGCGCGTTTCCTGGCTTATCAGGGGAACGAAAGGAAATCGAGATGAGTCGACATGTGGAACGACACTATGCTGACCGGATCGGCTGGCTCAGAGCAGCTGTACTGGGGGCCAATGACGGGATCGTATCGACCGCAAGCCTGGTCGTCGGCGTTGCGGCCGCCGGGACCGCACGTGGGGATGTGTTGATCGCCGGACTGGCGGGCCTGGTCGCCGGCGCCATGTCCATGGCGGCTGGCGAGTATGTTTCGGTGAGCTCGCAAGCGGACACCGAAAAAGCGGATCTCGACCGTGAGCGTCAGGAGCTCAAGGACGACGAGGCGTTTGAGCTCCAGGAGCTCACCGACATCTACATCCGGAGGGGCGTGGACGCTGGTTTGGCACAGCAGGTGTCAAGGCAGTTGATGGCGCACGACGCGCTCGCCACCCATGCGCGTGAAGAATTGGGCCTGACTGAGATCCATGCCGCGCGACCCATTCAGGCGGCGCTGGCGTCGGCCGGGACCTTTGCTGTGGGAGCCGCTCTTCCGCTCGTCCTGGCGCTTGTGAGTCCGGAGGACCTCACGCTTCAACTGGTGGCGGGAGGATCGCTCCTGCTCCTGGCGCTGCTGGGCGGGCTCGCGGCAAAGGTCGGCGGAGCCAGGGTAACGGTGGGGGCGGGTCGGGTGACGCTGTGGGGCGCGTTGGCGATGGTCGCAACCGCAGTCGTCGGAGCGATCTTCGGGACGATTGCCTGAAACGCCCGGTATAGTCGTCCCGGGGCTGACGCGAGCCGGCGGCCGGGCGCTACAATCACTCCGAGAGCGTCGTGTCTACAGGGGAGTAGCGACCGATCAAGCTCTCTTAGCGCCGGTTATGGAAGGAAATGATATGACCGCTGGACCTCAACTCCCCGCGCTTGTGCCGTTCGGCAAGGATTGTCAGGGTGAGGTGCGTGGGCTCGGGGTGAGCGTCATCACCTTCAAGGTCGTACCGAAGAGCGAGGCGGGCCTGCTGGTTCTTGAGAATACCTTTCACGCGAAGGGCGGGCCGGCGCGGCATCTTCATCACGCTCAGGATGAGTGGTTCTACGCCATCGAAAGTGACTTTGTGCTCGAGATTGGGCCAACGCGATATGAACTGCATCCCGGCGATTCAATCGTGGCGCCCAAGGGGATCCCCCATGTCTGGGCTCACACCGGCCGTGGCCGAGGCCGGATTCTCGTTGCGTTTGTGCCGGCCGGCAAGATGGAGGCCTTCTTCCGCGAAGTGACCAAGGCGAACGCGATGCCGCCCCAAGATCCGCAATTGTGGCGGGACCACGGCATGGAGCTCGTCGGTCCACCGCTCACGGTGGATGCGCCGTAGTCCTTGGGCCACCGGGCCGGCCATCGAACGCTGGCACCTGACCGGGCCCTTCGGGGCCAGGCGCCGTCAGGGCTCGGTCCACCCGGCTTGCCGTTGCTGCGAGCCGTCGGACGACGCCGGCAGCATGTCGTGTGTTGGCCGCGACTGTCGTGGCGACTGTAGCCTGACGGAGGGTGGTGTGCCGTCTCGCGTCGAGCCGGTTGGCGTACCCGCCCGCACGGCCAGGCGCGTCTGATCGACCGATACCGGGAATGGCCGGATATTGCCGGATATCGCCGCATATCGCCGCATATCGCCGGAGATCGCGACCTCCGGGGCACCCTGTCTGGGCTCGCCAACACCAGCACGCGTTGTCAGTGGATTCCTGGCCGCGAAAACCGACTGGCAACACGCGTGTACACCGATTGGTGAGGCGAGCGCTCTCGCGCAGAAGAGTCGGATACACTTGAGCCAGGATGATGGCCTTTCCGGAGCTGGCAACGGATCGAATCCGCTTGCGGCCGATTTCGCACGCTGATCTGACGTTCGTCTTCGAGCACTTTTCGGACCTCGATGTCGGAAAGTACCTCCTCGACGATGACCCCCTGACCTCGCTCGAACAGGCGCAGGCGATTATCGATTTCTACGTCAGCCCGGACGCCCAATCGTACAATCGGTGGATCGTCGAGAGGAAAGCCGATCATCGTCCGATCGGAACGTGCGGCTATCACAAATGGAATCGGCGCGACCATAAAGCCGAAATCGGATACGACTTGAGCCCCTTTGCCTGGGGCCAGGGCTATATGTCAGAGGCCTTTGAGCGGATCATCGCGTTTGGCTTTGGCGACATGGACCTGAACCGGATCGAGGCCATCGTTCACCCCGAGAATGCGGCGTCGCTGAAGCTCCTCGAGCGGCACGGTTTTGTGCGGGAGGGTCTGCTGCGCGAGGCGCTCTGCCGCGACGGCGTGTACTACGACCACTGGCTGCTATCCTTGTTGCGGCGCGAGTGGCCCGCGCGGGGCCCGGTCGGCGCCGCCTCCTAGCCCGAATCAACGGATCGGGTGGCGGGGCGGGTGCCCAGAGCCTTGAGGTTTCAATGACTCCATTGCGCGCCGGTCGCGTGTTCGCGTTGATGCTCCTGCTGACCATCGCGGCCCAGTACCTCCACGAAGCCGGTCACTGGTTCGTCTATCAGGCGCTCGGCCGCCAACCCGTTTGGGGGTTCATCGGGGTCGTTCAAGTCTGGGGCGAAACCCCGGTGGACGTGGCGGGGTGGACACCGGTGGTTTCACGTTCGGGTGAGTCGGGCTGGTTACGAGTCAGCTCTGACGTGTCGGGTCCAGTCGAGGGGGCCTTGGCGGCAGCCGGCGGTCCCCTGGCCTCCGTTTTCGGAGCGCTGATCGGATGGGTCGTCGGTCGATGGAGCCAAACCGAGACCCGCCGGGCGATGGGCGTGGGCCTTGTCCTGACAACGGCCGTGGCCATGGGGTTGTATTACGCGCGCAGCCCCTGGCGGACTGGCGGGGACGAACAGGACATCGCCGATGCGCTCGGGATTGCCCGCTGGCCGCTCGACGCCGGGCTGGGCGGGTATTTCGCCGTGATCTTTGGAATGGGGCTGCGCGAACTGAAGCCCCGCCGTGCCAGAGCGTTGTGGGCGGCGCTGGCGCTCGTGAGTGGGCCGCTGATCGGGATCACGCTGGCGGTCGCGGATGGGGTGTTGAGGCAAGCGACGGCCCGCGGCGACCCGCTGACCGTGGGGATCCTGGGTTACTCGCTGCCGGTGGCCCTGGTCGGCGTAGTGGGCGTCGGTCTGCTGTGGGTCTGGAGTCAATGGCCGCTGTGGTCGGCGACGCAGCGGCCGGGCTAACCACAGCATGCAGCGGCCGGAGCGCGGCGGATCCCGGATACAGCCACGGCGCCTCCGCGAGGCCGTTGTGACGCCTGGGAGATCATGAAACCGATCGAGTATCTGGCTCGTCAGATGGCGCTCGAAGGGATCCAGGTGATCGGCGATCACTGGATGGTCCCGGCCAGGCCGGATGGTGAGGACGTGCCTCTCCTCCTGATGGCTCGCACAAGCGACGGCGCGCTTCGGTTGTTCGTTGACCGCGACCTCCCGACTGCGTTGCGTGACCGGCTGGCGGTGCCGGATCGACAGGTGTTTTCGGCCGATTGGGCCCTTGAGGTCCTCAGGCAAGCGGGGATACCCGCAACGATCGGACGGTACCGGACCTACGTGTGTCCCGAGTCCTTTGGCCCCGACGATGGCGAGCAAGTGGCATGTTATAGCCCGCAAGATCCCAAAGTCGTTGCCTTTGGCTTTCACGGGCTCGCCGATGAAGTGTTTGCCATCGAATGCAGCGGGCAAATCGTGTCGGCCTGTATGTCATCCCGGCAGGCGAGCCAGGCGGCTGAAGCCTGGGTGTTCACTCACCCGGCCTACCGGCTTCGTGGCCTGGCGCAACAGGTGGTACGGGCGTGGGCCCAAGCCATGCGGCATGCCGGGCGCACGCCTTTCTACAGTCATCATCTCGACAACACGAATTCGGCGCGCCTGGCCCGATGCCTGGGCCTGACCGAGGTCTTTGACGAGATCGGGATCGAACGGGAGACCTGAGCCGTAACCCAGATCAGCGAAATTCGTGGCAAAGAACGGGTCTACGTGGTCGGGTGCGATTGCCCTGCGACCGGGATCGAAGCAGAATAGCGGGTATCATTCCGGCTCGATCCGTCCGCTGAGGCACCTGGCACTCGTTGAAAGGAAAACCTGAAGATGGCAAAGGCGAAAACCCTGAAACCGAAGCAGCGCGAGGCGTTGCTGGGGATCCTGCAAGCGCGTTTTGAGAAGAACATGGCGCGCCATCCCGGCCTCGACTGGGCCGCCATCCAGGCCCGGCTCGAAAAGGATCCGGATAAGCTGTGGTCGCTGAACGAGATGGAGCAAACCGGCGGCGAGCCCGATGTCGTCGGGCGCGACAAATCGACCGGCGACTACCACTTTATGGATTGTTCCGCCGAAAGCCCGAGCGGCCGGAGAAGCCTT
>JAEURK010000067.1 GCA_016789175.1 Anaerolineales bacterium
TGGCTGGCTGGTCGCAAGCAGATAGGCCGTCGGTGCCAGGAGCAGGATCGGAAGGCGCTGCAGGAAGAACCCATAGTGAACGGGGAAGACCTTCTTGCGCGGCGCCCGCTCCACGACATTGGCCATGAAGAGTTGCGGCACGAGGTAGCCGGCCGTCGCCAGGAACGGCACCAGGCCGATCAGCACCGGGTTGTCCGTGAAGTGGCTGACGTACAGCGGCAGGATGACGACCACGGAGATAAAGGTGGCGCCGAACCAGAAGAAGGCGCCGTCCATCGCGTTGACCGCGAAGTTCCAGCGATAATCGCGCTCGACTTGGGTTTGCACGACGTCGGTCGTGTGGGGGTTGGCCGTCATATCGCGGTCGCTCCATTGGGGGCAAAGCCGCCGCTCACGTGTGTAGAGCGGTCGAGCGAGAAGCGTCCGCAATCGAGGGTGTGAAGCGCTTCTGTACTGTTGAGGCTACCACACTCCGCGCCCGGCTCAGCGAACGAAGCTCGCACAAACCGGATCAAGCCGGTCGAGGAACGCGCGACGATGCGAGCGACAGGCCCTCCACCCCGATCCCGATCGCCGCCACACCGGCCGAAAGCCAGACGCCCCACGCCTCCCAGATCGGTCGCGTGTAAGGCAAGATCCCCAATGTCAACGTCACGGCGAGCACCACACCCCACAGGCCGATCAGGGCGATCGGCCGGCGTCGCCGGCCACGATCGAGGGCGGCCAACAGCACGCTGACGATCGGCGCCGCCAGGATCAGGGCGATGATCGTGAACAGGCCGGCGGCCGGCACCGGGTCCAACGCTGGAGGCACGCCAGAGACGACCTGGTTCGCGATCGCCGGCAACACGGCTAACGCCAACGCGAGCAGCGTCAGTGCCGAGAGCGGGACGCCGCAGTAATCGCCTTCGATGCGTATGTTGGGCGAAGCGCACGCGTACTGGGCCGGCACATTCACCCGCTCGTAGATCCATGGCCCCACCAGAGCGAACCCAGAGGACACGCCCAGGATGAAACGAACGAGGCGTCGCCAGGGAGCGGTTGCGTTGAGCATCGCAGGCCTCCTCGCCGGGTCGTTTCGGCAGTCGCGACGTCGCTTCGCGCCGCTCAGCCGGCCCGCGCCCGTTCGATGACTTTCTTGAGGATCGTGCCCGCAGCGCTGACCGGCCCGGCAAAGGCTGCGGCCATGACCTCGAGGATGTCGGGTGCCATCCCGGCGACGTTCTTGACCCAACGCTCCAACTTGCCCGCTTCAGCCTGGTCGCCCTTCGCCGCTTCTTTTTCGATCCGTTGCACGGTCTCGACGATCTCGTCCTTGTCGACGGCCGGATCCGCCGGGCGTGCCTGGATCGATTGATACACGGCGGCGAAGACGGCCACCAGATCGGTGGCGTTGGCGCCGGTGGTGACCGTCGCCTGGGCGCCGCGCCCGATGGCGACCCCGCTGCTGCCGGAGATGTTGCCGACCGAGATCGTGTCGCCCGTGTGCGTCGTGGTGGTCGTGATCCGATCTCGACCGGTGAGGTCGCCGGTGAGGTGGAGGTCGCGGTCAGCCCGGATCGAAATGGACCGCCCGCCGCTGCCACCCGCCTCCGCGGCGGGCTGGTCTTCTACGGGCGCGAATCCCTGATTGACCTGCAGATCGTGGATGTCGAGCGCATAGAGAAAGCGCCGTCCCCCGGCCGCAGGCGCACCGCCCAGGGGCACCGCGCGCGCGACCTGCTCGCTGCCGGCGGCACAGGCCCGCTCAAAGGACATGGCACCGCTTGCCTCGCGCCCCTGGCCCTCGGGCACCGTTGCGCTCAAAGACTGGCTGCGCACCAGCCCCGTGCACTCCACCAGCGCATACTCGTTGCCGGCCAGCTCTTGCAAGACCGAGACGTCGTCGAGCAGGCCCTTCGTCCACGCCAGAGCTTTTGGAGCGCGGCCGGCCTTCTGACGCGTGCGCTTCAGCGAGAACCCGGCGAAGGCATGGCCCTCGACCGCCACGATCAGGCTGAGCAGATCGCTCTCCAGACAGGTGGCGGCAAAAACCACGGCCAGGTCGAGGCAGGTCGCGCGGCCTTCGGCCAGGATCTGGGCCGGGGTTCGGACCTTCTGCACCACACCCGAGCGCGGGTCAAAGGGTGCGAGGTCGTAATTCAAACCGAGCCGCGCGATCCGCTGATACAGGGCCGCGGCCGGGCCCTGCGGCCCCTCGGCCTGCAGCAGGTCGAGACGGTTGATGTAGGCCGGCAATCGAAACTCGGCCGACAGATCCTGCGGACGGATCGAACGCGCCAGCGCCCGCGGCTCGGCCTGTGCCCACTCGTAGAAGTCGCTCATGCCACCACCTCGAATGCGCCGTGCACCGGGGCCGGCGCCGCCGCGCCTGGAGCCACGGACGCGGCCGTGAGTTGATATAGTCCAGCGGCCAGGCCCTCGAAGGTCTCGGTCCGGCTCTCGTCGGGCGCGACGCTCACCTCGCGGATCACGGTCGCCGAGCCGGGCGCGACGGCGCGCACCTCGACCCGAATGTTCACCGGCTCGTCTGCCCCATGCACCCGCAGGCCCACCGCCGGCGCCGATTCCGGATAGAACACGCTCTCCAGTCGCAGGCCGAGCGCCGGGCGGTTCGTCGCCTCGAGCGCGCCGTGAAAGTCGCCGGGCACCGCCGGTGCGCCGACCTGCTGCAGGGTGTCGAGTAGCGGCTCAAGCGCGCTTTCGGCGTTGGTCATCCAGCCGTGCCGCTCGACCACAAAGCGCTCCAGCTGCTGGTTCTCGAGCCCGGAGGGCGTGGTCGAGACGCGCGGCACAGTGCCGTCGCCGTCCGCCAACGCCGGTGCGAGACCGGCCGGCGGCGCATAGCTCAGCCGCAAGACGCCGTTGACGACCTCGGCCGATTGGGATGTATCCTGCCGGGTCCCGACCCAGGGGATGAGCAGCTGCCGATAGCCGGGTTCGTTCAGATGCGACTCGCGCGCGCGCCGGATTGCCTCGTGGAACGTCTCGCGCGCAGCCGCGGCCCGGGCGCGGTCGACGCGCGGGATCCCGTCGGTGTCGGCCGGCCGCACCCAGCCGCCGTCGACGCGCACGGCCGGGTAGATCGGCAGCAGTTGATGAATCGACGTGAACGAGCGCACC
>JAEURK010000412.1 GCA_016789175.1 Anaerolineales bacterium
GCCTAAGCTCGGGACCGACCCAAGAAACGGGGGGTGCGCAGGCGCCGCCAGCCCACCCCCCCCCGTGTCTTGGGCAACGCCCTATTCCTTAACGGCCCCAAGCATGATGCCGCGGATGAAGTAACGCTGCAAGAAGGGGTAGACCGCCAGGATCGGGACCATGGCGATGAACAGCTTGGCCGCGTTGAGCGTGTTGTTCGAGAGCTTGCCGAGCAACTCGGCCTGGCCGCCCTGCAGGCCCAGGCGCTGAGCGATCACCAGCTGCTGGATGTACGTCTGCAGCGGGTAGTTGTCGGGGTTGTTCATCAACACCAAACCGTCGAAGAATGCGTTCCAATGCCCGACGACGCTGAAGAGCGTGACGGTGGCCATGGCCGGCAGCGACGTCGGCAGATAGACGTACCAGAGCAATTGCCACGGGTTGGCCCCGTCGATGCGGGCGGCTTCGTCCATCTCCTTCGGGATGTTGCGGAAGAAATTCATCATGATGATGACGTTCCAGACCGGCAGCGCGGTCGGGAGGACGAGCGCCCAAAACGAGTCGATCAACCCGTAGTTGCTGATGGTCAGATACCAGGGCACGACCCCGACGTTCAGGATCATGCCGATCACCATCAGCCACATAAACCCGTCGCGGGCCGGGAAGGCCCGGGTGGTGCGCGAGAGCGGGAAGGCCGTCAAGACGGTCAGCACGAAATTCAGCGCGGCCCCCACCCCGACCCGCATCAACGAGACCCCGAAGGCGCGCCAGAACTTGTCGTCCTGGATGATGTACTCGTAGGCGGAAAGGTTGAAGCCGACCGGCCAGAGCGAGACCAGGCCGCCGCTGACTGCGGCCTTGCTGCTGAGCGAGATCGCGAGCGTGTTGATCAGCGGCAGAAACGCCGTGGCGGCCAGAAGCAGCAGCGCGGCGGTGATCAGCACGTCGATGGCCCGGTCAATGGGGTTGCGAGATGTCACCATGGCAGGGCCTCAGAAGATTCGGTAGTTGGCGAAACGATCGGCGATCCAATACGAAATGCCGATCAAGATCAGCGAGACGACCGTCTTGAGCAGGCCGACCGTCGTGCCGATGCTGTATTGGCCCTGGAGCAGGCCGACCCGGTAGACGTAGGTATCGAGCACGTCGCCGGTGGAGTACACGATCGGGCTGTACAGGTTGTAGATCTGATCAAAGTTGGCGTTGAGGACGTTGCTGATCCCGAGTGAGGCGACCAGGATGATCGTGGGCGCGATGCTGGGCAAGGAGATGTAAATCATCTTCTGCAGGCGGTTGGCGCCGTCCATCTCGGCCACTTCATAGAGCGTCGGGTCGATCGAGGTCAACGCCGCCAGATAGATGATGGCCTCGAAGCCGAACTCCTTCCAGATGTCGCTCCCGATGATCACCCACGGGAAGATCGCGGGCTGCCCCAGGAACGGGATGGGCGCGACCCCGAACCAACCGAGGACGTCGTTGACCAGGCCTTCGCGCGCCAGGAGCGTCCGCAGGATGCCGGCCAGGATCACCCACGACAGGAAATGCGGCAGGTAAACCATGGTCTGGATCGCGCGCTTGGCGCTGGCAAAGCGCACCTCGTTCAGCAACAGCGCGAACGTGACGGCCACGATCAAGATCAGAACGATCTTCAACGTCGCGATGAAGAGGGTATTGCCAAAGACCTCCCACGCATCCTGGATCCGCAGCAGGAAAAGAAAGTTATCGAGCCCGACCCAGGGCGAATTGGCGATGCCGCGCGCCGGTGTGAACTTCTGGAAGGCAATGACCGAGTAGAACAGGGGCACGAACGTGAAGGCCACCAGCAGCACCAGGCCGGGCACGCTCATCAGATAGTAGGCCAGCGTGTCGGATTTCCTCTGCATGCGGCTCCTCGCAGGACGAGACGGAGGGGGCTCGCCCCCTCCGTCTCATAGGCATCCGGTCTCGGTCGCGAAGCGACGGGTTACGGGTTCATCTGCGCCAGCAGATCGGCGCCGCCGCTGTCGTTCCACTGCTGCACGAACGTGTCGAAGTAATCCACCGGTTGCGCGCCGGTGATGATGAGCAGGAGCGCCTCCTCTTCCATCTTCTTCAACGATGGCCAGTTCGGATCGACCGAGTAGAAGCGGACCGCGCTCGGATCCGCCCGGGTCTCATTGTAGCCGCCGGCCAGAAGCAGCGCCGCGTTCAGACGCGCCATGCGCG
This sequence comes from Anaerolineales bacterium, assembly GCA_016789175.1. Classification (GTDB taxonomy): domain Bacteria; phylum Chloroflexota; class Anaerolineae; order Anaerolineales; family UBA6663; genus UBA6663. The sequence continues at coordinate 2,186 of JAEURK010000412.1, forward strand.
TCGCCCAGTTGGCGGCGTCGCTCCGCGGAGCCGCGATATCGGCCTGGATCTGGTCGAACTCGAGCACCATGGCGTCGCCGAAGGTATCGGGCGAGACCGTGCCGTCCAGAGCGCCCTGATAATCACGCCCCATGCGCTCGACCACATACGGCTGCTCGATCAGGAACGGCAGAGGGAAGAGCATGTTCCAGATCTCGTTGAAGTTGTCGTAGTACTGCGGCGCATCGTTGAAGCCGTAGCTCAGATCGTTCTGGATGTTCAGGATCTTGACCACGACCTCGGGATGCGCGTACCCCTTCTTGACGACCACAAAGCTGTTGGTGTAATCGCCCATCGAGTACGTGTACTCGCCGTTGTTGTCCTTGATCATGAACGGCTGCCAATCGGCATTCGGATCATTCTTGACCGAGTCGTTCAACGGCCACCACGAGATCCACCATGGGCCGATCATGATGCCGCCCCGGCCGCTGACCACGATCTCGTTCGAGGCATCGGTGTTCTTCGTGGCAAAGTCGGGATCGATAATCCCGTCCTGGTACATCTGCGCCAGCCGGGTCAGGGCGGCCTTCATCTCGGGTTGGGTCGAGCCGTAGACGATCTGGCCGTCGGCGTTCTTGTAGAACAGGGTCGGGAACGCGCTGTAGGCGTTGAAGATCACGTCAAAGCCGTGCAGGTTGCTTGGGACCATCACCGGGTTGAGCGTGCCGGTCAGGCCGTAAGTGTCGGCCTCGCCATTGCCGTCGGGGTCCTGCTCGATGAAGGCCTTGGCGATCGCCTCGACGTCATCGACGGTCTCGGGCGCCTCCAGCCCGAGCTTGTCGAGCCAGTCCTGGCGGACCCAGACCATCAAGGGCGCGTCGGCCTGCGGCTGCACGTTGGGCACACCCCAAACTTTGCCGTCGATCGTCGCCGCCTGAAGGGCGATGCCGTCGGTCTGGCTATAGTTCTCGAGGATGTCTTCGTTGGCGTACTTCTCGACGTAGGGCGTCATATCTTCGAGGACGCCGGCCTCGACCAGCTGCTGCAACTGGATCGGGGTGACGATCATGGCATCCGGAATGTCGCCGCTGGAGATCGCCAGGTTGAGCTTATCGCTGTAGCTGTCGCTTGGCACGACCCACGAGAACGTGACGTCGATGTTCAACGTGTCTTCGATGTACTGCAGGGTGCGGTTGTCTTCGATCGACTCGCCCTCCGGGAGAAGCGCGGCGTTTTCCTGGCCGCCCTTGACCAGGGTCAGCTGGAGCGTCTCCGGATAGGGCGCATAGGCGTCCAGCGCGCGCCACCCCTCCAGGGCCGGCGCCTCGGTCGGCGATTCGGCGACCGGCGCGTCGGTGGCCGCTGCCACCTGAGTCGGCTCGGCCGGCACGTCGGTCGCAGCCGGCTGGGGCGTCGGCGACGCACAAGCCGCCAGGACGAGCGTCAACACGGTCGTGATCAACGTTGCTTTCAGCAATCGTCTCTCCTTCATGCCTTCCTCCTCCATGCAGTTCAGTTGCGCAATCAGTGGTTGGGTGGGTATTTCTCGCGATGCTTTTGGATTGAGTGGTAGCGCTGAGGCTCCTTTCGAGACGCCGGAAATCGACGCGGTCCTCTCTCACCGATACCTGACCGGGATTGTTTGTCCAAAGGCTCGTGACAAATGACAATACTTCTCTAGCATAAGGGCTGGGCGGGGAATTGTCAACAACGTCCCGGTCCATTTGGGCCGGGACACCCCCGAACGGACCGGGTAAGTTTTATGTGGGTTTCAGGGTTGCCGGCGGGCCACCACCCTACAATCGGTTTAGTTAGCGACCGGTTGGCCCTGCCTGCGCGAGGCGCCAATCGTGTGGCCTTGCGCCCGGGAATCGGTCTGGGCGGCGCGTCGCGAACCTATCGAGTGTCGTTTCATATGCCCAGGATTGGCACGCCACGCCCATGGATTTTTCTACTCCTCTTCGCGCTCGCCGGCGCGACCATGGATGGAATCATCGCGTTGACTGGCGGTGCCGGTGTCGGCGCTTTCCTTCTGATCGCCGGCGTCATCTTGGGTGCCCTCTGGTATCCGCGCTGGGTCCATCACCTGGCGACCGTGATGTTCGACGTCATGCTCCTGCCAACGATCTTGGGGCTCAAGATGCCCCTGATCACGTTCTGGCTGTTCTACATCGGCGGCACGGTGATCGTCCTCGGTATCGCCGAGGCGATTCATCGGCTGGTGCGAAGCTATGAGCAAAGCGTGGCGCGCGAGCGGCGGGCCCAACAGCGCTTGCTCGAGATCCTTGAGCGGAACCCGGCAGTCGTCTACGGGCTCAGGCCGGATCCCGCCGCGCCGAGCGGTTACGCTGTCACCTTTGTCAGCGACAACGCCCGCGATCTGCTGGGCCTAGATCCGGAGGCGCACCCCCGTGCGCCCGATCAGGTGGGCCTGGCTGGGATCGCCGCCCCAGGTGCAGCCGCGGGCTGGCGCGACAGCCTGGAACAACGCAATGAAGCCGCAATCGAGTACGCGTTGACGCGTCCGGATGGTCGCACGCTTTGGGTGCGCGATGGCTGTCGGGCCGTGCGTGACCCCGGTGGTCGCGTGATCGAGGTGGTCGGCCATCTGATCGACATCAGCGAACAGCGGCGCATCGCCGAAGAATTGTCTGAGCGCGAACACCTGCTGACCGAGGTCGTGCGGAAGTCACCGGCCGTGCTCTTCCGCGCCGTCCCGGACCCGGCCGTCGAACACGGTTGGCTGTTCGTGTTCAACAGCGCCAACGTGCTCGATGTGGTGGGATATCCGGCCGAAGCCTTTCAGCAGGACCGCAACCTGTGGTTCAGCCGCATCCATCCCGAAGATCGGGGGCGCATCGCCGAGGCGGCGCGCCGGGCCTCGCTTGAGGCCGCCAGCGGTATCCCGGTCGTGTATGAATACCGTTTTCTGCATCGCGACGGCCGCACCGTGTGGCTGCAGGATACGCTTCGAATCGTCACGAATGCGACCGGGCGCCCGGTGGAGATGTACGGGCAGAGCCTGGATATCACCGAGCGACGGCGGTTCGAGGATGCCCTGGCCGAGGATCGCCGCCAACTCGACGAAGTCGCGCGCAACTCGCCCGCGGTGCTCTATCGAGCGATCCCCGACCCCGACAACCCCGAAGCCTGGCGCGTCATTTTCTTCACCTCCAACACAGCCGGTGTCATGGGTTATACCCACGAAGAGATGAGTCGAGAGCCCGGGCTGTGGTTGACCCAGATCGATGAGACCGATCGGCCGCGCATGCTCGAGGCCGTGAGGGTGTCGAACCTGATCGCAGCCGCTCGTCACGGGCTGGTAAGCCATGAGTTTCGCTACCGGCGCAAAGATGGGCGGCTGGTATGGCTGCAGGCTAGCTGGCGGGTCACCTTCGATGCCGAGGGTGAGCCGATCGACCTGTACGGCCAGACGGCGGACATCACCGATCGCAAGCAGATCGATGATGTGTTGGCCGAAAGCCGCCGCCTCCAGGACGAAAGCGTTCGCAACAGCCCGGCCATCCTGTTCTGGGCGCGCCCGGCCGCGGACACGCGTGAGGGCTGGGTCTTCCTGTATCACAGCGCCAACACGTTCGATGTATTGGGGTACACCGTGGACGAGGTCCACGCCGACCCCGGTTTATGGGTGCGACGCATCCACCCGGATGATCGCGAGCGCATCCTGGCCGCGGCCAACAGCCTGGCCTCGCTGGGGCCGTCGTCCGACATGCCGGTCGTGTACGACTATCGGTTCCGGCACAAGGCCGGTCATGAGATCTGGATCCAGGACAGCCTGCGGATCCTCTTCGATGCCCAGGGGCAACCCACCGAGTTGTATGGCCAGAGCCTGGACATCACGTCGCGCAAACAGACCGAGCGGGAACTCGAAGAGAGTCGTCAACAACTCGATGAGCTGTTGCGCAACAGCCCGGCGGCGCTCTTCCGGGCCATCCCGGATCCTCAGGCCCGCGACGGGTTGCGGTTCACGTATAACACCGATAATGTGGAAAGCCTCTTCGGGATTTCAGCGCAGGATCTGGCGAGCGGTGCCGTGGACTGGATCTCGCGGATCCACCCGGACGACGTTGCGGAAACGCTCAAACGCACCCGCGACTTCGTGCACGAACAGTCACTGACGGACACGAGCCTGGCGTTTGCGTACCGCTTCCGTCACGGCCGGACCGAACGCGAGATCTGGCTGCAATACACCATGCGCGCGATCCGCGATGCGCAGGGCCGGATCCGCGAGGTCATCGGCCAAAACCTGGATATCACAGCCCAGAAACAGATGGAACTGGCCCTTTCCGAGGCTAACGAGCGTGTCCGCCAGGTGCTGGCCAACAGCCCGATCCTGTCATACTCCTGCGTGTCGATCGATCGCCCGGGCGACCCTTGGGAGTACACATACATCAGCGAGCGCTCGCGCGATATCCTCGGCATGCTGCCCGAAGAGGTGCTGGCCATCAGCCCGCAGTGGCTCGACTTCATCCATCCGGCCGACCGTGAACGTGTCGCACACATGCTCGATCGCCTGGCCGATCTGGCGGAATACAGCTACGAGTTCCGGTTCCGCCGCGCCGATGGAACTTACGTCTGGCTGCACGACTTCGGGCGCGTCTTCCGCGGTTCAGACGGCCGGGTGCTCACGCTCTTCGGCCATCTCGAAGACGTCACGGTTCAACGCGAGGCCGCCGAGGCGCTGCGCCAGGCCGAGGCCCGGTTGCACCACATCGTCAGCAACAGCCCGATGGCCACCTACACGCTGCAGGTCAGCCTCCGGCCGCAACGGGAACAGTCCTGCACCTTCATCACCGAGAACATCGCGTACCTTACCGGGTATTCAGACTTGGAGTTCATGCAGGAGCCGTCGCTGTGGAGGACGTGCATTCACCCCGACGATCTCGCCGGGGTCTGGAACGATACGGGGAGTTGGCGTCCACCCGTTGTGGAGTACCGCTTCAAGCGCCGTGATGGGGTCGAGATCTGGCTCGAAGACACGGCCCAGATGATCCCGGCCGCTGATGGGGAACTGATCGAGATCATCGGCCAACTCCAGGATGTGACCGAGCGCAAGCGCGTACAGCTCCAGCTCGAGGAGAGTCAACGCTTTATCTCGCAGCTGGCCTCAGCCATCCCCAGCCAGGTCTTCGTCGCCGATATTGCGTCTCGCCAGATCATCTACGCCAATCGGGTGCAGGCCGACCTGATCGATTACGATGCAGCCGCCCGGGAGGGGATCCCGATCACGACCATCCTGCGGGCCAGCATGCACCCGGATGATCGCGAGGACTTCGAAGCGGTGTTGGCGGGGATGGCCACGATGGCTGACGATGAGGCCATCGGCACGCGCATGCGGCTGCGCGCGAGCACCGGCGCTTGGCGGGATGTGCAGTTTCGCTACCGGGTCTTCAAGCGCGACACCGCCGGACAGCCGTCTCAGATTCTGGCTGTGTGGGACGACATCACCGAGGCCCGCCAGTCCGAACGCGCCCTGGCCGAGAGCCAGCGCCTGCTCACCCGCATGACGGATGCCTTGCCCAGCGTCACCTACATTCTCAACACCACTCCGGACGGTCCGGGCGATTTTGCTTATACCAATCGATATCCCAGTGACCTGCTGGGCTACACCGATGCGAACGACCCATCCCGGACAAGCCCGGCGTTTTTGATGGCGCACACCCATCCCGACGAGCGATCACGCTGGTTGCAGCTTGGTGGCCGCATCGCTCAATTGGCGGAGAATGAACTGCTGGAAGACGAGTTTCGCGTTCGCGCCGCAGACGGCACGTGGCACTGGCTGCGCTCGCGCATTCTGGTCTTCGATCGCGACGAAACCGGGCGGGTCCGCCAGACCCTGGGCATCGTGGACGACATCACGATCACGCGCCAGGCCCAAGAGGATCTGGCCGCCAGCCAGCGGTTGCTCAACCGAATCGCCCAGGCCGTCCCGGGCGTGCTGGCCGTCATCGACCTCGAGACGCCGCAGAACACTGGCCACATCCTTTACGCCAACCGGAACCTGGCCGAGGTTCTGGGTCTGGCGGTGGGTATCGAAACCGAACTCGGCTGGATCAACTTCCTGATCGCGCAGACGCACCCAGACGACAGGCCGGCCTTACAGCGCATGGGGATGCAGATCCCGACGCTGGCAGACGGCGAGATCCTGGAGACCGAGTTGCGCCTCAAGGATGGTCAAGGGCGGTGGCGGTGGATCAATTTCCGCAACTTGATCTTCGAGCGCAACCCGGAAGGCGTCGTCACCCAGGTCATCGGCCTGATCGAGGACATCACGGCCAGTAAGTCGCTGCAGAACGAAGTCCGGGCCGCGCGCGACTTCGCCCAGCTCGTCCTCAACGCCCTTGGCCAGGGTGTCGCTGTCTTCAGCCGTGACGGCCGTTGCGAGTACATCAACCCCGCCGGCGCGCGCATCGTGGGCGTCGAGGCGCAACAGGTGGTCGGCGCCGCCATTATGGATCTGGTACCGAGCCGGCAGCGGGAACGGATCCAGGCCCTGTGGGGAATGTCCAACACCGAGTTGATGACCAATCCCCAGGTCGGCACCTTTGAACTCGAGTATGTGCGACCCGACGGCGCGTTGGTCGACCTGCTGATGACGTCGACGCCCCGGGCGCGCGACGGTCAAGCCATTGGCGCCGTGGTGGTCTTCACCGATGTCAGCGAGCGCAAGGCCATGGAGCAGGCCCTGTCGGAGACCAACCTCGAGCTCGAGCAAGCCCTGGTCACCGCCCGCGAGATGGCCCGCGAGGCCCAGGCCGCCAACCGCGCCAAGAGCGACTTCCTGGCCAACATGAGCCACGAGATCCGCACACCCATGAACGCCATCGTCGGCCTGGCCGAGCTCCTGCTCGACGCCGCCCTCCCCGACGAACAGCGCGGCTCGGTCCAGCTCATGATCGACTCCGGCCAGGCCCTGCTCGACATCATCACCGACCTCCTCGACTTCTCTAAGATCGAGGCCGGCCGCCTCGAGCTCGACCTGCACGAGTTCAGCCTCACCACCGTCGTCGAGAGCGCCGCCGACCTGCTCGCCATCCGCGCCCGGCAGAAGGGCCTGCGCCTGGCGACCTTCGTCGACCCCGCCATCCCC
>JAEURK010000072.1 GCA_016789175.1 Anaerolineales bacterium
GAGGTCGTCCGGCGGATCAGGTCACGGGCCAACAGACGCTCGCGACCTTCGTCATATAGCGCCTGAAGCGCCGCTGGTTCCGCAGGGAGCAGGGCAGCGGCTTCCAGGCCGAAGACATCCGTTGCTCGCAACAGCGCCATCAGGGTGAAGAATTCGGAACGATCCAGGATGACGGACATCGCGGTCCTCCTTGCTACTTGGCGCTGCCGATGGTGATGACACCTGAGAACGGTCCGAGGTGGATCGCGGTGCGTTTGCCGATGCTGCCGCCGAAGTGCAGACCGACCTCGGCTTCACCACCAACCGTGACGTTCCAGCCCAGGACGTTGAGCCCGGCCCCGCCAGATACACCCACGCCCTCGACACCGCCCTCTAAGGCGAGCCGGTTATCGGCGAAGCCGACCGCCCCGTCCGCCCCCGGTCCCGTGAACTCGCCGCCGAACGTGATGCCGATGTTCCGGGTGCCGACCACAAAGTCCTGGCTGATCGAACCGGCCGAGACGCTGCCGCCCAGGCCGATATCGCCTTCGTGGAACCCGATGAAGCCGCCGCCTGAGACGATGTCGACCTGCACCGTGTTACGGGCCCAACCATCCTCGCCCCCGCCGAGTTGTACCTCGCCGCCAGCCGAGCCCACCGTGCCTTCGGCGAAGCCGCCCACCAGACCCGGTCCCACGCCAAAGCCGGCTTCACCGCCCAACAAGACACCCTCGCCCGAGATGGCCGACTGAAGGGGGCTGACCCCGAATGGATCGAGCCCGATCTCCACTTCGCTGCCGAGCACATGCCCTTCGGCAGTTTGACCAAAGGTGCCCGTGTCGGACGTCGATCCATCGAACGCGCTGATCTCGCCCTCCACTGAGATCGGACCCAGTGAGGCCGTACCGCCGATGCTGTACCCGTCATCGGTCGCGGGCAGGCTGCCGCCGGAGCCGCCGACCGGTTGGCCGGTGAAGTCGCCACCGGTCGCGGGTAGGCTGCCGCCGGAGCCGCCGACCGGTTGGCCGGTGAAGTCGCCGCCGGTCTGGGGCAGGCTGCCGCCCGAGCCGCCGACCGGTTGGCCGGTGAAGTCGCCACCGGTCGCGGGCAGGCTGCCGCCGGAGCCGCCGACCGGTTGGCCGGTGAAGGCCTCGCGATCCTGCAGCTGGCGGGCGGCATCGGCCTCGCACTGGCGCAGACGCGTGCCGATCGTGCGTGTCACCTGCTGGGCCTGAGCCAGAGCTCTTTGGAGCCGGCCCAGGGTCGGCAGGATCTCGCTGTCCATCTCCTGGTAAAACCGGGTGGCTGCCTGGCCGACCCAATCTCCGCCCTGGAGCACATCCTTGCGTTGCCGCAACGATTGGAGGGTCTTGCTGACCGCCTCAGCTTCTTGAGCGAAGAGCTGCGCGATCTGGCTGAGTTCGTCGTGATTGGTGCGAACGCGGTCGTGTGGCATGCGCCCTCCTGGATCAGCGCTACTCGGGTTGGCCGGTCCTCGCCGGTTCAGGCTGGGCCCTCAAGCGAGGAGGACCGGTCTGCCTCGGTCTGGAACTCCTACACCATAGGGCGAAGTCGGCGACATCGCATCGGGAACGCCCCCCTAGATTGCGTGAGCGTATCCCCTATCTTCGAAACTAAGCGCCACCCGCATCATCCGGCCCTCTAGCCGGACGGCGCAGGTGGCTGGATGAATTATGGCGTTCCGCCGACGTCGTCCTTCGAGATATTGACCAGGTACACCCAGACGGACGGGGTGGTCGTCGCCGTGGCTGCCACAGACGTGCTGGTGGAGGTTGCCGTGGCTGCCGTCGGCGTGTTGGTGCGGGTCGCTGTCGGCGGGACGGGCGTGTTGGTGCGGGTCGCCGTCGGCGGGACGGGCGTGCTGGTGCGCGTCGCCGTCGGCGGGACGGGTGTATTGGTGCGGGTGGCCGTCGGTGGGACGGGCGTGTGGGTGAACGTTGCCGTGGGCGGGACGGGCGTGTTGGTAAGCGTGGGTGTAACTGTGGCTGCACCGGGTGAGTTGAACTCGAAGGCACCGAGGTCACACACGCCGTTCCGCAGGAAGAGACGCTGATCGGTCAGCAGCACTGCGCTGGCCTCGTCGAGGCACCCGCCCGGATCGCCAGCGTTGATCGCCGGGCTGCCGATCTTCAGGCGGTGAGTCGGCAGGCCGCCGCCGTTGAGATCGAGCGTGTCGAGATCGGGGTCGGAACCGTAAATGTCATTGGCCGTGTCGCCGACAATGGTGCAGCCCGTCACATCTTCGATCAAGTTATGGCCGCCGCTGGTCAGGGTGCCAATGCACTCGTTCGTCGTCGTCGGCACCAGGTCGACGTTGTTGGCCACGATGCTGTTGTACAGCGTCACGGTGCCGGTGCTTTGATAGAATCCGCCGCCGCTGCCCTGTGTGCCGCTGGTGCCCACGGTGTTGCTGACGACCGTGACGTTGTACAGATCGGTCGTCCCGCCCGCGAAGATCCCGCCGCCGTTGAACTCCGCTGTGTTGCCGCTGATGGTGCTGTTCACCAGGGTCAGCGTGCCGGAGCTCTGGATGGCGCCGCCGTTGTCGTTGGTGTTGCCTGAGATGGTGGTGTTGCGGATGACGGCCGTCGTCGAACTCTGAAGATATATGCCGCCGCTCAGATTGCTGTCGATCAGGCTGGACAGGATCGTCAGTTGCGTGCCGGCAATGGCGTAGAGCGGGGTGCTCACGCCGGCAGGCGTACCGTACAGGCGCACCACCGAAAGCGTGAGCGCGGCCGTCCCGGCCAACCGGATCGCGCCACCGGCCCCGGTCGAACCGCCGCCCGTAATCGCGATCCTTGACAGATGTACGACCGGATCCTCGTAGACCTCGAAGACGCGGTCGATCCCGGCGGCGTCGATAATCGTGGTGGTCGGTGAAGCGCCGACCAGCGTCAGATCGTCATAGATATCGAGGTCACCGGTCGCCGCCAGGTTCTCACTGGTGCCGGGCAGGGTCAGCGTGAAGGAACCGGCCGGAAGCGTGATCGTGTCTGCGCCGGTGCCGGCGGGGCAGGCATCGATGGCCGCGTTGGTGTTGGCCGCCACAATCGCCTCGCGCAGCGAGCAATCGCCGTCGCTGTTCAATTCGTCAGTGGTGGTGGTCACCGTGATCACGGTGGCTTGAGCTGGCCAGGCTGGCCCGGCAAGCAGCGCTACGCCGGCCAGCAGTGACCCGGCCAGGCCCATCCGAACCAGGGTGCCGGGGTTCCAGGTCGAGATGGTGCGCCGCGATGTGTGTTGAGAAGACATGGCTCTATCCTGTCGTGAGTTTTGAACAGGATAAATTGGACCTCCCTGGCGCGCATCGGGCGCGGGCCCCATCTTCCTGGCCGCAACACCCCATCTTGGCGGGAAGCACCCTCATACGGCCGGATCACGGGCCGCGAAGTCTGGGAAGAGCGCATCAAACAGGCGGCTCCACCGCTCAAGAAGTGTCTTCATCGTTCGCATGACCGTGCTCTGGCACATCTGGCTGGAGATTGACAGCATACCAACTGGTTGGTACGATAAGGATAAGTGGATAAAACGGATCCTAACAAAAGCGACACGATGCCTCGTCCCAAGCAACCCGGTGAAGCGAGGAAAACGGTTCTGGACGCTGCGATTGCCGTGATCCGGGCCAAGGGCTATGCCGACACGACCGTGGACGATATTTGCCGGGCGGGCGGCGTGACCAAGGGCACGTTTTTCCACTACTTCAAGTCCAAGGAGGACATGGCCCTGGCGGCGGCTGACCACTGGGGTGCCATGGTCAACGCGGAGTTCGCCAATGCGCCGTATCAGCGTCAGACCGATCCGGCCGAGCGCGTCCTGGGCTACATCGACTATCGCAAGTCGCTCCTGACGGGCGAACCGGCCGACTTCACGTGCCTGCTGGGTACGATGGTGCAGGAGGCCTTTGACACACATCCGCGTATCCGCGCTGCGTGTGAGCGACATATCCGTGAGCCCGCTGCCATCCTGGCCCTTGACATCGAAGCTGCCCTGAAACAACGCGGGATCGTGACGGGGTGGAGCCCCGAGAGCCTGGCGCTCCATACACAGGCCGTCCTGCAGGGCGCCTTCATCCTTGCGAAAGCCAGCCAGAGCCCGCAGGTGGCGATCGAGTCGGTCGACCACCTGCGCCGGTATCTCGCCTTTGTGTTCGACTCACCCGAGCAGCCGGGCCAGGCCCCGTGACACGCCTGTACCGAAGGGCGTGTCTTGTCGACCTGACCAACAACGGAGGAGAGCATGACACCGAAGCCAAAGACCATCCTGATCGAAAACGTCAATCATCCAGGCCAAACGACTCCCGTCGACGCGACCAAGTACGCGGCCATGCGACGCGCCATGCTCAAAGCCGTCCCGAAACGGTCCCCCGGGTTGACGGCGGCCGAGATCTACGAGCGGCTGCTGCCGTTGTTGCCCGCGGTTCATTTCCCCGGCGGTGCGACGGCCGGCTGGTGGATGAAGGCCGCCCAACTCGACCTCGAAGCCAAGGGGCTGCTGGTTCGCGAAACGACCAAACCGCTGCGCTGGCATCGAGCCTGATGCAGGCACGGCGGACTCAGCCTGCGCAACCGCACTGGATCATGGCCGGGTAGGCTGGGCAAAGCTCGTGCTGATTGATGAGCCCTACATTTTCAGGAGTGCTGATGGAACAACCACTTGAGAACGCATCGACGACCAATGCCTGGCCCGGACCAATCTTCGCCATCACGCTTTTCGTCGAAGATCTTGAAGCCGCGAAGCGTTTCTATCAGAACGTCTTTGGGTTGCCCGTTGAATATCAGGATGCCGCCTCGGCCGTGTTCAAATTCAAGAACACCCTGATCAATCTTCTCAAGACAACCGAAGCGCCCGGCCTCATCAATCCGGCCAAGGTAGCCAAACCTGAGGCGGGCTCGCGCTTTGTTTTCACCATCCAGGTCGACGATGTCGACCGCCTGAGCGCGGAGCTGGAATCGCGCGGCGCGTCGCTGATCAACGGCCCGCTGGATCGACCATGGGGGATCCGCACCGCCAGCTTTGCTGATCCCGCCGGGCACATCTGGGAGATCGCCCGGGACCTCTGAAGCACAGGTGTCGTTCGAAGACGGTTCAGTCGACCCGGCTTCGAATCCACTCGAGCGCGGACGGGGCTGAGGCGAGGACCGAGAGGTGACCTGCTTCAGGCTCGACGCGCAGCTCCGCTGCCGGGCAGTGCTCGGCGAGCCACAACCCATGTGGACAGGGCACGATCCGGTCCCGCTCGCCGTGCAGGATGAGGGTGGGGGCCGCTATCTGAGTCGGGTCAAATCCCCACGCCGAAACAAACGCCAGATCGTCATCTACGAACCCGTCAAACCCGGATTTCAGACCGCCCTCATATACCGCACCCAGCCAGGCCCAGGGCCCGGCGAGGGCAGCCAGGTCGTCAGGCGTCAGCACGTCTGGGGTCGACTCGGCCGAGCGCAGGTGGGCTTCGAGCGCTGCGCGCCCCATTGTCGCGGCACCCAGTTCGGCGGCCGCCGCGGGCGCCATGCCCGCGAACCAATCCAGGCCCGGCCCGCCATAGGGCGCGGAGCCGGAGACGCTCACGACCGCCACCACCCGCTCCGCCAGCCGGGCCCCGCAGGCCAGCGCGTGCGGCCCGCCGCCGGAGTGGCCTAACACGGCAAATCGGTCGATACCGAGCGCGTCCGCAATCCGGCCAATATCGTCCGCCGCCGCAGCCACGCTTCGGCCGGGTTGTGGCGTGGATCCGCCGTAGCCGGGCCGATCGTATGAAACCCAGCGCAGATTGAGACGGCGCGCGTCCGCGAACAGTGGAGCCGGCGGCGCGCCCAGATTGGGCGTGCCGTGCAACCAGAACACCGCCAGGGGCGAATGATTGTCGGACTGGCCTGTATCGTAGACGTGCAGTCGGCGGCCCTCGGCTGAGTCAACACGGGTTTCGTTGATCATGCGCCAAGTATACGAAAATGCCGGGCCTACCGGTCGGAGAGCCCGCGGCCCTTTTCGATGGCCTCGCGGCGTGAGTGAACGTCGAGCCGGGCCAGCAGCGCTGTGACGTGTTTCTCGATCGTTTTCTCTGAAAGATGCAGGTGCGCGGCGATCTCGGCGTTGGTGCGGCCCGCGACCATCAGCGCCAGGACCTCGGCCTGTCGCGCGGTGATCCCAAGCGGGTGTTGGCGCGTTGCAGCGCGTGGGCCGTGGGGGATGCCCTTCAGACCGGCGGCGCGCATCGTGGCGCGCAGCGCTGCGGCGCTTGGCCGGGCGCCGAGCCTGTCGAAGATCACCAGCGCCGCCCGTTGCGCGTCGGCGTCGCCATCGGCCAGGGCGCGCGCCTGCTCGTACGGGCAGCCGAGCGCAGCCCAGGCCTCGGCGGCGCTGCACCAATCGCCCTGGAGGTGGAGGGCGTACGGCCGAGCCGTCCACTCGGGGAGTGGCGCCTCCTCTCCAACCCGCCTTCGCCAGTACGCCAGCTCGCCGACATACCAGGGCTGCCGATGCTGGAGCGCGAGATCGAACACCGCGCGCGCTTCTTCGCCTGCACGACCGGGATCGCCGGCCAGCCAGGCGGCTTCGGCTCGCGCTGCCCGAACCGAGCCCTCGAGCTGGCGGAAGCCTTGCTTGTGCAGGATCGCGAGCGCTTCGTCCAATGCGGCCTGCGCGTCCGGCTCGCCGCGTCGGGCGCGCAGGCGCCCCAGCGCGACAAGGGCCGGGCTCCGACCCGCCGAAGGCAGTACGTCGAGGGCGATCTGCTCGGCTGCCGACCACTCGCCGCGATGCATCAGAAGCAGCGCCCGGTACCCCAGCATCATGCCGTGAGCGAAGTCGAGATCGCGCTCACGGGCAAAGGGCAGGCCGACAGCGAGTAACTGCTCGGCCCGGTCGAACTGATGGGCGTCGACCGTGATCAGGGCAAGGTTGGCGTAAATGTTGCCGGCTCGCGTCGTATGCTCCAGGCGCAAGGCCTCGTGCAAGGCCCGCTCGAGGTAGGCGACCCCGCGCGATTGATCGACGGTCAGCCAAAGCAGGCCCGCGATCTCGTACAGACGCGGCAGATCGCCCGGGGACTCGAATTGCTCGACCAGTGCCAGAGCCTGGTTGACGATGGCGATGCCACGGGCATGGTCCGGGTCGCTCAAACCAAGCCAGGCCTCCATGATGTACGTTCGGATCAACTCGCGATTGGGCGCCAGGGGCTCCAGCAGGGCGAGCGCCTCGCGATTGGCGGCTTCGGCCGCGGCCTGTTGGCCGGTCACCTGCAGCAGCAGCGCCAGGCGGCTGAGGTTGCGGCCCTGACCGAGCGGCAGGCCAGCCTCGGCGAACAGCGCGCTCGCCTGACGGGTGGCAGCAATGGCCTCGGGCCGGCGGTTGATCACGTCGCACTCAATCGAAAAGGCTTCCAGCCATTCCGCGCGCACAGCTGGTGCCAGGTCGGCGGCATTAGCCAGCGCCAGTTCATACAGCTTGGCGGCCGAGCGGTGAGCGCGGGTCTCGGCCGCCGCCCGCGCGGCGGCCGGAGCGTAGGTCAGGATGGCGTCGTGGTCGGCCGAGCCCTCGGCGTGGTGGGCCAGGCGAGTCAGGTCCGGATGCATGGCCGGCTCGGCCCGCAGGGCATCCAGGGCCATGCGATGGAGCACGTGCCTGTGGGTCGGCGCGATCAGCTCCAGGATGGTCTGGCGTGCCAACTCGTGTCGAAAGGTCAGCGTATCGCCCTGCGTCGTCAACATCCCGGCGTTCAAACACTCTTCGGCGTGGTGCGCTTCGGCACCCGTGACGGCAGCCAGGATGGCCGGCTCGATCCGTGGGCCGATCACAGCCGCTGCTTGCAGGACAGCATAAGCCGAGGCCGAGAGACGCGAAGCGCGCGCCAGCACGGCGTCCCGCACCGTCGGGGGGATGCCGGCGGTTGGGTTGGCCAGGATCTCGGTGGCGAAGAACGGATTGCCGCCGGTTTGACTGTGGAGGGCTTGATGATCCACCCCGCGACCGTCGATCGGACGCGGCCCCGCGAGGGCTCCGATGGCCGCCGCCGATAGCGGCGCGAGCGAGATTCGGAGGCACGCCGGTGTCTCTGTCAGATCACCCAGTAAGCCCCGCAAGGGATGCTTCGGGCCGAGCTCGTCGTCGCGATACGTGACGACCGCCAGAGCGGTCGTGCGCGTGATCCGTCGACCGAGGTATTTCAACAGATCGAGTGTGGCTTCATCGGCCCAGTGGATGTCTTCGAAGACGGCCAGCGTGGGGCGGTTCTGCAGCTCGACCAGGACCGTGGAGAACAGGTTGCCCCATTGAGACGGGTCGTTCAACAGCGCGGGCAAGTTGCCTTTGAGTTGCGCGGCCATGTCCTGCAGGGGGCCGAGCGGGCGCGGCGTGAAGAGCGCGTCGCAGGCACCCCACAGCACCCGAGCCTCGCCGGCCTGGGCCTCAGCGAAGCGCTCGACCAGCGCGGTCTTTCCGATTCCGGCCTCGCCCGTCACCAGTGCGATGCGTCCGGAGCCGGCACGCGCCTCCGCCAAGGCCGTTTCCAGGGCCTGCCACGCCTCCTGTCGTTCGAGCAACGCGACCATCGTCGAATTCTACTGCGATCGTCGCGCTGCAGCCTCTGTGGAAGCGGGGTGGCAAAAGGGGGTAGGGTGCTGGGTCGCGGATTCGCTGCGACCCAGCACCGTACCCCCTTCTGCCCTACTTCTGCAGCGTCGGCAGATACGTCCAGTGGTTGGCTGCGGGTGTCGTGGCTGCCCGTGTGGCGGTTCGCGTGGCCGTCGGCGCGACGCCCGTGTTCGTGCGGGTCGGGCTGGCGGTGGCCGTCCGTGTCGCGGTGGGCGGCACGGGCGTGTTCGTGCGCGTCGGGCTGGCGGTGGGCGTGAACGTGGGCGTGGCCGGGACCGGCGAAGAGGTCGCCGTCGCGGTGGCCGTCGCGACCCCGGGCGAGTTGAACTCGAATGCGCCCATGTCGCACACGCCGTTGCGCAAGGCGTTGCGTTGATCGACGAGCAGGACGAGGCTGAGCTCGTCGAGGCAGCCGGCCGGGTTGCCGCCGTTGATGGCCGGGCTGCCCGCCAACAGGCGATGCGTGGGCAGACCGCCGCCGTTTCCGGCCAGGGCGTCCAGGTTCGCGCTGACGCCGGTGAGGGTCGTGGCGAGGTCGCCCGTGATCGTGCAGCCAACCGCGTCCTCGATCAGGCTGTAACCGCCGCTGACGTAGGAGCCGTAGCAGTCCTGCGTGTTGATCGACACCCAATTCGCGTTATCGGCCAGGATGCTGTTCAGCAACGAGAACGTCCCACCCACCGTTGAGAGGCCTCCTCCGGAGCCTGCAGTGCCGCTGAGGCCCGCCGAGTTAGCCGCGACAGTCACGTTGTGCAGGCTGACGTCTCCGCTGCTATGGATCGCGCCGCCGTTGAAGTCCGCTGTGTTGCCGCTGAGGGTACTGTTGACGATGGTGAGGTCGCCACCATTGTCAATGGCGCCACCGCTGCTGGCGTGGTTGCCGCTGAGCACGCTGTTGCGGATCATCGTGGTCGTCGAAGGTTGGAGAAACAGTCCGCCGCCGGCGTTGTCTTCGATCCGGGTCGAGACGAGGCTCAGGTTTGAACCCGAGAGGAGATAGATGGCAGGAGATGCGCCGGCGGTGTCGCTGATCCGAACCAGGGTCAACGAGAGCGACGACGTCCCGGCGATCCGAATCGCGGCGCCCGCGGCCGAAGACGTCGCGTTCGTGATCGACAGCCGGGACATCGCCACGACCGGGTCCAGGTACAGCTCGAAGGCACGATCCAGGCCGGCCGCGTCGATGATCGTGGTCGCTGTGGAGTCGCCGACCAGGGTCAGGTCGTCGACGATGTCGAGATCGCCGGTCGCGGCGGCGTTCTCATTGATCCCGGCGAGGCTGAGGGTGAACGTGCCGGCCGGGAGTGTGATGGTGTCGGCGCCGGAG
>JAEURK010000097.1 GCA_016789175.1 Anaerolineales bacterium
GAAAGAGCGCGGGCTGGGTGCACCCAGCCCGCGCTCTTTCTGTGTGGCGGTCGGCTGAAAGGGCGATCAGGCTTCGCCGCGGGGCTGACGCTCGGGCCGGAGGACTTCGGTCGCCTCGACGCTTTGCACCTTGCCCTTCAATTCGACCGGACCGATGGATTTGAGGTTGAATTGGCCCTCAACCGCGCGCGCGGTCTGCGGTCCGATGATGATCCGGCTCGGGCGGGCCAAGGTCTGCAGGCGTTGAGCGGTGTTGACGCTGTCGCCCAGCACAGTGAACTCGATGCGCTCGTCGGTGCCGACGTAGCCGGCCATGGCGGTGCCGGTGTTGATGCCGATGCTCATCTCGACCGATTCATTTTCGGCCATGTTGAGCGAGTCGAGGCGCTGCAGCATCTCGAGCGCCGCCTTGACGGCGCGCTCTTCGGGATTGGGGCGCTGAGCCACCACGCCGAAGACGGCCATCAACCCGTCGCCCATGTACTTGTTGAGCAGGCCGCCGTTGTCGAAGACGACGTCGGTCATTTCGTGGTAGAAGCGGTTGAGGATCTCGCTGAAGCGCTTGGCGCCGACCCGCTCGGCCAGGGTGGTCGATTCGCCCAGGTCGGCGAACAGCACCGTGATCGTGCGCTCCGAGAGCGGGGGCAGGGCGCCCGTTTGCAGATAATCCTGGAGCAGGTACTCGGCCTCGGGCGGCGACAGGAAGCGCTGCAACAACTGGCGGATACGCTGCTCTTTGCGGACGTGCTCGAGCAGGCGCGTGCGTTGGATCGTCAGGGCAGCCTGGTGGCTGATGGCCACGGCCAGCTGCAGGTCGCTCTGATCGAACGGACGGGCCAGCGGCCGCGTCTTGTAGACGTAGATCAGGGCCACGACTTTCTCGCCGCTCATAACCGGCACGCACATCGCCGAGCGGATGCGCATCAGCACCGCCGATTTGCCGAGCTGCGGGTTGGCCTGCGCGTCGGGGATGATCACGGCCGACCGCTGATCAAGCGCCAGGCGCGCGATCGACACCGGGAAGCCAAGGTCATGGAGCTGGCTGAAGCGCTCGGCCAGGATCACCTGGCACTTGTCGGCGCCCATCGCCACGCGCATCATGTCGGACACTTCGCGCAGCGCTGTGTCGAGGTCGATCACCGTGTTCAACCGGCTGGCGACTTCGTACAACAGGACGGCATGATGATCGAGCGACTCGAGGAGCAGGTCTCGCGTGAGCGGTTGGGTGCCCGGCAGCGAGATCACCTCGCTCCCCGGGCCCGGCTCGGTGTCCCGGCGGGTCAGGGTCAGGACATGCTGGCCGATGCGCACCTGGTCTTCCGAAGTGACTCGTCGGGGCTGCGTGACCCGTTCGCGATTGACAAAGGTGCCGTTCGTGCTGCCCACATCCACCAGCACGATCGATTGATCGCTGGGATCTAGATGCAATTCGGAGTGATTGCGCGAGGCCGATTCGTCCGGCAAAGGGATGTCACTATCCGATTTGCGCCCGATCGTCGTCTTCCCCGGCTTAAGGACGTACTCTCGAGGCTCTCCCCGCGGCGAACGTACCGTCACAATCCACATAGAAGCCCATCCAGTCATTGGTTAGACCACGGTTATTTTACCCGAGCGCCTTTGTTTTGGATGCCCAGGAAGACCATGGTCCCGCATACATAACCATGCAACGAATGTGCCAGGGCCCATAAAGAGCGGGTTAAGGCCTGAATCGTGTTCGGATGCGGTTATGAGACGCGTGTCGGGTGTCTGGCTGATCACTCGCGCTGACCGTGCCATTGGTCAATCTTATGCAAATCCAGCCAGCCAAGCGTGGGACTTAAGTCCCGGTTGGTTGGCGGGTTTCAACGATAACGGGCGAGGTCAAACAGGGCTGGCGGTTTGGGTCGTCTCGCGGCGGGCTTTGACTTTGAGCGCGACCTCGGCGGCGAGGCATGGCTTCAATTGGGTGTCCACCCGGGTGATGTGGTTGACGAGCCAGTTGGACAGAACCCGCCGGATTTCGATCGCGTGAGCGGGTTGTGGGCCATCGCGCTCGATCCGGGCGCGCAGATCCGTGAACGTGACAACGAATTTCTGGTGGGCCTCCTGGTTTTGGGCCGCGGCCGGGCAGTTGTGGCGCGCCATGCAACCCTCTTCGTGGCTGAAATGGATCTGGACATACTCAGCCAGGAAGTCGAGCAGAGGCGTCAGCTCGTCGCGGCCGGCCCCGCGCGACATGGCCTCCGCCAGGCCGTTGAGTTGACGGATCAATTCGCGGTGCTGCTGGTCGATAGCCCTGTCGCCGGTCTCCATCGCATCGTCCCAGGCGATCAAGAGCGAGGCGTCCGCGCCGACCTGATCAGCCGACCCGGCCAGCTGGAAACGGCCGACCAGCAGCTGAAGATTGTCGGCCATCTCGGCCAGCGATTGGGCAGCGCTCGTGACAGCCGCGACCTGAGCACTCATGCCGGTGGCGTTCACGGTGACTGTGTCGACTGAGGCGCTGATCTCCTCACCGACGCTGGCGATATGCTCGATCGCGCCGGTGACGCTGGCGCTGGCCTGGGCCATGGTCTGGGCCATGGCCGAGTTGGCATCGACGACCCCGGCAACGTTTTGCATCGCGCCGACCAGTTCGTGCGCTGAGGCGTTGATCAGATCGGCAGCCTGCGCGATTCGGCGCACCTGCTCATGGACGCCCTCAATCGAAGCCAGGATGCCGGTCAGGGCGCTGCCGGCCCGATTGGAGCCGGCCACGCCGCGGTCGGCCTCGGCCGCGCCCTCGTGCATGGCCTCCGCCGCGTGGCGGATCGTGACCTGAACGTTCTGGATCAGCCCCCCGATTTCGTGCGCCGAGGCCGAGGCGCGTTCGGCCAGTTTGCGCACCTCGCCGGCGACTACCGCAAATCCGCGCCCTTGTTCGCCGGCGCGGGCGGCTTCGATCGCGGCATTGAGCGCCAGCAGGTTGGTCTGCGACGCGATCTCCTCGATCGTCTCACCGATGACGCCGATCTCGGCCGAACGCTGGCTGAGTAGATCCATCGCCTGGACCGAAGCCCCGACTTTGCCCCGCACGGTTTGCATGCCCCGCAGGGTCTCCGCCACGGTGGTGGCGCCGTCACGCGCCGTCTGAGCAGCGGCGTCGGCCTGAGAGGTGCCGGTGCGTGCGCTGTCGACGACCTGCGCGATTGAGTCGCCGATGGCCCGGGTCAGGGCCGAGATGTGCGCGATCGAGCCGGCCTGCTCTTGCGCACCGTGGGCCACATCGTCGATCGCCCGTTCAAGGTCCTCGACGGCCTGGGCCGAGCGGGACAGGCTCTCGGCCTGTTGCTGGGTGCCGATCGATACCTCGCCCACCGTGGCCGCGATCTGGCGCGTCGCCGAATCGGCTTCGCGGGAGGCGCTGGCCAGCTGGAGTGAGGCCGTGTTGGCACGCGCAGCACTGGCGGCCATCTGGCTGATCTGGTGGCGTAGAGTTTCGGCCATCCGCGCGAGCGCGCGGCCAAGCGTGTCCTGGTCGGAGCGCGCCCCAGCGGCGTTGGTCAAATCGCCGCGCGCGATCCGGTCCGCCAGCGCGGCGGCAGCGCGTTGATAGCCGATCATGTCGCGGAAAGCGCCGGCCATGTCGGCCAGTTCGTCGGCGCCGCGCACCACCGGCTCGACCTGGGTATCGCCCAGCGCCACGCGTCGACCCTGGGCCGCCAGATCTTGCAAAGGGCGGGTGATGTATTGGCGAAACGCCCACAGCAGCGTAATCGTAGCCAGCCCGCCACCGACGACACCGATCCCGATGCTGAAGACCGTCACGCCGATGCGGCCGACAGTGTAGGCGATCAGGCAGTTGGCGACCGCGAACAGGAGCGCCCAGGTCATCAGGCGCACGATCAGGCTATGCCGAAATACCAGACGCAAAACAAAACTAAAACCCAGGGCGACCGTCACAAATATCGCGATCAGCAGCGGCCACTCTTGTAGGATCTCGAGCTCCGAAGACATATAGCGTGGTCCTTGATGCGCTTGAAGGGCAGGCGCCGCCTCACCGGCTGACCTGCTCCTGGCTCGATTCAACGATAGGTTAACCTTGCAGCTGTGTCGGTAAACCGGCCCTGAAACCAAAGTAAGGCGGAGGTGAAGACTCCGTCCTCTCGTTATAATCCGGGTATGTCATTCTCCCTGGATGGAAGGGGCTGGCTGGCGTCGGTCGACGCCGGTCGCCGCGAGTGGCTTAAGGCACTGTGCAGCCGGGCGGCCGCGCTGGGCATGCGGGTGGCCCTGGTGGGCGGCTTTGTGCGCGATCGTCTGTTGGGGATCACGCCCGACGACTTCGATCTCGTCATCGAGGGCGATGCGACGACGCTCTCGCGCGATCTCGAGCTGAGCCTGGGCGGGCGCCTGCGCGTGCATCGCCCGTTCGGAACCGCGACCTGGCAGGCCCCCGATCACCACGCCTTTGATCTCGCCAGCGCGCGACAGGAGCAGTATGCGTCGCCGGCGGCTCTGCCGACCGTCAGCCTGGGCGCGACCCTCGAGCAAGATCTGGCCCGGCGTGACTTCACGATCAACGCCATGGCCCTGCCGCTGACCGTGGACGGCGTGGGCGAACTGGTTGATCCCTTCAATGGGCGGGCCGACCTTGCCGCCGGCGTTCTACGCGTGCTCCATCCCCAAAGCTTTAGCGACGACCCGACCCGGCTGTTTCGTGCAGCCCGCTATGCGGCGCGTTACGGGTTCGTGCTGGATGACGCGTCCAGCCAACAGGTCGCTGCCGGCAGCGCGCATCTGCCGGCGTTGTCGGGCGACCGCATACGGCATGAGCTGGCGCTGATCGCGGTGGAGCCCACCGCGACCGGCGCGATGACCTTTCTGATGACACACGGGCTCTTGCCGGCGATCCACTCGGCCCTGAGCTGGTCGGCCGGCGGCGACGCGGATTGGGCCGGTCTGGATTCGGTGTTGGCCTGGATCGATGGTTCGCAGGATCCCGACCTCACGCGCCCCGAGGTCGCCCTGGCCTGCCTCCTGGCGCTGGCCTTGCGCCGTGCACACGATGCGGATGCAGGCGCGGGCGATGCCTGGGGGCGGGCGCTGGCGCGGATCAACCCGAGCGCAGTCGTGGCGCGCGCGGTCATGGAGTGTCTGGACGTGCCAGCTGATGAAGCGCCGCCGAGCCGCCCGAGTGATGTGGTGACGCGCCTCGACATGTTCGGGTCGGTGGGCGTGCTGACGCTGGCGGTTGCCCGACCGGGCTGGCGTGCGGCGGCCGATACCTACTGGTCTACGTGGCGTCACGTGCGCCCGACCCTTACGGGCGCCGACTTGATCGCGCGTGGGCTGCGGCCCGGGCCGCGCTTTCGGCAATTGCTGGGGGCACTGCGGGCGGCTCTGCTCGACGGCGAGATCACGACCGAGCAGGAGCCGGCCTGGCTCGAGCGGGCTTTGGCGGAGGGGAGTGACGCGTCATGACCTCGGTCTCCGAGCGGCGTGAAACGCGCGCGGATCATGTCATCGTTCGTCCGGTGCTCTGGCGCGACCTGCCGGCGCTCGAGTGGGAAGGCGAATACCAGCACTACCGCCGGGTCTTCCGAGCGAACTACGACGACATGCTGCGCGGCCAGCGGATGATGTGGGTGGCGGAAGCCGAGGACCGTCTGGTCGGCCAGGTGTTTGTGCAGATGCTGAGCGCCGATCCGAACTACGCCGATGGCGCGCGGCGGGCCTACCTGTATGCCTTCCGGGTGCGGCCCGATTGGCAGGGGCGGGGCCTGGGCACCCGTTTGATGGCCACGGCCGAAGACGATCTGCTCAAGCGTGGCTTTCGCGTAGCCGTGATCGCGGCCGGGCGCGATAACCTGCGGGCGCGTTCGCTGTACGAACGTCTCGGGTACCGGGTCTTTGCCGATGACCCCGGCGAGTGGTCGTATGTCGACGACCGCGGCCGAACGGTGCACGCGTCCGAACCGGCGTGGTTGATGCAGAAGGTGCTGACGTCCGGATCAGGTCGGGAGGGCTGAATGCCAGCCGTCGACGCCCAGCGCTGGGATGTGCGCCACCGCGCCAACCTCGATCAGCCGGTGGGAGCACCGCGGGCCTTCTTGCTTGAGAGCGCTCGTTTTCTCCCTGCGAGTGGGTTGGCCCTTGACGTGGCCATGGGGCGGGGCGCGGCCGCCGGCTATCTTTTGCAGCGCGGTCTGAACGTGATCGGGGTTGACATCTCGCCGGTTGCGGTGCGCGCCGCCCGCGCCGAGTGGCCGGGCCTGCTGGCCGTTCGCGCCGACCTGACTGCCTTCGAGCTGCAATCGGAATCGCTCGACGTGATCGTGAACTTTTACTATCTCGAGCGAAGCCTGTGGCCGGCCTTCGGACGCATGCTCAAACCCGGCGGCTTGTTGATCTTTGAGACGATGACGGTGGCCATGAGCGGTCGCCCGGTGGATGCTGATCCGGCGCACCTGCTGGCGCCACAGGAATTGCTGAGCTACTTTCGGTCCTGGGACGTGTTGGATTATCGCGAGAGCGCGTCGGCACCCGAAGGGCGTTCGCGGCGCCCGACGGCCGCCATCGCGGCGCGCCGTCCGCGTTGAGCCACAAGTGGTGAGGGCATGCAAGAAGGCCCGGCGGTCGCGCCGGGCCTTCTTGGTTCTTCGGGATCGTCGGGCCGCTCACAGGCGGGCCAGCACCTGGCTCACGATCCGGCGGATCATCTGATCCTCGCCGGCGGCGTCCGGCGGGTCGGTGCTGTCGTTGGTCAGCACGATCTTGATGGCCTGCTCGCGGGCTGCGTTCTTGAAGACCTCATAGGCCTGCACGATCTGGTCGAGGCGGAAGTGGTGTGTGATCAGCTTGGTCGGGTCGAGCTTGCAGGCCTGGATCATGCGAAGCAGCACCGGGATGGTGTTGGTGTTGACGACGCCCATGCGGATCGTGATGTTGCGCGTCCACAGGATCTCCTTGTGGAGCTCGACGCTTTTGCTGTAGATCCCGATGTTCGCCATCCGGCCGCCGGGGCCGATGATGTCCTGCGCGAGCTGGCAGGTGGCCGGGTTGCCGATGACCTCGATCGCGACGTCGACACCGCGTCCGTGGGTCAGAGCCATGATCTGGTCGTAGGCCTGACCGTCCCGGTTGTTGATTGTGGTTGTCGCGCCAAGTTCGCGCGCCTTCTCCAGGCGGTGGTCGTCGAGGTCGACCACGATCGTTTCAGCCGGTGAGAAAAACTGTGCGGCCATGATCGTGGCCAGGCCGACCGGACCGGCGCCGAGCACGGCGATCGTGTCCCCGAGGCCGACCTCGGCCTTCATCACGCCGACCTCGAGCCCGGTCGGGATGATATCAGCCAGCATCAGCGCCGCCTCCTCGTTCATGCCGGCCGGGATGCGGTGCAGGCTGGAGTCGGCCAATGGGATGCGCGCGTACTCGGCCTGCAGGCCGTCGATGGTGTTGCCGATCTGCCAGCCGCCGCGTTCGCAGCTCGAGAACAGGCCCTTGCGACACGAGTCGCAGCGCCCGCACGACGAGGTGCAGGGGATGATGACGTGGTCGCCCACTTTGAAGTCGGAGACCGCCGTGCCGATGGCCGCGATCACGCCGGTGGCCTCGTGCCCGATGATCCGCCCCGGTGTGACGGTCGCCACACCACCCTTAAGGATAGCGAGGTCGGTGCCACAGATCGTGGTCTTGTTGATCCGGACGATGACGTCACCCGGATCCTGCAGAGTCGGCATCGATTTCTCTTCCCAGGCGATCTGGCCCGGCCCATGATAGACGAGTGCTTTCATGCTCTCTTCCTTGCAACAGCGGACGGGGCGTGGCACGACCTGCGCCACGCCGCCTCTCGTCCCCCCAGCGTACCGGTCGACCCCGGCTGTCACAATCGCCAAACCGAGGGGAGTTGTGCACTTTTCGTCGGAGGGTCATGCGGCGATATCCGGCCATTCCCGATATCGAAAGCCGATTGCCATCGGCCGGAGCCGTCATAGAATGGGCCCTGTCGTTGTGTTCCGTCGGCCCGGCCACCAAAGGACCCTCCGAAATGCGAGAAAGCCCGATCGGTTCGTTTCTTCTCCGCCGGGCCGCGGCACCGACCCTGGGAGTGCTCGCGGCATACCTCATCTTCACGGTAGTCGCCTTGGGCTGGCATCGCTGGGATCCGCTGTGGTTTGCGTGGATCGGCGAACGCTATTCGGATTTGGAGCCGGGCGGTGATACGGGCTACGATGGTCAGTTCGTCTACTACATTGCGCGATACGGGTTGGACTCGCTGTCGCATCTGGATAACCCTGCTTATCGCCTGCAACGGATCGGGTATCCCCTGGCTGTTTGGGCGTTGTCGGCGGGTCAACCGGCTCTGATGCCCTGGGTGATGATTGCCATTAATCTGGCTGCGATCGTCGTCACGACGCGGTTGCTCTCGGTCTGGCTGAGCAGCCAGGGTTTGTCGGCCTGGTACAGCCTGCTCTATGCCGGGTATGTCGGCACGTTCATGGCCTTCTCGCGCGATCTCACCGAGCCACTGGCGTTCGCGCTGGTTGCCGCCGGCATATTGGCCTGGTTGCGACGCCGGGTTGGCTGGGCTGTGGTGTGGTTGGCGTGCGCTGCCCTGACCAAGGAGATCACGCTGCTCGTCGTTTTTGGGATCGTGGCTGTTGAGATCCTGGAGCGTCACTTTCGGACCGCCGTTGTGGTCAGCCTGGCAGTGGTGCCCCTGGCACTCTGGGAACTGGCGCTCTACGCACTGACCGGTGTCGTCGCTTTTCGGTCCGGGCCGACCCTGGAGTGGATCCCGCTGGCCGGGATCATACCGATCCTCACGCCGGATCCCGGGCGGTGGATGGTCCTGGCCTTTGTGAGCCTGCCCGCGCTGGCCGCGTTGGTCCGTTCTGGGGTGGGTGTGTTGCACGAACGGCCCCACGGGTTCGTGTGGTGGACCGTGCTCTTCAATGCCCTCTTCGCCGTGCTCATGCCGAGCATCGTCTGCGATCATCTCATGCACGCCGGCCGCAATACCTGCGGCCTGGCGCTCGCTCTGGTATTTGCGCTCCCCCGACTTGGTCAGCGCTGGCGCTGGCTCGCCCTGGTCATCGCCATAGTGCCATCCGTGGCCTGGCTGGGCCCCATCTTGCGCTGGAACCCCTGACGGGGCAGACCCGCTTGACAGGACAGGCTAATTGGCGCTACACTAAAAGTCTATCCCCCCCCCTGGGGGGAGGGGTAGGAGAGTGCCTGATGGAAGCCAAATCCTCCACTGACCTTCTTCGCCGCGTCAAAAGCGTCAACGGCCACATGCGGGCCGTCGAGCGCATGATCGAGGAGGATGCGTATTGCATCGACGTCATCAAACAGATCCAGGCCGTCCAGGCGGCGCTCAATAAGATCAGCGTCCAGATCCTGGACGGTCACCTGCATTCGTGCGTCGTCACGGCCGTCAACTCCGACGACGCCCGCGAGCGTGAGCGCGTCCTGGGTGAGATCGCCGAGGTCTTCGAGGCTGCCACCAAGGTTTAGGTATTGTTGATTGACGGTTGCGGATTGACGCTCAATCAGCAATCGAACTTCATCTCATTCCCGTAAAAGGAGAAAACATGACCACCATCACCCTCAAAGCCCCCGCCATCTCGTGCCAGCACTGCGTGAACACGATCAAGACAGAGCTGGCCGACGTCGGCGGCGTGGCCAAAGTCGAGGCGGATCCCAACACCAAACTGGTCGTGGTCGCCTTCGATGCGCCGGCCACTCAGGCCGAGATCGAGGCCAAGCTGGCCGAGATCGGGTACCCCGCCGAGCGCTGACGCGCGCGGCGTCCGTTGACGCATCCGGCAGCGTCTGAAGGCGCCGTGGCGCCGCCAGTCGGCCATCAGAAATCAATAATCAGCAATCCGAATGACCACTCGCCACCTGACCGTCCCTGTGACCGGCATGACGTGCGCCAATTGCGCGGCTACGATCGAGCGCAATCTGAAGAAACTGCCGTCCGCCCAAAACGCCAATGTCAACCTGGCCGCCGAGCGCGCCTCGCTCGAATACGATCCTGCTCAGTTGAGCCTGGATGACGTGATCGCGCGGATCGAGCGCGCGGGCTACGGCATCGCGACCGGCGAGGCGGTCCTGCCGATCAAGCGCCTGAGCGACTCGCAAGACGCGGCCCGACTCGAGGGAGCGTTGCGCGGTCTGGAGGGCGTGCTGGCCGCGACCGTCAACGTGGCGACCGAGATCGCGACGGTGCGCTATGTGCCGACCCTGGTCGGGCAGGCCGATTTGCGGCGGGCAGTCTCGGCGGCCGGTTTCGAGGCCGTGATCATCGAAGGCGACGGCGAGGACGTCGAGCGGCTCGCGCGCGAGCGCGAAATCGCGCACCAGCGTCATCTGCTTTGGGTCGGCCTGCTGTTCGCGGCACCGGTCTTCGTCCTGGCGATGAGCCGCGACCTCGGGTTGTTGAACGGTTTCTTTGGCGGCATGATGCCCGGGATGCTGATGCCCGGTATGCCCATGCAGGCGCCGTGGTTCAATTGGCTGCTGTTAGCCCTGACGCTGCCGGTCCAGATCTACGTCGGTCGGCAGTACTACGTCGGCGCCTACAAGGCCCTGCGCAACGGCGCCGCCAATATGGACGTGCTGGTGGCCGGTGGCACAAGCGTGACCTTTCTGTACAGCATCGGCGTGCTTCTGGCGACGTCGGTCTTCGGCACAAATGCGCTCGGCGACCATGTCTATTTCGAGACTGCGGCCGTCATCATCGTGCTGATCGTGTTGGGCAAGTTCCTGGAGGCGCGTGCCAAGGGACATACGTCGGAGGCCGTCAAGAAGCTGATGGGCCTGCGGCCCAAGACCGCGCATGTGCGCGACCTGGACGGCAACGAGCGCGCGATCGCGATCGAACAGGTGCGAGCCGGCGACGTCGTGGTCGTCCGCCCGGGCGAGCAGATCCCGGTCGACGGCGTCGTGCGCGACGGCCGTTCGACGGTGGATGAATCGATGTTGACCGGCGAGCCCGCGCCCGCGGCCAAGGGGCCCGGCGCGCCCGTGACCGGCGGGACGCTCAACAAGCAGGGGCTCTTGACGTTTGAAGCCACACGGGTCGGCAAGGATGCGGCACTGGCCCAGATCATCCGTCTGGTCGAGGAGGCCCAGGGCAGCAAGGCCCCGATCCAGCGCCTGGCGGATCAGATCTCAGCCGTCTTCGTGCCGGGCGTGATCGGCATCGCCCTGGTTACGTTCCTGTTGTGGGGCGTCTTCGGCGGCGAAGGCTGGGTGCGCGCGTTGATCAACATGGTGGCCGTGCTGGTCATCGCCTGCCCGTGCGCGCTGGGCCTGGCGACGCCAACCGCAATCATGGTCGGCACGGGCAAAGGCGCCAGCCAGGGGTTGTTGTTCCGCTCGTCCGAGGCGCTCGAGCGTGCAGCGAGGATCACGACGGTCGTGCTTGACAAGACCGGCACGATCACGCGCGGCCGCCCGACCGTCACCGATGTGGTGCTGCCGTCCGGGCCGAGGAACGTCGGCGTGGAGACCGAGGATGCGCTTATCCGCCTGGCGGCTTCGGTCGAGAAGGGCAGCGAGCATCCCCTGGCCGAAGCCGTGATCGCGGCCGCCACCGAGCGTGGTCTCACGCTGGCTGAGCCCGCCGGGTTTGAGGCGGTCGCCGGGCAGGGTGTGCGGGCCGAGGTCGACGGGCGTTTAGTCGTAGTTGCCGGGCCGCGCTGGGCCGCGTCGCTGGGTCTGGATGTCGGACCGTGGTCGGAATGGATCGCCCGGTTGCAGTCCGAGGCCAAGACCGCCATGCTGATCGTGGTCGACGGGGCCATCGTGGGCGTGATCGCCGTCGCCGACGCGATCAAAGCTGGGTCGGCCGAAGCAGTGGCGGAGTTGCACCGGCTGGGGCTGGATGTGATCATGCTCACCGGTGACAACGCGGTTACCGCTCAGGCTATCGGGCGCGCGGCCGGGGTCGACCGCGTCATCGCCGACGTGTTGCCGGGTGACAAAGCCGCGGCAGTCAAGGATCTGCAGGGGGCCGGTAAGGTCGTGGCCATGGTCGGGGACGGCGTCAATGACGCCCCCGCGCTGGCGCAGGCCGATGTCGGCATCGCCATCGGCACTGGCACCGACGTTGCCATGGCCGCGGCCCCCGTGACTTTGATGAGTGGCGATCTGCGCGGCGTGACCCGGGTGGTGCTGCTCTCGCGCCAGACGATGCGCACGATCCGCCAGAACCTGTTCTGGGCCTTTATCTACAACATCATCCTGATCCCGGTGGCGGCGTTGGGGCTGCTACAGCCGATCCTGGCTGCCGGCGCGATGGCGTTCAGTTCGGTCTTCGTCGTTACGAACTCGCTGCGCCTGCGCGGTGCGCGAAGCTGAGCGGGCCGACATGTCGATATCCGTGATCCTGGCGCTCGGTGTGGGCCTGGTGGCGTGCGGTCTGGTGGCAGTCGCGATCGTGGCGATGGTCTATGTCGTCGCGACGCAACGGCGGGCCTGACCCGACCCTTGTTTCACGGGGCCAGGCGGCCGGCTTTGACAAGGCTGCGTCGTTCTTTCGCCAATCGCACCAGCCGGACGACTGAGAACAGCAGCAGAAGGGCCCCGACAACCAGAGGCAGCTGTTGCAGCGCAAAATCGAGGGTCGTGGTGGATAGCCCAAAAACGACCGATGGCCCGGTGTCCTGTTCGTAGGATAGCGACAGCACAACCCACCGCGCCCGCAGCATGTCCCAGGTCAGCGCGATCGATATCAGGTGGGCGGAACCATCCGCCAGCGTCACTTCGCCGCTGACTCGTCGCGTTTGAACGTTGGTGCCGTCGATGCGCCAGCCGACCGGTCGGTTCGCGGGATCCAACAGCCGATCCTGCCCGTCGCCCGCGCTCCCGCCTTGCACGAGCGCCAAAGCGCTTTCGGATTCCCCGGCACTCAGGTGAGTCAGAAACGTCTCGGCAGTCGCTTGGGCTGGAGCGAAGCCCATCGGCGTGAGCGGCCAGACCACGTACGCAAGCCCCGCCAGACACGCCACCTGGGCCACCATCATCCCGGTCAAGAACCGGCGAATATGGCGACGCAGCCGACGATGATCTCGGATCCTCACCAGACCGGTCACCACGAAGGCGGCGCCCAGCGCGACGAACATCCCGACGTGCACATTCATCGTGTGCCTCCCACTTGGGGGTGCAGGTCTTCGGCGAAAAATATGGTCCCCGCTGGAAAACCGGGGCGCCGTCGACAACTCGATTCTACTGCTTTCTGCACGCGTCCGTTTTCCACGCCCTTCGCTCCCCGCCTGCGCCCAGCATTCGCCTGGGTAAGCGGACCGCTGAGTTGGTTCGTGCCCGTACGGCTCAATTCGGAACGTCTCAAGCGTCCAGCGAGAAACATCACGAAAGACGGGTACTCCGGGTTTCGCGCCACAGATCGCATGCCTGCGCCGATATTTCATTTTGGGTCATAACGCGCGCCGTTTCACCAGAAAAGCAATTGCCACGACACAACCCTGACAGGAGATGTCAGGGTTGCTACGCCATACTGGTCGCATCTTGAGGTGTTGGGAAGGGCAAGATATGTCCAAGCTTGATCTGAAACGCGAATACAAGGCCCTCTATTCGGCCTCGGCGTCAACCGTGACGGTGGTTGAGGTCCCGAGGTTGCACTATCTGATGGTTGACGGCGCGGGCGATCCCAACGGATCCGCCGAGTACGTGGCAGCCATCCAGGCCTTGTTCTCGCTGTCGTACGCGCTGAAGTTCGCGCTCAAGAAGGGTCCGCAGGCCTTTGATTACACGGTCATGCCGCTCGAGGGTCAGTGGTGGGTGGACGATCTGAGCAGCTTCAGCTATATCGAGCGGTCCGGTTGGCGCTGGACGGCCATGGTCCTGCAGCCCGACGCCGTCACTGCCGCGCTCATCGCCGAACAGCGCGCCGCGGTCGCGCGCAAGAAGGAGCTACCGGCCCTCGATCGCGTGCGGTTCGAGGCTCTGACCGAGGGCACGGCCGCGCAGCTTCTGCACGTCGGCTCGTTCAAAGATGAGCCGCCGACCATTGAGCGCCTGCACGCCGAGATCGCGGCCCGTGGCCTCAAACTCGTGGGCAAACACCACGAGATCTACCTGACCGATGTATCTCGGACCGCGCCGGAAAAGCTGCGGACGATCATCCGCCAGCCGGTAATCCAGGCCTGAGGGCGGAACCTCTATGCCCCGTCCAACCACCAAATCCGAGTTGATCGCCGCCGCTCGCGTACGCCATGCCGCGCTGGACACGTTTCTCGAGGCTCAGCCACAGCGCGCCCTGACTCGGCTGAATCCCGAGACCGGCTGGTCGGTGAAGGATATCCTGGCGCATCTGACTGCCTGGGAGCAACTGTGTCTGGGGTGGTGGCGCGCCGGCCAGCGCGGCGAGACGCCGGCCCTGCCGGCCGTGGGCTATAAGTGGTCGCAGCTGCCGGCGTTGAACGCCGCGATCTGGAAGGCCCACCATCGGCGACGGTATGCGGACGTGGTGCTGGACTATCGCGCCTCTTTCGCAGAGATCCTGGCGGCGATCGACGGGCTCAGCGACGTCGAGCTCTTCTCACGCAGGCAGGTCGCCTGGACTGGCAAGAACACGCTGGGCGCGTACTTCATCTCTGCCACCAGCAGCCACTACGACTGGGCTCTGAAGCTGGCGCGCCAGTGCGTGAGGCCAACGGGTGGGGGGTGAGGCGCAAGGCATAGCCGCCGCGCCTGGATCGGCGCCGCGCCCGAGCTGAGGCTCTATCGACGAGGGTTCGCGACTCGGGTTGCCCAGCGTCTCAGGCCGTGTCATTCCGCGCGGCGCCCGGTTCAGCCTGTGCCCGCGCCAGGATGGCCCGGGCCGTGTCAAGCACCTCGCGGCCCAATGCGGCCGGCTCGACAACCACGACGGCCGTGCCCAAACCAAGCACGCGCGTCCGAGCTTCGTCTTGCGACGCGAACGTGACACGCATCGTGGACCAACCTTCGGCATCGGCATCCGTCAACCGCTCGTACCGGCCCTCGAAGAACCCTGGAAAATACCAATCGACGCTCCGATGCACGCGCAACGTCGCCGTGCATGCGGGAACCCGTGTGACCGACTCGCGTTCAAAGGCCGTGGCAGCCGCGCGCCAATAGGTGATCAGATCGAACTCGGGGTCGCGCTCAAAGCGTTCGTCGAACACCTCGACCTGCCGAAGACGCCCGATCCGATAACTGCGCCAGGCGCCGTCGGGCTTGCGGCCGATCAGATACCAGATGTTGGCCTTCGCCACGAGCCCGTAGGCATCGAGGTCCCGGACCCGCCAGTCGGTTTCGACGGCGTGGTATTCGACCCGCACGCGCCGATCCTCCCAGACGGCGCGCTGAAGTTCCTGGATGTGGGCCAGACCCTCGGGGGCCTGAAACCAGAGCGTCGGATCGATGTAGATCCGCTGTCGCATGCGTTCGGCCTCGGCCCGCTGAGCGGTCGAGAGCGCGGCGAACAGCTTGAGCTGCGAGTCCTGGTGGGCGTTAGCCAGGCCGAGATCGTTCAGCGGGCCGACGCCGCTGGCCACGAACAAGGCACGCACCTGGGCCGGGTTCAAGCCGGTCAGGGAGATGCGGTAGTGCTCGTCGAGGAAGATCCCGCCCTCGGGCCCGGCCTGGGTGTAGACCGGCACGCCGGCGATGTTCAGGGCCTCCAGGTCGCGATAGATCGTGCGCTCGGCCACGCCGAGCTCATCCGCCAGCTGACGGGCCGTCAGCCGGCCGCGGGCGTTGAGCAGGAGCACGATGGAGAGCAGTCGATCGGCGCGCATGGTCTCGTGGTGTCGCTTCCGTGGATGAGAGTGTCCGGCTTTCTGATTCTAGTCGGATTCACGCGGCGCTCCTCGGATGTTCGCTGGCGCCGATATCTGACCAGCCGCCCGGACCTAAATCGAGTAAGATACGGGCCGGATTCCGCTCAGAAAGGCATAAGCTTCGGGCGGTAAACTTC
>JAEURK010000226.1 GCA_016789175.1 Anaerolineales bacterium
CCCGATCACGATCAATGTCATGGATCTGCTGGTCAACTTCCACACCCACACCGACTTCAGCGATGGCGAGATCAGCCCGGAGGCGTTGGCCGTCGGCCTGGCCAACGCCGGGGTGCGCTATGCGTCCCTGACCGATCACGACTCGCTGGAAGGTCTGCCGCGCTTTCAGGAGGCCATGAAGCGGCTCGGTGTGCCCTGCCTGCCCGGGGTGGAGTTGACCACCTATCTCGCCGGTCGCGAACTCCACCTGTTGGGGTATGGGTTTGACCCGCGCCACCCCGATCTGCTGGCGACGTTGCGGTCGGTCCGCCAGGCCCGCGATCTGGAGGTGCACAGCATCACCGGATCGCTGCGCAAAATGGGCGCGGCCGTGCCCAACGACGCGCAGGATGCGCCGCCCATCAGCGCCGCACCCAACGGGCGGCTCGAGACTACCGCCGCCATCGCCCTGATCCACAAGGCTGGCGGCACGGTGTTCTGGGCGCATCCGTTGTTGTTTGAGCCTGACCTGGTCCGGCTCGAGGCCCTCGTCACAGCTCTCAAGGCCGCGGGCCTGGATGGGCTCGAGGCGCACTATGCGGAGTTCTCGGAACCGCAACGCGCCGACCTGGCCGCGCTCGCCGAGCGTCAGGGGCTGCTGGTCAGCGCCGGCACCGACGTGCATGGCGAGAGCGGCGATTTCGCCATCGCTATGCCGCGCGAGGCCTGGAGCCGTTTTCGAAAGGCCGTGTTCGCCGGCCCGGCTCTTGCCGGCCCGGCTCTTGCCGGCCCGGCCCTCGCCGACCGGGACTCCGGCCGTAAGCCGCCGACCGCGGAGAAGACCCTGCCCGGAGCCGCGACTGGGCGGTCGCCCGTCGCCCGGCCGCATCACTTCCGACGCCGCTCCTATGTGATCCGCATCTTTCTCCCGACGCTGATCGCGATTGGCCTGTTCCTGGCAGCGATCTGGGGCTTCATCCTGCCGTCGTTCGAAAACACGCTGCTCGAGCGCAAGCGCGAGCTGATCCGTGAATTGACCAACTCGGCCTGGAGCATCCTGGCCTCCTACGAGCGCGACGAGCAAAACGGGCTGCTGACTCGCGCGCAGGCTCAGGCGCAGGCCAGCGCGCGGCTCGAGGCCCTGCGCTATGGGCCCGACGGAAAGGATTACTTCTGGATCCAGGATCTGCAGCCGCGCATGATCATGCACCCCTACCGGCCCGACCTGAACGGCCAGGACGTCTCGACCTTCACCGACGCGCGTGGGGTGGCGATCTTCGTGGAGTTCGCCCGAAAGGTGGAGCGCGACGGCGACGGCTATCTGGACTACGTCTGGCAATGGAACGATGATCCGACCCGGCTGGAGCCGAAGGAGTCGTATGTCAGGGGGTTCGGGCCCTGGGGCTGGGTGATCGGCACGGGCCTGTACACCGATGACGTCCGGGCCGAGATCGTCCGGCTCGAGACCAATCTGGTGTTGGTGGCGCTGGTCATCTCAGGCGCGGTGGTGCTGCTGCTCATCTTCGTGTTGCAACAAAGCCTGCGCCTCGAACGCCAACGTCAGGAAGTGCTCGAGGGGCTGCGCGAATCGACCGAGCGCTATCACAGCCTCGTGGAGGCTACCACCGAAGGCACGCTCTTGATCCTGGAGGAGCGCTGCCGCTACGCGAACCCGACCTTCCTCGGCCTGTCGGGCTATTCGGCGCGCCAGCTCGAGTTTCTGGACCTGGCCGATCTGCTGCCGCCCGACGACAACGCCGTTTTCTGGGAGCGTCTACGGCGCTCCGTCGAGGACGGGGCCAGCGACGGCCAGGCCTTCGAGGGAGCCCTGCGCCACGCCGCCGGCCATAGCCTGGAGTGCGTGCTGGCGATCTCGCCGATCGTGTTCGCAGGAGAGCGCGGTCTGATCCTGTTGTGCCGGGATGTGGCGCGGGCGGCGCCGCTTCTGGGTGACGATGCCCTCGCGCGTGCGGCCCGGTCCGCCCCGCTGGGCCTCTTTCGCGCCCGGGCGGCGCGACGAGGCCCGCTGCTGGAATACAACCCGGCCGCGCAGGCGTTCTTTGCGACCGACCCGGGGCCGCCCGCCCTGGCGGACCTGTTCTCGGATGCGACGGAATTCGAAGCCATCCTCCAGACCCTGCTCGACGGCGGCGAGTTGCGGCAGCACATCCTCCACGTCGAGACCAAGGACGCGGCAGCGCGTTTCGTCGCCCTTTCGGCCCAGCTCGTGCGCGATGCCGATGGCGCGCACATCGTCGGCACCTTGCAGGATGTCACCAGCGAGCGGCGGCAGGAGGTCGGGCGCGAGGCCCTGATCGAGAAACTCCAGACGTCGCTGCTCTTCCTGCATGAGCCGTTGACGCGTCTGGGGCGCGATGAGCTGGTGTGCGATATGAACACGTCGGTGGCCGAGCTGGCGCGGCGGATGAGCGAGCAAAACGTCACAGGCGCATTGGTCAGCGCCGGCGACACCCTACTCGGGATCGTCACCGACCACGACCTGCGGTCCCGCGTGCTGGCCACGGGCACGCCGCTGACAGCCCCGATTCACACCATCATGAGCGCACCGCTCAGCAAGATCCGCGAAGACGCACTGGTCTACGAGGCCCTGGTGCGGATGGAGGAGCAGGGTGTCCGCCACCTGGCCGTCGAGGACCGGGACGGCAAGATCGTGAGCGTGATCGACAACAAGTCGCTGATCCAGTTCCAACGCTACGGCGCGATCGTGTTGACGCGCGAGATCTCACGTGCGGCCAGCCCCGCCCAGGTCGCGCAGCAGGCCGGGCGCGCGCCCGAATTGGCCAAGGCCTTGCTGGATAGCTCCGCCCGGCCGCGGCCCGTGACGACCTTGCTGGCGTCGATCTGCGACGCAACGACCGAGCGACTTGTGCAACTGGCGATCGAACAGCTGGGTGAGCCGCCCGCGCCATTCGCTTTCATCGCCATGGGCAGCCAGGGACGCCAGGAGCAAACCCTGGTCACCGATCAGGACAACGGCATCCTCTACGCCCCGGCGCCGGATGGATCGGACCCGGGTGATTACTTCCTGAAGTTGGGTGCGACCGTGTGCGACGGCCTGGATCGTGCCGGGTATTCGTTCTGCCGGGGAGGGGTGATGGCCAGCCAGCCGCGCTGGTGCCGCTCGCTATCAGGCTGGGTGTCCGGCTTCGACGAGTGGATCCGGAAATCCGAGCCGCAGGAAATCATCGACCTGAGCATCTTCTTTGATTTCCGCACAGTCTACGGCGATGCCGATCTGACCAACGCGTTGCGCCATGCCATCCATGCCTCGCTGGAGGATCAATCGGCCTTCCTTCATCACGTCGCCCGGAACGCCCTGGCCTTCAAGCCGCCGTTCCGACTGTTGGGGAATATCTACTTGACCGGAGGGGCAACCGAGATCGGCGGTGAGATCAACCTCAAGGACGCGATGATGCCGATGGTCAGCTTCGCGCGTCTGTACGCCCTGCGCCACCGGGTTAACCAGACCCACACGCTGGAGCGCATCAACGCCCTGACTGAGCGCGGCGTTATCCTGCCTACCAGCCGCGACGAGATCGTGGCCGCCTATGACTTCCTGATGCAGCTGCGTCTGCAAGCTCAGCTCGCCGCCATTCAGAGCGGGCGGGTGCCGACCAACCTGATCCATCCGGGCCGGCTGGGCTACATCCAACAGGAGTTGCTCAAACAGGCCTTTGCCCAAATCGCGGCAGTGCAGAAGAAGGTCAGTTACGACTTCCTGGGTGGGACGTAATCACCGCGGGCGCGCTCGGGTGGATCGGCCCATCGTGTCACTGCGATCGGTCAAGGCGTCTCGCTGTCGCGCTTTTCGCGGCTGATCTCGGAGAGCGATTGTTTCCGCATAGCCGGCGGCTGATCGCAGAGTAAGTAGACGTATTTGTGCCGTGCACTCAATCGTGATCTTCGGCCGGCGTGAAGCCCTCGGCGCCGGCCAACTTGTCGGCCAGCCGCGCCGGCTGGTGGATCAAGATCGGTAGATGCTCGGGGCAGATCCAAAGGTCCTTGCCCTGAAATTGAAACGCGAGCAACGGGATAAGGTCGCTGCTGCGCTCGCAAACCAGACACTCGGGTGTGACGTCGGTCATCGGTGCTCCTCAATCGGTTCGGGCCTTTCCCAGCGCCCTTGGGTGGATGCTGAATTCTATCCGGATTGCACCTGCCGGATGGGCCGACAGGGCGATCGAGTCTGCAATGGGGCAGGAGAGTTTGGCCACGTATTTCGCGAAACGAGGTTACTCCCCAGGCATCTAGCGGGTTCCACCGCGTTCTTCGAGCCACATTCCGAATGCCAGAACAATCCCTTCAATTCGTGACACAATTGGGTTTACCCCGCGTCTCGCCCGAATCCCTGCGGGTGTACGGTAACCTCACCTATCAGAAAGCAGACCTCCCATGAAGATCACGGATCTGAAGTGCACGGTGCTCGGCGGGACCCCGATTGTTCGGATCACGACCGACGAGGGCTTGAGTGGCCTCGGCCCGATCGAGTCGTACAAGCCCTATCTCAAGCCGCACGTGCTCTTCTATCGCGACATCATCCTGGGAGAGGATCCGACCAACGTCGAGCGCGTGATGCTCAAGATCCGACGGTTGGGCAGCTTCAAGCCCTGGGGCGCAGCCGTGAGCGCGATCGAGATCGCGCTGTGGGATATCGCCGGCAAGGCCGCGGGGCTCCCGATCTACAAATTGCTGGGCGGCAAGGTGCGTGATCGGGTGCGGGTGTACAACGGCGCCATTCGCTTTCAATTGGCCGACCAATCGCCCGAGGCGTACGCCGAGAACATGGCGCGCATGATGGCCTCGCCCGAAGGATTCTCCATCATCAAGCAGGGCATCGCCTTCCACAGCCATATGGCCGACCGCGTGCCAGGCTTCTTCTACGGCGATCCGCACCCGATCCGGTGGCACGCCAATCGCGGTTTGCTGACCGAGCGCGGGCTCAAGCACGTCGTCGCGTGCGTGGCTGCCATGAAGGAAGTGATGGGCGACAAAGTGGGGCTGGCGCTCGATTGTGGTCCGGGCTGGACCCTGCCGGATGCGATCCGCCTGGCGGAGGCGGTCGCCCCCTACAACGTAATGTGGCTGGAAGATCTGCTGACCGGCGACTACACGCCCTACGTGAATCCGCAGTTGTATCGGGATCTGACCACGCGCTCGACTACGCCGATCCATACCGGCGAACAGATCTATCTGCGCCAGAACTACAAAGACCTGATCGAGATGCAGGCCGTGAACCTCATCGGCCCGGATCCATGCGACGTCGGCGGGCTGGCCGAGCTGAAGTGGGTGGCCGAGTTCGCGGACCTGCACGGCATCTTGATCGCGCCGCACGGCACCGGCAACGGCCTGATTGGTCTGGCGGCACTGGTGCAGGTCTGCGCGACCCTGCCCGAGAACTACATCGCCTTCGAGTACCCGATCGGCTTCACCGACTGGTGGGCCGATATCGTGGTCGGGCTGCCCAACCCGATTGTGCGCGACAGTTACATCGATGTCTGGGATCGACCGGGCCTGGGCATCGAGCTCAATCCCGAGGCGGCCCGCCCGCATCTGCAACCAGGCGACGAGGATTTCTTCGACTGATCGAGTCGGACTCGATCGCGAAGACGCGCCGTGC
>JAEURK010000247.1 GCA_016789175.1 Anaerolineales bacterium
CAGGACTTCCCGGCGCCGACCTGCGCGACCTGCCACTTCAGCGGCTTTGGCGCGTCAGGCACCACGCACGACGTGGGCGACCGCCTGACCTGGTACCTGTTCTCGTCGATCAGCGAACGCCGCCCGGCCTGGGAGGACAACCAGGTGCGCATGCAAAATGTCTGTGCGGCCTGCCACAACAATCAGTTCATCGACGACTACTACAACATGGCGGACGGCGCGACCGGAGCCGTGAACGACTTCATCGTCCAAAGCAACGACATCATGCAACCGCTCCGGGAGCAGAATCTACTCACCGACCAGGCGTTTGATGAGCCCATTGAATTCACGCACTACGAAACCTGGCATCACTACGGCCGTACGGCCAAGTTCGGTGTCTGGATGCAGGGCGCCGACTACACTCAGTGGCATGGCGCGTACGAGGTTGTCAAGGGTCTGGTCGAGCTCCAAACCATGGCCGATGAGCTCCTGAACAAATAGCCATGTCGCTCCTGGCGTTGGCCTTTCCGATCGCCCGCACCTTGAAGCTACCGGTCTCTCGAGACCAGGCCATGCTCCTGATGCTGGCGGTCAACGAGCTCTTTCTGGGCGTCGACACGTATCTGGCGCATAGCTTGAGCGGAACGCTCCGGCCATACGAGTGGATCCCGATCTACTTCGGGCCGATCGCCGGGGCGTTGCTGGCGCTGGCCGGTCTGCTGGCGCTGCGCCAGAGGGCCTTCGCGAGCATGCTGGCCACGCTGGTCTTCGTCGCCAGCGCCGCGGTCGGGGTGCTCGGCGCCTATTTCCACATCGTGCGGACGGTGTTGCCGGACGCACCCATCGGGGCGCAGGTGACACTGGACCTGTTCGTCCTGGCGCCGCCGGTTTTGGGCCCGCTCGCCTTTGCGCTCGTCGGCCTGCTCGGCGTCAGCGCCGCGTGGATCGAGGATCCCCAGGACAGCGGGCGTTTGCGGCTGCCCGGCGGGCTGCATCTGCAGTTGCCGTATGCAAAAACCAACGCCTACTTCTTCGCCGTTTGTATGGGAATCCTGGTGGCCTTGATCAGCAGCGTGCTCGATCACGCCCGCGCCGGCTTCACCAACCCGTGGCTGTGGCTGCCGACCGGGGTCGGCGTCTTCGCGCTGGTCGTGGCTGCGCTGATGGGCATGGAATCACGGCCACTGCGCGGCGATGCGCTGACCTATGTGCTGGCGATGGCGTTGCTCATCGCAGTGGGCCTGATCGGCGCGATGCTTCACGTCCTCGCGGACGTCGGCCTGAACAACGCGCTGATCGCCGAACGCTTTTTGCGCGGTGCGCCGTTCATGGCGCCGCTCCTCTTTTGCAACATGGGCCTGCTGGGCCTGATCGTCTTGCTTTCGCCGGCTGAACGCGCCAGATAGCGTGGCGTGCGCTCACGGACCGCGCCGGTGCCAGTGCCGGAGCGAGGGCCTGGGGCGGGAGCTGCCTCAATGGACTGTGAGCGTTGCCGATGCCGGCGGCGCGCCCCGCCGCCGAAGCCTGGTCGTACCGCTCGCCTCGCTGTTCAGTTCATCGGAAAAGCCCCAAGGCTGACCGACCTCGACGCAGCCTAATCCGCGGCCTTACGCGACCGACTTGGAAGGTCCGGGACGGAATGTTGGCCCTGCAACCAGGTCAGGCTCTCGCCAAATGATCGGACTTTTCCACCGAACCCACGCTTGAACCGTTCCGCCTCAGACCGACTCGAAAACGCCAGCACGCTGGGCACACAGCAAAGCTGGACCTGGCTCCCCACCACGTACGTGGCATGTAGGGCGCTGACCATCCGTCCGTAGAGAAATTCTCGGGCCTGAACGGCCGAGACCAGGTCGCGATGTTGGGAATACATCAAGAGACCGCAATGCGGGCAGCACGCCATTTGCGTATCCCCGTTCCGCAGCTGCATCACCCAGTTTGTGCGATGTGGCACGAAAGCCCGGCAATGCCCACATCGGACCGCCGTTGGGCTTTCGTCCGGCGGATCGATCGCCAATTGAGCCCATCCGTGGCGCTTGTGCACCGCCCCCTGCTCGACCAGGAGGTCCAGATCGCGGTGGATCGTCATGCGCGAGATGGACAATCGCTCGGTCAGTTCGGCGACCGAGATCGATTGACGCTGGTAGAGCCATTGTAGGATCTTCTGACAGCGTTCGTCTTGATTCTCGAATGGGGTCATGGTGATTGAGTGGGGTCTCCGCCTGCCCGCAAGACGCAACAGGAAGGCGATTGTGTCCCGGCGTCTGGCGCCCTCATTTCCGGCGCGCCAGGGCGACGAGGTCTTTGAACTCCGGCGCGACTTTGGTCAGCACGTTGCCGGCCAGGGCCATGGCCTGGAGTCGGGCCTGGTGCTCCATCTGGGTCTCACTGAGGTCCTGTTTGGAGCGACGCAGCCGATCCAGGCGGGCGAAGAGCCCGCTCATATCCTTCCAACCCAGATGCGTGTGGATATCGCGCGCGAAGCGAAGGCTTTTGGGAATGCCAATGGCGGCGCCGCCCACACCCAGCACGACGGCCAGTCCGGAGATGGCATAAACTACCATTCGCAGCGGTGCTGAGCCGAGCGAACTGAACAGCAGCGCCCAGATCAGGCCTAACCCCACGAGACCGATGCCGCCGGCGACCAGGCCATTCGCGGTGGCATTGGCGCGTTTCAACATCTGTGTCAGATCGACGATGTCGTCCCGCGTATTGTGCTGAAACTCCGAGATCGGCAGATCCAGCAGATTGACCGGGGTTTCGCCCAGGGCGATGCGCTCTACCTGTTGGGCGGGCAGCCAGCCCACGATGACACGATTGGCCGTGCCCAGATACAGGACGTTCAACCACTGGCCGCTCTCGGTTCGCTCGACCAATGCCAGCTGGGCCCCGGGGACCAGATGGGTCCGAACGGGCGCCTTGGGCCAGGGGAATCGATACAGGGCAGCCGCCTCCAGCTTGGCACGCGCGGTGACGTATTCGGGGACCGGGGCCGGGCTGGAGACATTCCGAACAGGAGGCGCGTCGATCTTTTGCTGGCCGAGGGCCGTCACGGCTTGCTCATGGAAGGGATCGAGCGCCACGGCCTGTTCCAAAAAACGTGTTTTCTGGTCCTCATCCAGGGCGACCTGGGCGGCCAGAAAGTAGGTCTCCGCGGTGGGCGACTTCAGGGCTTCACGCAGGAGATCGCGTGCTCGCGCAATAGCGAAGCTGTCGAT
Organism: Anaerolineales bacterium; assembly: GCA_016789175.1. Lineage (GTDB taxonomy): Bacteria > Chloroflexota > Anaerolineae > Anaerolineales > UBA6663 > UBA6663. Next base: position 3,198 of record JAEURK010000247.1, read on the forward strand.
TGCGAGACGAATGTCATCGAGGAGATCGGACATCGCTGGGATCCTCGTGCGTGAGCGAATGGCGCCGATGCCGCACGATCTCGACGGAGATCGTGCGGCATCGGCTGAGACGGATCAGTGGATATCGTGGACGGTGTTGTAGACGTTGAACTTGCCGGTGGGCGTGATCAGGTCCTTGATCCGGGCCACCTCCTCAAGGGTCGCGTCGTTGTAGATGACGATCTCCCCGGTCTTGCCCGGCTGATCGGCTGAGCCCCAGACGCTCACCCAGATCTCGGTGCCGGCCTGGTTGTACTCGAAGTGTACGGCGCGACCGTAGTCGGCCACCTCCCAGCACTTGTGCACCTTCGTGGGGTCGGCCTTGGCGATCACGCACACACTGCGTTGCAGCTTCTCGTCCGAGTTGAGGGTGAAGTCCACCCAGATCCACGGGCTATTGGGATGGGTTTTCACAAAGAGCGATCCGGCGCCCGGCAGCTCGATGTTGCGCACCACTTTCCAGGCGCTATCGGAGTGACCCTCCGGGTCGGTGCCAATAGCGATCAGCGACGCGGCGCTCAGGTGGGCGGTGGTCCAGACCGGGCCATATTCCGGATCGATCCAGTTCGCGCCACGGCCCGGGTGCGGGACCTCGGGCGTATCGACCGTCGCCTCAAGGTCGCCTTCCTGGGCATCAATG
>JAEURK010000248.1 GCA_016789175.1 Anaerolineales bacterium
CAGGACTTCCCGGCGCCGACCTGCGCGACCTGCCACTTCAGCGGCTTTGGCGCGTCAGGCACCACGCACGACGTGGGCGACCGCCTGACCTGGTACCTGTTCTCGTCGATCAGCGAACGCCGCCCGGCCTGGGAGGACAACAAGGTGCGCATGCAAAATGTCTGCGCGGCCTGCCACAACAATCAGTTCGTCGACGAGTACTACACGATGGCGGACGGCGCGACCGGGGCCGTGAACGACTTCATTGTGCAAAGTAACGACATCATGCAGCCGCTTCGGGAGCAGAATCTACTCACGGACCAGGCGTTTGATGAGCCCATTGAATTCACGCACTACGAAACCTGGCATCACTACGGCCGTACGGCCAAGTTCGGTGTCTGGATGCAGGGCGCTGACTACACTCAGTGGCATGGCGCGTACGAGGTTGTCAAGGGTCTGGTCGAGCTCCAAACCATGGCCGATGAGCTCCTGAACAAATAGCCATGTCGCTCCTGGCGTTGGCCTTTCCGATCGCCCGCACTTTGAAGCTGCCGATCTCTCGGGACCAGGCCATGCTCCTGATGCTGGCGGTCAACGAGCTCTTTCTGGGCGTCGACACGTATCTGGCGCATAGCCTGAGCGGCACGCTCCGGCCATACGAGTGGATCCCAATCTACTTCGGGCCGATCGCCGGAGTGTTGCTGGCGCTAGCCGGTCTGCTGGCGCTACGCCAGCGGGCCTTCGCAAGCCTGCTGGCCACGCTGGTCTTCGTCGCCAGCGCCGCGGTCGGGGTGCTCGGCGCCTATTTCCACATCGTGCGGACGGTGTTGCCGGACGCACCCATCGGGGCGCAGGTGACCCTGGACCTGTTCGTCCTGGCGCCGCCAGTGTTGGGTCCGCTCGCCTTTGCGCTCGTCGGCCTGCTCGGCGTCAGCGCCGCGTGGATCGAGGATCCCCAGGACAGCGGGCGGTTGCGGCTGCCCGGCGGGCTGCATCTGCAGTTGCCGTATGCAAAAACCAACGCCTACTTCTTCGCCGTGTGTATGGGGATCTTGGTGGCGTTGATCAGCAGCGTGCTCGATCACGCCCGCGCCGGATTCACGAACCCGTGGCTGTGGCTGCCGACCGGTGTCGGCGTCTTCGCGCTGGTTGTGGCTGCACTGATGGGCATGGAGTCACGGCCGCTGCGCGGCGATGCGCTGACCTATGTGCTGGCGATGGCGCTGCTGATCGCGGTCGGCTTGGTCGGCGCGGTGCTCCACGTCCTCGCGGATGTCGGCCTGAACAACGCCCTGATCGCCGAGCGCTTCCTGCGCGGCGCGCCATTTATGGCGCCGCTCCTCTATTGCAACATGGGCCTTCTGGGCCTGATCGTCTTGCTTTCGCCGGCTGAACGCGCCAGATAGCGTGGCGTGCCCTCACGGACCGCGCCGGTGCCAGTGTCGGAGCGAGGGCCTGGGGCGGAAACTGCCTCAATGGACTGTGAGCGTTGCCGATGCCGTCGGCGCGGCCCGCCGCCGAAGCCTGGTCGTACCACTCGCCCGGCTGTGCAGTTCATCGGAACAGCCCCAAGTCTGACCGACCTCGACGCAGCCTAATCCGCGGCCTTATGCGACCGACTTGGAAGGTCCGGGACGGAATGTTGGTCCTGCAACCAGGTCAGGCTCTCCCCAAAGGATCGGACCTTTCCACCGAACCCTCGCTTGAACCGTTCCGCCTCAGACCGACTCACAAACGCCAGCACGCTGGGCACACAGCAAAGCTGGACCTGGCTCCCCACCACGTACGTGGCATGTAGTGCGCTGATCATTCGTCCGTAGAGAAACTCCCGAGTCTGAACGGCAGACACCAGATCGCGATGTCGGCCGTACAACAAGAGGCCGCAATGCGGGCAGCACGCCGTTTGCGTATCCCCGTTCCGCAGCTGCATCACCCAGTGCGTGCGATGCGGCACGAAAGCCCGGCAATGCCCACATCGGACCGCCATTGGGCTTTCGTCCGGCGGGTCGATCGCCAGTTGCGCCCATCCGTGGCGCTTGTGCACCGCCCCCTGCTCGACCAGGAAGTCCAGATCGCGGTGGATCGTCATGCGCGAGATGGACAATCGCTCGGTCAGTTCAGCGACCGAGATCGATTGACGCTGGTAGAGCCATTGTAGGATCTTCTGACAGCGTTCGTCTTGATTCTCGAATGGGGTCATGGTGATTGGGTGGGGTCTCCGCCTGCCCGCAAGACGCAACAGGAAGGCGATTTTGCCCCGGCGTCTGGCGCCCTCATTTCCGGCGCGCCAGGGCGACCAGGTCTTTGAACTCCGGTGCGACTTTGGTCAGCACGTTGCCGGCCAGGGCCATGGCCTGGAGCCGGGCCTGGTGCTCCATCTGGGTCTCACTGAGGTCCTGTTTGGAGCGACGTAGCCGGTCCAGTCGGGCGAAGAGCCCGCTCATATCCTTCCAACCCAGATGCGTGTGGATATCGCGTGCGAAGCGAAGGCTTTTGGGAATGCCAATGGCGGCGCCGCCCACACCCAGCACGATAGCCAGCCCGGAGATGGCAAAGACCGCCAGTCGCAGGGGTGTTGAGACGAGCGAACTGAACAACAGCGCCCAGATCAGGCCTAAACCCACGAGACCGATGCCGCCGGCGACCAGGCCATTCGCGGTCGCATTGGCGCGTTTCAGCATCTGTGTCAGATCGACGATGTCGTCCCGCGTATTGTGCTGAAACTCCGAGATCGGCAGATCCAGCAGATCAACCGGGGTTTCACCCAGGCCGATGCGCTCCGCCTGGTGGGCGGGCAGCCAGCCCACGATGACACGATTGGCCGTGCCCAGATACAGGACGTTCAACCACTGGCCGCTCTCGGTTCGCTCGACCAGCGCCAGCTGGGCCCCTGGAACCAGACGGGTCCGAACGGGCGCCTTGGGCCAGGGGAACCGATACAGGGCCTCCGCCTCCAGCTTGGCACGCGCGGTGACGTATTCGGGGGCCGGGCTGGAGACATTCCGAACAGGAGGCGCGTCGATCTTCTGCTGGCCGAGGGCCGCCACGGCCTTCTCATGGAAGGGATCGAGCGCCACGGCCTGTTCCAAAAATCGTCTTTTCTGGTCCTCATCCAGGGCGACCTGGGCGGCCAGATAGTAGGTCTCCGCGGTGGGCGACTTCAGGGCTTCACGCAGGAGATCGCGTGCTCGCGCAAGAGCGAAGCTGTCGATTGCGAGACGAATGTCATCGAGGAGATCGGACATCGCTGGGATCCTCGTGCGTGAAGGGAATGGCGCCGCTGCCGCACGATCTCGACGGAGATCGTGCGGCAGCGGCTGAGAAGGATCAGTGGATATCGTGGACGGTATTGTAGACGTTGAACTTGCCGGTGGGCGTGATCAGGTCCTTGATCCGGGCGACCTCCTCGAGGGTCGCGTCGTTGTAGATGACGATCTCGCCGGTCTTGCTGGGTTGATCGGCTGAACCCCAGACGCTCACCCAGATCTCGGTGCCGGCCTGGTTGTACTCGAAGTGTACGGCGCGACCGTAGTCGGCCACCTCCCAGCACTTGTGCACTTTCGTGGGGTCGGCCTTGGCGACCACGCACACGCTGCGTTGCAGCTTCTCGTCCGAGTTGAGGGTGAAGTCCACCCAGATCCACGGGCTATTGGGATGTGTTTTCACAAAGAGCGATCCGGCGCCCGGCAGCTCGATGTTGCGCACCACTTTCCAGGCGCTATCGGAGTGACCTTCCGGGTCGGTGCCAATGGCGATCAGCGACGCGGCGCTCAGGTGGGCGGTGGTCCAGACCGGGCCATATTCCGGATCGATCCAGTTCGCGCCACGGCCCGGGTGCGGGACCTCGGGCGTATCGACCGTCGCCTCAAGGTCGCCTTCCTGGGCATCAATG
>JAEURK010000263.1 GCA_016789175.1 Anaerolineales bacterium
CGGAGCCCCGGCCGGCCCACACCCATCAACCTCGGCCATAAGGATACAGGATGGCTGAACATCGACTTGCGGTGGATGTGGGGGGGACGTTCGTCGACCTGGTGCTGTTCAATGAAGCAACCGGCGCGATCACGCTCGAGAAGGTGCCGTCGTCGGGCCTGTTGGAGAAGCGCTTCTTCGAGGGCCTCGAGCGACTGGGGCTGGATCTCGGCGATCTGGCCGCGATCGTCCACGGCTCGACGACCGTGATCAACACCATCGTCCAGGAGAAGGGCGCGCGCGTCGGCCTGATCACGACCCGGGGCTTCCGCGATGTGCTCGAGCTGGGCCGTGGCAACCGCGCTCAGATCTACAACCTGTTCTATACGCAACCGCCGCCGCTCGTCCCGCGCTCCCTGCGGCTCGAAGTGCCCGAGCGGCTGAACCGCCTGGGCGAGGTGCTGACGGCGCTCGACGAGGACGCAACCCGGGCGGCGCTGTTGCAGCTCAAGGCCGAGGGCGTGGCCGGGGTGGCCGTGTGTTTCCTGCACGCCTACGCCAACCCCCGTCACGAGCGACGCGTGGCCGAGCTGGCGGCCGAGGTCTTCCCGGAGGCCGTGATCAGCATCTCGTCCGACATCGTCCGCGAGTGGCGCGAGTTCGAGCGCACCTCGACGACCGTGCTTGATGCTTACGCCAAGCCGCGCATGACCGCCTACCTCAAGGCCCTGGACGCCGGCCTGAGCGAGCGGCGCTACGCGGGCACGTTCAACATCATGCAGTCCTCGGGCGGCATGACCTCGAGCCTGGCCGTGCAGGCCGCGCCGATCCGCACGCTCGAGTCGGGGCCGGCCGGCGGCGTGATCGGCACGGCGGCGCTTGGCGCGAAGCTGGGGCTGCCCGACCTGGTGGCCGCGGACGTCGGCGGCACGACCTTCGACGTGGCCCTGATCGTTGACGGGCGACCGCTCGAGAAGGGCGAGACCACGGTCAATCGGCGGCCGGTGTTGCAGCCGACGCTCGACATCGTCTCGATCGGCGCGGGCGGCGGCAGCATCGCCTGGCTCGACGAAGAGGGCGCGTTGCGGGTCGGGCCCAAGAGCGCCGAGGCCGACCCTGGCCCGGCCTGCTTCGGCCTGGGCGGCACCGCGCCGACCGTCACCGACGCGCAGGTCGTGCTCGGGTATCTCGATCCCGGCTACTACCTCGGCAAGCGTATGACGCTCGACCGGGCCGCGGCCGAGCGCGCCATCGGCGACACCATCGCGACGCCGCTGAAGTTGTCGCTGCGCGACGCGGCGCTGGGCATCGTGCGTATCGCGGCCAGCAACATGGCCAACGCCATCCGCAACATCACCATCGAGCGCGGCCACGACCCGCGTGGCTTCAGCCTGGCCTGCTTTGGTGGCGGCGGCGGCCTGTTCGCAGGCTTCCTGCTCGACGAACTCGAGATGACGCGCGCGATCGTGCCCGTCTACCCGGCCGCCTTTTCGGCCTGGGGGCTGCTCAACGCGCACTATCGCGAGGATCTGGCGCGCACGATCGTCAAGCCGCTGGCCGAGTTCTCGCTGACGGAGCTGAAGGCCGCGTTGGGGTTGCTGGAGGCTGAGGCGACGGCCCGTTTCGAGGCGCATCGCATCCCGGCCGGTGCCCGCGTCCTCGAGCGCTTCGCGGATCTGCGCTACGCCGGCCAGGAGCACACGGTGCGTGTGCCGATCGATCCGGCGGATCTGAACGATCCGGCGCTTTCAGCGTTGCGCGCCCGCTTCGACGCCCTGCACGAGAAGGCGTACGCGCATGCGCTGCCCGGCCAGGCGGTCGAGCTGGTGCATCTGCGCCTGGCCCTGATCGGGCTGAGCCGACTGCCCGAGATCACGCCGTTGCCGGCCCGCGAGCCGGGCCGGGCCTTGAAGGGCTCGCGCGCGATCACGGTCGGGGCGGGCGAGCCGCTGGCGTGCCCGGTCGTCGACCGCGAGAAACTGGCCGCGGGCGAGCGGCTCAGCGGGCCCGTCATCGTCGAAGAGTGGACGTCGACCACCCTGGTGTTGCCCGGCCAGGCCCTCGAGGTCGACGTCTACGGCAACCTGGTGATCGGTCCCGCCGAGCATGGGGCCTGAGGAAACAACATGACTCCAATCGACCCGATCACCACCCAGGTCATCCGGAACGCGCTCAAGGCCGCGGCCGATGAGATGCAGATCAGCCTGGTCAAGACCGCGCACAACCCCTTGATCTACGAAGTGCACGACTTCGGCGTCGTGCTCACTAATCAAAGAGGCGAGATGCTGGCCGAGGGCTCGGGTCTTCCGGGCTTCATCGGCTGTCTGCCGTCGGCTATCGTCGGCGGGCTGGCGTTGTACGGCCCGGAGGGTTTCGCGGACGGCGACGTGCTGTTGACCAACGAGCCCGACGACACCGGCACGCACCTGAGCGACGTCGTCGTGTACATGCCGATCCTGGCTGAGGGCCGGCTGGTGGCCTTCTCGAGTGTGATGGCGCACTGGGCCGACATCGGCGGGCACACGCCGGGCGGCTGGTGCCCGGACACGACCGACGTCCACCAGGAGGGCATGATCTTTTCGCATCTCAAGCTGATCGAGGCCGGGAAGATCAACGCTACGCTCGAGCGCATGATCCTCAAGAACGTGCGCTTCCCGGACCTGGTGCGCGGTGATATGAACGCCATGATCGCGGCCTGCCGCACCGGCGCGCGCCGCTATCAGGCGCTGTGCGCCAGGCACGGCGCCGAGACGCTCGAGGCCGCGATGGCCACCGTCTTCGACCAGGCCGAGCGCATGATGCGGCGCAAGATCGCCGAGATCCCGGACGGCGTGTACACGGCCGAGACCTGGATCGACCACGACGGCGTCAACCTCGACCTGCCGCGCAAGATCCAGGTGACCGTCACGGTGAGCGGCGAAGAGATGGCGATGGACTGGACGGGCTCGAGCGAGGTCGCGGGCGGGCCGGTCAACCACCCGTTCGTCGAGACCAGGGCGTTGTGTCACACGATCCTCAAGTCGCTGACGATGCCGCTCGACCCGCTCAATGCCGGGCATCTGCGCCCGTTGACGGTGACCGCGCCGCCGAACACGATCGTCAGCCCGCTGTATCCGGCGCCGTGCGACTCGTACGGCTACGTGGCCGAGATGGCCATGCACGTCATCGTGCGCGCGCTGTCGCAGGCGATCCCCGAACGCTGCCCGGCCTGCTCGTATCAGATGTTCGGCCCGTACTTCTTCCGGACCGACCCGCGCTTTGGCAAGCCGTTCATCTACATCGACCCGGTCGACGGCGGCGGTGGCGCCTTCCCGCACGCCGATGGCCCGAGCGGTCTGATCTTCGTCGGCGACGGCGACTGCCCGAACACGCCGGTCGAGATCGTCGAGACGCGCTATCCGCTGCTGATGCAGCGCTATGCCATCAATCTGGAAGGCGCGGGGCGCGGCAAGTACCGGGGCGGCTTCGGCGTCGTGCGCGAGTATCAGATGCTCGAAGACAACATCCTCATGCAACTGATGAACGAGAACACGCTCTATCCGCCCTGGGGCCTGTACGGCGGAGAGGGATCGGGTGTGAGCAAGGCCGTGGTCTGGGCCGGCACCGATCACGAGCAGACCCTGACCCGGCGCGTCTCGTATTTCGGGCCGCTGCACAGCGGCGACCGCGTCGTCGTCAGCACGACCGGCGGCGGCGGCTGGGGGGATCCATCCGAGCGCGACCCGGCCCTGGTGCACGACGACGTCCGCAACGGTTTCCTGACGCCCGAGCAGGCGCTTGCCGATTACGGCGTGACGATTTGAGTTATGGGAGTGAGAGGTGGGGGGGGGGGGGGGGGGGGGGGGGCGCCCCCCCCCCCCACCACCCCACAACAAAAAGAGGAAGAAAGTTGAGCGGCCAGGGGTG
>JAEURK010000342.1 GCA_016789175.1 Anaerolineales bacterium
GGCCGTCTGTTGGGCCGTCTGCTGGGGCGTTCGTTGGGGCGTCCGTTGGGGCGTCCCTTGTGGACGCCCGCCCCGCTGGCCCGTACCGATTCGCCTGGCGCGACGGCGCGCCCGCCCAGATCGATTGGGCGCCCGTCATCCGTGCAGTCGCCGACGATGCCCGGGCGGGCGTGTTGGCTGCCGAGATCGGGGCGCGTTTCCACGGCGCTGTCGCGGATCTGATCGTGTTGGGCGCTCGACGGCTGCGAGCGACGACCGGCCTCACCCGTGTGGCCTTGAGCGGCGGCGTCTTTCAGAACGTCACGCTCCTGAGCGCGGCGGTCGGCGGCCTGCGTGGGGCGGGTTTCGACGTGCTCTGGCACCAGCGTGTGCCGGCCAATGACGGCGGATTGGCGCTCGGCCAGGCCGCGATCGCACAGTTCACGCGAACCGGGATATGATTTATCAATCGGCCCAGTAGGGGCGGCCCTTGTGGCCGCCCCGGCCCTTGTGGCCGCCCCGGCCCTTGTGGCCGCCCCGGCCCTTGTCGGCGCCCCGGCCCTTGTCGGCGCCTTTGGCCCTTGTCGGCGCCTTTGGCAGGACGGCATCACCCCCAGTAGGGGGATTATGGAGGTAGCGTATGTGTCTTGGAATCCCCGGCAAAGTGCTCGAGATCTTCGAGGCGAACGGCACCCGCATGGGCCGTGTCGACTTTAGTGGCATCCAGAAGGAGATCTGCCTGGCCTACGTGCCCGAGGTCGAAGTCGGCGACTACACCATCGTGCACGTCGGCTTCGCCATCACGCGCCTCGACGAGGAGTCGGCGCTTGAGACCCTGGCGCTCTTCCAGCAGGTCGGTCTGCTCGACGATGAGCTCAACGCCGATCAGCATGGCGCGATCGGCAGCGCCCCGGTGGCCGGATGAAATATCTGGACGAGTTCCGCGACCCCGAGCTCGCCCGGCGCCTGCTCGACGAGATTGCGCGCACCGTCACGCGGCCGTGGACCTTGATGGAAGTCTGCGGCGGTCAGACACACTCAATCATCCGCAACGGCATCGACCAACTGTTGCCCGAGCAGATCGAATTGATCCACGGCCCGGGCTGCCCGGTGTGCGTGACGCCGCTCGAGATGATCGACAAGGCTTTGGCCATTGCTGCCAAACCGGGCGTGATCTTCTGCTCGTTCGGTGACATGCTGCGCGTGCCCGGCAGTCGTGAGGATCTGTTTGCCGTCAAGAGCCGCGGCGGCGACGTGCGCATCGTGTACTCGCCGCTGGACGCCGTCAAGCTGGCGCGCGAGAACCCCGACCGGCAGGTCGTGTTCTTCGGAGTCGGCTTTGAGACGACCGCGCCGGCCAACGCCATGGCTGTGTTTCAGGCCAAGCAACTCGGACTGAAGAACTTCTCGATGCTGGTCTCGCACGTGCTTGTGCCGCCGGCGATCACGGCCCTGCTGGCCTCGCCGCGCAACCGCGTCCAGGGCTTCCTGGCTGCCGGCCATGTGTGCAGCGTGATGGGGTTCTGGGAGTACGAGCCAATCGTGGCCGAACACAAGGTCCCGATCGTGGTCACGGGCTTCGAACCGCTCGACGTGCTCGAGGGCATCCGCCGGGCCGTCGCGCAACTCGAGGCCGGGCGGGCCGAGGTCGAGAACGCCTATGCGCGCGCCGTGCAGCGTGAGGGCAACAAGCCCGCGCAGAAGATGGTCGCCGACGTGTTCGAGACCGGCGACCGGCTGTGGCGCGGCATTGGGCTGATCCCGATGAGCGGCTGGCGGCTGCGCGAGGCTTACCGCGACTACGACGCCGAACACCGCTTCTCGGTTGGGGACATCCACACCGAGGAGTCGCCGCTGTGCCACAGCGGTGAGGTGCTTCAGGGTCTGCTGAAGCCCAACCAGTGCCCGGCCTTCGGCAAGGAGTGCACGCCGCAAAAGCCGCTCGGCGCCACCATGGTCTCGAGCGAAGGCGCCTGTGCCGCGTATTACAACTATGGGCGCTTCATAACGCCCGACGAGATCTCACTGCCTGTGTGAAGGAACCAGCCGCAGATCGCGCGGATTTCACGGATGGTCGATTCTCGTGACCGAGATCCGGCTCCTTCCGTGAAATCCGCGTAATCCGCGGCCAATATCCGTATGACTGACCTGAACTTCGATAACTGGACCTGCCCGCTGCCGCTGCGTGATTACCCGAACATCGTGATGGGCCACGGCGGCGGCGGCAAGCTGTCGGGTGAGCTGATCGAGCACCTGTTCGTGCCGGCGTTTCAAAACGACGACCTGGCCGAGCTGGGCGACTCGACCGTGCTGCCCTTCGCCGGCGGACGCCTGGCGTATTCGACCGACTCCTTTGTCGTGCGCCCGATGTTCTTCCCGGGCGGCGACATCGGCGACCTGGCGATCAATGGCACCGTCAACGACATCGCCATGAGCGGTGCGCAGCCGCTGTGGCTCAGCGCCGGCTTCATCTTGGAGGAAGGCCTGTCGATGAACGCGCTCGGCGCGATCGTCGACTCGATGGGGCGGGCGGCGCGGGCGGCCGGGGTGCGCCTGGTGACCGGTGACACCAAGGTGGTCGACCGCGGCCACGGCGACGGCGTCTACATCAACACCAGCGGCATCGGGGTCGTGCCCGAGGGCGTGCACATCGGCCCGAGCCGGGCCAGGCCCGGCGACGTCGTGCTCGTCAGCGGCGAGATCGGCGTGCACGGCACCGCGATCATGAGCGTTCGGCAAGGCCTCGAGTTCGGGGCCGCGATCGAGAGCGACACCGCGCCGCTCAACGGCCTGGTGGCCGCGATGCTGGCCGTCACCCACGACATCCACGTGCTGCGCGACCCCACTCGCGGCGGCGTGGCCTCGACGCTCAACGAGATCGCGCGCAGTTCCAGGGTCGGCGTGCAGATCGACGAGCGGGCCGTTCCGGTGCCCCAGATCGTGCGCTCGGCCTGCGAGATGCTGGGCCTCGATCCGCTCTACGTGGCCAACGAGGGCAAGCTGATCGCGATCGTGCCGGCCGAGCGCGCCGAGGCCGTGTTGGCCGCGATGCGCGCGCATCCGCTTGGGGCCAAGGCCGCGCGGATAGGCCAGGTGAGCGACAAAAACCCGGGCATGGTGGTCGCGCGAACGGGCCTGGGTGCTACGCGGGTCGTCTCGCTCCAGATCGGCGAGCAGCTTCCGCGCATCTGCTGACCCGGACGAGACCCGGCGCCGCCCAACTTCCGGCCATCCGGTGCGAGCCGACGGTCCGGCAGTGATGCCTGATCGTGTCGGATACCGTCCAGGCCTATCATCCTACAAGACCTTATACAGACCAGCCGGCCGCGCGCAAATCTGCTAGAATGAATGTTCGACGCGGTTGACCTGCCCAGGCGCATCGCCGCCGCCGGCACTCACAGATCGTTCACCAATTCGCGGTATCTTTTCTGGGTTGACGCGTCGTTGCGCACCCCATTGCGCGGTCAACCGACGGGTTGTGCAACCATCACCCATTTTCATATTTCAAGTTCGATGGAGGTCCTGATGCAAACCATTCGGAACCTGACAAGGCGGCATTGGCGGCTCCTGTCGGTCTATGGCCTGGGCGCGGCCTGGCTGGCCACCACGGCCATGCACATCCCCGACGGATATCTCAGCCCGATCACAGCCATCATCCTGTATGCGCTCGTGATCCCGTTTTGGTATCGCGGCCTGCAGGCGCTGCGCACGAAGGTGAACGCGCGCAGCATTCCCATGATCGCCTTGATGGCCGCCTTCTCCTTCATCATCATGATGTTCAACGTGCCGCTGCCCGGCGGGACGACCGGCCACGCGGTCGGCGCCACCCTGGCCGCGATTTTGCTGGGGCCGGAGATCGGCGGTTTGGCGGTTTCGATCGCCCTGATCATCCAGGCGCTGTTCTTCGGCGACGGTGGGATCACGGCCATCGGGGCGAACTGCTTCAATATGGGCGTCGTGATGCCCTACGTCGCCTGGTGGGTTTACCAGGCCATTGGCGGCACCGCACCGCTGGCGGCCAACCGGCGCGTCGTGGCGGCCGCGATCGCAGGGTGGGTGGCGATGACGGCCGGCGCCTTGATTACGGCGGTCGAGTTCGGAGTCCAGCCCATGTTCTTCACGGCCGCGGACGGGACACCGCTTTATGCCCCGTACCCGCTCGACGTAGCGATCCCGGCCATGATCATCCCGCACATGTTGGTGGCCTCGGTCATCGAGGGCGCCGTGACCGCGCTGGTGTTCAGCTACCTGCAGCGCAGCAACCAGGCCGCCCTGCAACTCAACGGCGCGCCCGCGACCAGCGCGACGCAGACCGGGCCCTTGAGTTATCGCTGGTTGTGGATCGGGCTGGCCGTCATGGCGATTGCGACTCCGCTCGGGCTGCTTGCACCTGGGACGGCCTGGGGCGAGTGGGGCTCCGATGAGTTTGCGGACCTCGGCTTGAGCTACGTCCCGACCGGTCTGGCCCGGCTCGAAAGCGTCTGGGGCGCGCCAATGGCCGATTACGAGATCGGGTTCCTCGGCAACGCCAGTGCCGGTTACGTACTCTCGGCGCTGCTTGGGATCGCGGTCGTCGCCGGCCTGGTCTGGCTGTTGACGGCCGCCCTGGCCCGCCGCCAACACCCGGCATCGTAAATGGCATCTGCACGCGGCGCCATCGAACGGACGCTGGCCGAGATCGGCCATGTTTTGGAGCAGTCCCTGTTTGCCGAGACTCTGTCTCGGCAGCCGGGGCTGCTCCAAGCCCTCGATCCGCGGGTCAAGATCGTGGGGCTTCTGGCGCTGCTGGTCTCGGTCAGTGTCTCACGCAACCTGTGGGTGATCGGCGGCCTGTATGGTGTTGCCCTGGCGCTCGCCGTCGTGAGCCGCCTACCGGTGGGGGCCTTTGTGCGGCGTGTGTGGTTGGTGTTGCCGTTCTTCACCGGCATGGTGGCACTGCCGGCGCTGTTCATGACGCCTGGCCCGACCCTATGGTCATTGCCCTTCGATTGGGTGATCACGCGCACCGGCGCGCTGACGGCCCTCTTCTTGTTGACCCGGGTTGGAACCTCGGTTTCGTTCGCGCTGTTGTTGATCTGGACGACGCCCTGGAATACGCTCCTTAAGGCCTTGAGCGTCCTGCGCGTGCCGGATGGGTTCATCCTCATCCTGGCGATGACCTATCGCTACATCGCGCTGTTGCTCGGGATCGTCGACGACATGTTTCTGTCTCGCAAGAGCCGCGTGGTGGGCAAGCTCAGCACCGCCGATGAGCGGCGTTTGCTGGCGGCCAGCGCCGGCGCATTGCTGGGGCGGTCGCTGCAACTGAGCACCGAAGTCTATCTGGCGATGCAGTCGCGCGGATACCGTGGGCGTCCGCGAACACTTGACACGTTTGCCATGACAGCGCGGGATTGGGCCTGGTCGTTTGGCCTGGTTGCCCTGGCCGCTGTCGCGATGGTTGTCGGACAGGTTGGAGGTTAGTGTGGCTGAGCCGGTATTTGCGTTACAGAACGTCGATTTTGCCTATGACAGCGGCCAGATGGCCCTCCAAGATGTCAGTCTGTCCATCTGTCCGGGTGAGCGAATCGTCGTATTGGGATCGAATGGCTCCGGCAAAAGCACGCTGCTTAAGCTGTTGGACGGCCTCTACTATCCTACCGGCGGCGAGCTCAAGGCTTTCGGACGTGCCCTGACCGAGGCCGCCTTTGCGGACGACGCGTTCAACTTCGCGTTCCGACGACGGGTCGGGCTGGTTTTTCAAGACACCGACGTGCAGCTCTTCAATGCCTCGGTCTTTGACGAAGTCGCCTTTGCTCCGCTGCAACTCGACCTGCCGCGGGCCGACGTGACGGCCCGGGTGGAGGCCGCAATGCGGGATCTTCGCATCGAGCGCCTGCGTGATCGGGCGCCGCACCGGCTCTCGGGCGGTGAGAAGCGGCGCGTGGCGCTGGCCTCGGTCCTCAGTCTTGGGCCCGAGGTGTGGCTGCTCGATGAGCCCACAACCGGGCTCGATCCGCGCAGCCAGTCGTGGTTGGTCGACTTCATCTGCGCCCAGGGCGCGGCCGGTCGCACGGTAGTGACAGCCACACATGATCTGACGATTGTCGACACGATCGCGGATCGGGTGCTGGTCTTCGGCGAGGATCACCGGTTGGCGGCGGCCGGCACGCCGGCCGAGATCCTGAGCAATTCGGAGCTGTTGTTGGCCTGTAATCTGACCCACGAGCACTGGCACCGCCATCCCGAGAAGCCGGATGGGCATCGCCACCTGCACTACCATGGCGCGCCACACGACCACGGTCATGAACGCACCGGGTGATCCGTCGGCGCCTTTCGCGTATCGACTGGCGCAGGACGGGCGGGTGTTGATTTCGTGGCGCGGAAAGCTGGTCGTCACAGTCGCCGGCTCAGCCGCCGCCAAACTGCGCGCCCGGCTCGAGGGCGCCGACCCCAAAGCCGTGCAACTCGCCCTGGCCAAGGCCACCGGTAACTTCAAACGCGGCAATGAGCGTCGCCCGGCCCAGTGAGCCGAGGTCGGCAGCACCCCAGGCGACCGTCAGCCTTTGACGTACGACAGCTTCTCGGCGATCAGATCCCCGCGAACTCGGAAGACATCAACCCCGCGGATGTGGCCCGCTTCACCGGCCGTATTGACCCATTCGTAGCGCCAACGCAGCACGCCGCGCTCGCCGGCGACGAAAACCTCCTCGATGCCGAAGTGAAGGTGTTGGGTATCTGCGAACATGTCAATCCAGAACCCTTGCACGGCCTCGGCGCCGACCAGGCGGGTACCGTCGGGAGGGGGATAGGTATTTTCGAACACGCAATCCGCGGTCATCAAAGCCATGATCCGGTCGACCTCCCGTGCGTTGAACGCTTCATGGAAGGCCAGGATCGTGTCGCGGGTCGCCTGGGTGGCAGGATCCGGCAGCGAAGCGAATGTCATCGGGCCTCCTTACGGGTGCAACGCTCGGGCGATTCGAAACGGCAGGGTCACGGTTGGCCCTTCACGTGCAGGTCGAAGAACTCGATCGAGCGGTTCATGGCTGTCGTGAAGTAACCCGACAGGTTGTGGTTGTCGCCTTCGTAAGCGTAGAACTCGACCGGCGCGTCGACCGCGACCATCTGATCGTAAAGGGTTTGCGACGAGGCAAAGGGCACCGTCTCGTCAGTCGTGCCGTGATGGAGCTGGATCGGGCCCGACAGGTCGTTCAGAAAGGCGTTTGCCGAAATCGAGTCCCAGAAGGCCGGATTCTCGTCACGCGTGCCGAACTGCTCAACCCACGAACGCCGCCAGCCCCCGCGAAAACCGGGCGTGCCGGCAGCCGGTGTGGGACCCGGCGTCGGGGTGCCGCGCGCAAACAGGTCAGGGTAGGGCGCCACCACGCCGCCCCAGATCACGCCGGCCTTGATGTCCGTCGAGATCACCATGGATCGCAGGGTGATGTAGCCGCCCATCGAGTGGCCCCACATCCCGATCCGGTCGGGATCGACGGCCGAGTAACGTTTCAGCGCGCCTACGCCGTTGAGCACGTCCGTCACATAGCCGGGGCTGCCGTACGCGCCCGTGGCCTCGCCCTCGGACTGATCGTGCCCGCGATAGTCGGAGCGCAGCACGACGTACCCCGACTGGGCGATCCGGTCGACGTAGGCGATGTAGCGTTCGGTCGTGCGGTACACATCCGGCGGGATGAAGCCGTGGTTGAACGCGATCGCGGGCCAGCCGGTCTCCGGCGGCTCGCCATTCGGAACGGTCAACAGGGCGTAAATCTTGAGCCCGTCCGAAAGATACGATACGTAATAGCGTTGGTAGTTCACGCCGGGATCGAGTTCCTGTTCGATCACCAAATCGCTGCCGGGGTACTCGCGGGCGCGCATGGCCGCAATCGACATCGGGTGCGGCGTGGGTGTTGGCGATGGCGTGGCCGTCGCGGTTGCGGTCGGGAGGGGCGTGGCCGTTGGGGGCAGGGGGGGCTCGGTGCTGGTTGGGGCAGCGGCCGGCTCTGTGATCAACGCGATTGCGGTGGGCAACCCGGCGCCATCGCCAGTGGGGGGCGTGACCTGGCAGGCTGTCAGCGCCAGTGCGACAATCGACCACCAAACCCGACCGACCCGGCGACCCGGCCACTTGAAAGGCGCAGAAAACGGCATGTATCCTCCTACGGCAACCATGGGGACAGGCTAGGCGACCAAGCTTAGAAATCAGACAGAAGCGGGGGAATTGCCGCGGGCACGGGCGGGGGCGCCGACGCTGTCTCGTTCCGGTGTAACCTTTTGCCAGACAGCGCATCTAACCTACCGAGCATCCGATCCCGTTTGGAGTACCTTCATGAGTTTCCTGGAATCCCTGTTTGGAAAGCCTGTGCCTTCCGTCAGTGTCACCGAGGCCAAGGCGCTGTTGACCGCCAAGCCGGCGCCGATCCTGGTGGATGTGCGCGAGCCGGTCGAGTATCAGCAGGGTCACATCGCGGGGTCGCGTTTGATCCCGTTGGGGCAGTTGGGCGCGCGTTTGAGCGAGATCCCGACCGACAAGCAGGTGCTTGTAGTCTGTCAGACTGGGAGCCGGAGCGGGATGGCCGCCCGTCAACTCGCCAAGGCGGGCTACACCGTCATCAACGTCAACGGTGGGATGATGAGTTGGATGAGCCAGGGCCTGCCGATCAAGCGCAAGGGAGGTTGAGATGAGCGAACCCAGCGCCTTGGGCCTGACGGTCCGGTTGAGCAGCGATTACGACTCAGCGGTTGTGCGTGTCACGGCCGCACTCAAGGTCGAGGGTTTCGGGGTGTTGACCGAGATCGACGTGCGCGACACGTTGAAGAAGAAGCTCGACGTCGACTTCCGGCCGTACAAGATCCTGGGGGCCTGCAATCCTCCTCTGGCGTATCGTGCCCTATCGGCGGCACCTGAGGTCGGCCTGTTGTTGCCGTGCAATGTCACGGTCAGTGAGGTGGCGCCGGGCGAGATCGAGGTGTCGCTGATCGACCCGCTGGTGATGATGAGCGCCGTTACCCGGCCGGAGCTGGCCGAAGTCGCCCAAGAGGCGCGGGCCAAACTGGAACGTGTGGCCGCCGCGCTTCGCGCCTGATCGGGAGTCCATCCATGCCGATCTACGAGTTTGTGTGTCCGAGTTGCAGCGCCGAGTTCGAGGAGCTGGTGCGCCGGTCCACTGATGCGGCGGATGTTGCCTGTCCGCGTTGCGGTCAGCCGCACGCGACCAAGCAGCTGTCGCGCATACGGATCAATGGGTTGGCGACGACGTCGGGATATACTGAAGCGCCCGCCGCGTCAGGGTCCTCCGGTTGCTGCGGTGGAGCCTGCAGCCTCGAGTAATCGGCGCGGCGGAATTGAAAGGGTTGGTTCATGAGCAAACGACAGATCAAACAGCCGCAGAAGCGCCTGGGTCGCGACGTGATTGCCGTGTGGGTCGGCATGATCGCCCTGGTTGTGGCCGCGGGCGCTTATTGGTTCTATCAACAGAGCCAGGCCCCGGCCGCCACGAGCACGATGCCGGCCGAGATCTCGGTGTTGGATGCAAAGGCCGAGCGAGACCAGGGCGCCTTCATCCTCGACGTGCGCACCCAGGAGGAGTGGGATGCGGGCCACATCCCGAATGCCACGTTGATCCCACTCGATCAGCTTCAAGCGCGCGCCGCAGAAGTGCCTCAGGACCAGCGCGTCGTTATCGTCTGCCGCAGCGGCAATCGCAGTGCTCAGGCCCGCGATATCCTCAAGCAGAGCGGCTGGACGCTCGTCACCAGCATGGCCGGCGGCCTGAACCAGTGGGCTGCAGCCGGTTACGACATCGTGACCGGGCCCTGAGTCAGCGACCCCAAACTCACGCCACAGGGCGAATGGCTGCCGTTGCCCCCGGGGTAAGCGGCACCCTTCGCCCTGTGGCGTTCGCCGGTGGGCCCGCGCGCCAGGGCGATCACGCCGCCTTTCTCCCGCGTTCTTCTGTCGCGGATATGGCCGAGGGGTGGTGTGTTTCCGCAAACCGCGTCATCCGGGGTATCTGCGGTAATACAGATTGGGCTGGTATTGAGACGATTGCCCCGCCCGAGGGCCGATCTCCGGCGGCGGCCCCGGCCGGGATCTGATACGATCAGGTCCCCATGGACCTACACGTTGACACCAGTGGCTCCGCCGAACGGCCAACGATCCTGTTTCTCCACGGTTCGCCCCTGAGCGGGCGGATGTGGAAGCCACAGCTGGCCGGGCTGGCGCCGGATTTTCAGTGCCTGGCGCCTGATCTACCCGAGCATGGCCGCAGCGCCGGGATCGGGCCGTTTCAGATACGCGATGCGGTGCGCCGCCTGAGCGATCTGGTCGTCAGGTCTGCACCCTCGGGGCGCGCGCATGTGGTCGGCCTGTCGTTTGGCGGTGTGGTGGCTCAAGCACTGATGGTGCTGGCGCCCGAACGGGTTGACCGCGTGATCTTGAGCGGCACGGCCACCCGGCTCAACCCGACCCTGTTTGCCATCCTCAAGCTACAGGTCGACCTCAATCGGCCATTGCTGCGTTGGCTACCGCCGAAAGTGTTGGCGACGATGATGCGCTGGCAGTTCGATCTGCCGCGGGCCTACGATGCCGACCTGGCGGAGGACCTGGCCGCGGTGCCCGGCGACACGCTGGCGCGTTTTCTTCTGGCGACCTATGCCGACATCCTGACCCCGACTGCAACGCAGTCACCCACGTTGGTCGTCGTCGGAAACCGTGAAACACCGTTTGCGCGCTGGCAGGCCCGCCGCCTGGCGGAGACAATCCCGGGCGCTCGGGCCGCCCGGGCTCCGGGGCTCGGCCACGTCTGGAATCTGCAGAACCCGAACCTTTTTAACGCGATGGTGCGCGCCTGGATGCTCGACCGGCCGCTGCCACAGGAACTCGAAACGCGATGACCGAAAACGCTGTGTATTCATGGGATCGGGTCTGCGCCCGGCGGTTTGCGCGCAGCTTTCTGGAGACCCCGGCGCCCCGCGAGGAATGGACGGCCGTGGCGTCGGCTGTCGGCGGCCTGCAAGCGCAAGTCCTGACCGCGGCCGAGCTCGCCCTGGGCGTACGGGTCAAGGACGCCACGGTGTCGGCTGTCCGAGAAGCGCTCTGGTCGAGCCGGCTTCTGGTCAAGACCTATGGCCCGCGCACGACCCTGCACCTGTTGCCGGCCGACGAGCTCCCGGTATGGATGGCCGCTCAGCGGGCGCGCGAGCGACTGCAACCCGAGCCGTGGCACGCCAAGCTGGCGTTGACCGAAAGTCAGGCGGAGACTTTGCTGGAAGGCATCGCGGCCGCGCTGGATGGACGCGACCTCACGCGCGAAGAACTGGCGCGTGAGGTCGCGGAGCGGGTGGGGGCCTGGGCGCGTGAGCCGCTCGGTTCGACCTGGGGCGATTGCCTGGCACCGGCGGCCTTCCGAGGCTGGCTATGCTTCGGGCCGAGCCAGGGGAGCAAGGCCACGTTTGTGCGTGCCGATCAGTGGGTCACCGGTTGGCAAGACATCGCGCTAGACAATGCACTCCGCGAGGTGCTGGTGCGCTTCGCCGCGGCCTATGGGCCGATCACGGCCGGAGACTTCGCCAAGTGGTATTGGATCACCCCGGCGCAGGCACAGGCGTTGATCGACGCGCACGCCGAGGCCCTGATGCGCGTTTCGGTCGCCGGCGGCTACGCCTGGCTCCCCGCCGGAAGCGTCGAGCCGGCGTCCCAGATAAAACGCGAAACCGTGCGCCTCGTCCCGCAATATGACTGCTATGTCCTTGGCAGCCATCCGCGCGAGAGCATCGTGCCCGATGCCGCTCGCCAGCGCATTGCGTCCCACGGCCGTGGTCGCTTTGAAGGCGCGGTCGGTCTGCCGGTCCTGTTGCTCAACGGCATCGTGGCCGGGATCTGGGAGCGTCGCGAGCGCGCGGCGGAGGTGTTGCTGCGGGTCGAAACGTTCGCGCCCTTGACCGTCGACCAGCGCGACCTGCTCGACCTTGAGGCCGAACGGCTCGGCGCCTTTTACGGCAAGCGCGCCGTGCTGCGGATCGGGCGGCTCACCGCCACGCCCAAGCCGACTGACGCGTGAGTGACCTCGCGAGAGCAGATCGGGCGGGCCGGGTTTCGTCGAAACCCGGCCCGCATTTTTTTTTGAAGGGGCCTAAGGCGTGGCCTCGCGTTGCAGCGACACCAGATAGAGGTCCGATGGGGTCGGCTCGGCCGTGGCTGTGGCTGTCGCCGTTGCGGTCGCGGTCGGGGTCGGCGTACCGACCGAGTCGGCTTCGTAGGCCCCGATGTCGCAGGCCGCGTCGCGAGCGTAGCCGCGTTGATCGATTGTCAGGATTGCGGCGTTTTCGTCGGTACAACCAGCCGGGTTTCCGGCGTCGATCGCCGGGCTGCCCGCCTGCAGGCGGATCGTGAACACCGGCCCGCCATAATTTCCAAGCATGTCGAGGGCGGGATCCAACCCCGTGAGATCGCCGGTGGTGGTGGCGAACGTGCAGCCGGTGGTGGTCTCAACCAGGTTGTGACCGGCGCTGGTCAGGGTACCCGAGCAGTCGATGGTGCTGGTCGCGCTCGTCCCCAGCAGATTGTCTCCCACCAGAGAATTGCGGAGCGTGAGCGTTCCGGTCTGGTAGATGCCGCCGCCATAGCCGTTGCCGTTTCCGTCGACATCCGCGCGGTTATTGGCGATGGTGACGTTGTTGAGCTCGGCTGTGCCGGTGTTAGCGAGCCCGCCGCCGTCGTAGTCGGTCTGGTTCCCGCTCAGCGTGCTGTTGACGACGACCAGCGAACCGGCG
>JAEURK010000353.1 GCA_016789175.1 Anaerolineales bacterium
AGCCGGGCCGCGGTCTGCACGAGTTGGGCGAACTCATACACATCCGGGTCGTCGTAGAGCGCGATCTGGCTGGCGCGCTGAGCCAGGGACCGCCACGTCCAGGGATCGGCGAAGCCGCTGTGCCGCAGGAGCTCCGCGTACTGGGCGACCGCGACGGCCAATTGATAGCGCGGCGAGGTCTGGTCGAAGCTGCCGGCGACGTCGAAGGTGTTGACGTTGCCGTTGGCCTCACGCACTTCACCGGTCTCTGGGTCCTGCCAGCGCAGTTGCAGCGTCGCGAGCCGACCCTGCGCCCCAGGGCGAATCTGCACCGCATACAGAGCCGTGACCGTGTGGCCCGCGCCGACCTCGCCCGCATCCACCGTATCGTTGCGGAAGTCGCTATCAGCCACAGCCCGGTTTTCGTACCCGAGCTGGCGATACGCAGCAACCGTGTCGGGGTTGAAGTCGACCTGGATTTTGGCGTCCCGGGCGATGACCTGCAGGTTGGCCGTCACGTCGCGCACGAACTGGGCGCGCGCTTCGTTCTCGTCGTCGATGTACATGTAGTTGCCATCGCCGTCGTTGGCCAGCTGCTCGAGTAACGTGTCGTTGTAGTTGCCCATGCCGACGCCGACCGTCGTCAGGGTGATACCGAGGTCGCGGTACTGCCGCACCTGTTCCAGGATCGCGTCCGGCGAGGTGGCGCCGACGTTCGCGACCCCGTCGCTGAGGAGGATGACGCGGTTGGTGCGGTCGCCGCGGAAGGTGTAGTTGGCGGTCTGGTAGCCCAGGGCCAGACCCTCTGCGACGTTGGTGCTCTGCAACGGCGTCAGGGAGGCGATGGCGGCCTCGATCGCGCCGCGGTCGGAGGCGATCGTCGGCTCGAGCAGGACCCAGGCATTGGACGAATAGGCCACGATCGCGACTGTGTCGTCGGCCCGCAACTGGTCGAGCAACAGGCGCAGGGATTGGCGCGCCAGCTCCATCTTGTTGCCGTCGGCCATCGAACCCGACACGTCGACCACGAACGTCAGTGACGCCGGCTTGCGGGCGTACCCCGGCACACTGTAACCCTGCACGCCAAAGCGCACGATCACGGTCCCGTCCTCGGTGAAGGGCGACGGCGCCGCGTCGGCGAACAGGCCGAACGCCACGCCGGCCGGTTGAGCGTACCCCTGGTTGAAGTAATTCACGAACTCCTCGACCCGCACCGTGTCGGGCGGCGGCAACTGGCCGCTCTGCACATACTGGCGAGCCAGGGTATACGAGGCGGTATCGACATCGATGGCGAAGGTCGAGAGATGATCCTCGCGGGTATCGATGAACGGGTTGACCTGAACCAGGGGCAGCGGCGCATCGGGCACCGGCGTCGACCAGTAACCGCCGGTCGAGCCGTCGGCGGCCGGGGCGGCGCCGATCGCTGATGCGACAGTCGGCGCGTTCGTCGGCAGCGGCACGGGCTGATAGGCGTCGGGCTGGGCGTACGGTGCTTCGGTCACCGGCCTGGCCTCGACCGGCTGGGTCCAGGCCGGCGCCGCGGTTGGGGCCGCGTACTCGCCGGTGCGCGGCGCGCCACCGATGGGCCGCGGCGTCGCTGAAGGCGCGCACGCCGTCGCCACCAGGCTTCCAAGCAGACTCATGACGATCATTGGGCGGGTGTTCATGGGGTTCTCCTCCACTCCTTACATTCCTTGGCGTCACCCTAGCTCTGAACCAGCCTGCATCCTTGACGGGATGCTGACAAACTGTTGAGCGCGTCACGAAAGCGATGGATCCGTCTTAATAACCACGCGCAGCGGTTGTGGAGGATGCCAGGCACCTTCCACAACCGCTGCGTGTGGTCGCGAGAGATTGCGCTCGGCGTCAGGCTGCGCGCAGGGCCACCAGTCGACCGAACATCACGGCCACGGCGATGCCAAGCCCGCCGGCCAGGGCCATCAGCGCATAGGTGGCGGCTTCGAGCATCCCGCTGCCGAGGTTGGCCGACCCGGTCTCGGCCGGCGCGCCGGTCACATCCAGGGTCACGGCCACGGTCACGGTGCCGGCCAGGATCTGCTGCTGCGCGACCTGGGCGCGCAACGTCGTGAGCTCTTGTTGCACCAGCATGAGCTGCGATTCGAGCTTGAGGACAGCTTCGGGCGTCTTGGCCTCGGTCAAGAACTGGCGCAGCTTCCCGTCGGTCACGGCCAGCACCTCGACCTGCGCCTGCAGCGTGGCCAGATCCTGCAGCGAGGCAGGATTGCCGACGGCCTCGTGGGTCACGGTGCCGGTCAGGGCGTGCAGCTGCGCGTAGACCGCGTCGAACTGCGAGGCGGGGACGGTGAGGAGCAGGCGGGCGGTGTCGTTGCCGCGATCCGACTGAGCGACCTGGGACCCGCCGGCGGCGGCGATCCGACGAACGTCGGCGACCGCGGCCGTGAGGTCGGCCACATCAACCGTGAGCTCGGCCGTGCGGCCCGCCTCGGGCGTCGGGAAGGACCAGGACGGCTGACGGTCGATGCGGGCCTCGGCCACCGGCGTGGCCAGCAGGGCGTCGGCCTGGCCCTGGTACACCGCAGCGAGCACGGCCAGGACGGTCAGGAAGGCGGCGATCAACGTGAGCTTGGTCTTCATGGTCTCCTCCTAAGCGCATCATCCTCGGAACTGATCCCAGTCTATGGCGCGCCCGGCGTGGCGCGTTGACCGGCGGTTGATAGTCCGTTGACGAACGCCGCCCGGCTGGAGTTCCCGCCGGCCTCAAGAGGGCTTGGCGGGCGCTTCGGGCTTGGGTCGAGCCGTGCGGATGTTGCGGCGGCCGAGCCAGATCAGGAAGGCCACCACGGCCAGGCCGGGCACCCAGAGCGGCGCGAAACCGATCCCGACGTAGATGAACACATCGATCAGGCCCTGCGATAGCCGGCCGGCGGTGGTGGTGGCACGCTCCATCGACCGGTTCGGATCCCATACGGCGGTCGGGGTCGGCTCGACGGCAGTCGCGACCTGGGTCAGCGACACGGCGATGGTGCTAAAAGCCGAACGGCCTTCGTAGTACTTCATCTGCCCTTTGATCTGGGCGATTTCGCCCTCCAGACGCGAGAGCTCAGCATTGACGTTGAGCGACTCCTCTACGGTCTTCGCCTCCTGCAGAAATTCACGGACACGGGCCGAGGTGGCCTCGAGGTTGGCCAGGCGGGTTTGCAGGTCGACGTAGTCGGCGCTCACATCCTGGCCTGCGCCCTGCTCCGAGATCACCTTGCTGGACATCTGCCGTAGGCGTTCGAGCGTGGCCTCGAAGCGAGCCGCCGGCACCGCCATCCGCAGGTTGGCCGTCTGGTGTTCGTCGAACCCGTTGGTGCTGGTTTCCAGGATGTAGCCGCCCTGATCGGCGGCGAGCTGGGTCATGCCAGACACGGCTGTGGTCAAAGACGTCACCTCCAATGCCAGGGTGGCATCCTTGATGATCATGCGATCGGCGCCCGGCGGGACCAGCGCAGCCAGGCCGCTGCCATCGGTCGCGACCATGGCCGGCGCCTCGGTCGCGGCCGGCACAAACGTCGGCTGGGCAGCGGCCCCGCCGGCCCGGGGACCCGGGGTGGCCGCCGGCGCGCACGCAGCAAACGCTAGCGTCGCGGCGCCGAGCAAAGCGAAGATAATCTTGGGCGTGTTCATGGTGTCTCCTCCAATCGATCCCGAGTGGATCTGGAGACAGCCTAGGCGTTGCCGCGCCGCCCGCCGTGATACCCATTTGACAATGGGCTGACACCGACCACTATAATGACCGCTGCGCGGCAAGCTCACACCACCCGCCCGCGCCGACCGGAGTAACGACAGCATGAACCTATCAGCGCTTTTTGTGCTGGGCGGCTGGGACGGCCACCAGCCGCACCAATGCGCCGCGATCTTCGCACCCCGCCTGCGCGAGGCCGGCTACACCGTTGAGTTGACCGAGAACCTGGATGTGTACCTTGACAGCGCTCGGCTGCGGGCGTTCAACCTGATCGTCCAGGTCTGGACGATGGGCGTGCTCTCGCCCGAGCAGGAGCAGGGCCTGCTGGGCGCAGTGGAGTCCGGCGTTGGCTTCGCGGGCTGGCACGGCGGCATGTCGGATGCGTTCCGCAACAACCCCAACTACCAATTCATGGTCGGTGGGCAGTGGGTCGCCCACCCCGGCAACCTGATCGACTACACCGTCAACATCGTCGACCGCGACGACCCGATCACGGCCGGGATCACGGACTTCGGCATGCACTCCGAGCAGTACTACATGCATGTCGACCCGAGCAACACCACCCTCGCGACCACGACCTTCTCGGGCGAGCACAGCCCCTGGATCGCGGGCACCGTGATGCCTGTCGTCTGGAAGCGCCGTTGGGGCGCGGGCAAGATCTTCCACGCCACGCTTGGGCATGTGGCGTCGGACTTCGACGTGCCGGAGGCGCGCCTGCTCGTCGAGCGCGGCCTTCGTTGGGCCGCCCGCTGACCCTCAATCCTCGGTGTTTGGTGCTGCTCAATCGTCCAGAGGGACATACAACGTTCCGCAGGCCTGAGCCGACCTGATCACGATCTTCACTGTCATAGCGGGAGGAGCTGACAGGCGGCCTTGCCTGGCGCAGGCGGCGACCTGACGATCAGGGCCGCCGGGCCGCCAGGTCTGCTGCGGCGAGGTACAAACATGCACGCGCCTGCGCATCGAGGTTGTCGTGTTTCAGGGCGCCCAGACAGGCCACCAGCAGACACAGCTCGAACTCACCGGTCGTCTGGGCGTCGGAACGCAGGCGCTGCGGGATCGCAAAGAGCGCGCCGGTCAGCGTCTGTGCGTCAACCTGATCGCGCCGCCAGGCTTCGAGGAAAGGGGCGGCTTCGCCGGCGGCCGGGGCGAGCACGTGCGCGATCAACTCGGCGCCCAATCGGGCGAAGTCGTACAAGACGTGGCCTTCGCGGGTCTCCGAGAAGTCGATCAGCCAGACCAGGCCGCCCGGGCCCACCAGGGCATTCTCGAGGTTGAGATCACCGTGGATGATCGAGCTTCCGCCCACGATCGTTGCCTCAAGGAACTCGGGCAGCCGGGTGATCGGATCGGGCAGGCCGAACAGATCGACTCCGGCGACGCGGTCGCGCAGGTAATCGGACCGAGTGGCCACGACCTCGGCCGACGTCGGTCCGCCGTTGGGCGCCTGTGGGCTAAGCCAGCTCACGCGCAGCGGCGCCCGCCCATCCCCCGGCGCTGCGCTCAGGGCCAGTGAACGTCCATCCGCGCGGGGATGGGCCACAGGGAAGCGGCTGACGCGCACCGCCTGCCCGCGCGCGAACGCCGCGGGATCCGACTCCGGGGTCAATGCGGCGCCACCAGCTTCCGCGCGCCCGGTCGGCCGCACCACGAGGTGCGGCGGAAGGACCCGGTCGTATTCGGCCGCGAGGCGAAAGGCGATCGGGCGGGTCTGCGACCACCAGGTCGGCGCAAACGACTCGAACAGCCGCCAGAGCAGCGTCGGGTCCGGGTTGCGACGGAGGGCCTGGCGCAGACTGATCGGGGCCTGACCCGCCTCGGCGATGAACGTGTAGCGCAGGGCGGCCCGGCCGTTGAGCCGCAACGGTGTGTCCTGCATGCGGGCGGTCACCGGCGGTAGCGTGTTCTTGACGAAGCGCTCGTAGTTCAGGTGTTCGCGCTCGATATCGATCGACGGCCCGATCTTGACGATCGTGTGGGCGTCGGCACGGCCGTCGGCCTTGATTGGCAGGGCCAGGAGCGCGCGCGCGCCCGAGTAGCCCGAACGAAATTCGCGCTCGACGATCAAGCGCTGGTAATCGCCGAAAACGGTCCGCAAGAGCTGGGCGTCTTCGCGCTCGACCTGCAGACCGGCCGGCAGGTCCAGCTGCAATCCGGTGTTGGGCCGCCTCGGCTGTGGCCCGCGCCTTCCACGCCAGACCAGGGCCCCGAGCGACACGGCGCCACCCGTCACCAGCCCCAAGACGCCGAGACCCATGTACAGCCAGGTCGGGCCTGGCAGCGGCCAGACCCGAACCGGCAGCGCGCGTGAAAACAGCTGCGCCTCGCGGGTGTCGTTGGCCGATATCAGACGCAAGCGCAGGTTAACCGTCAGGGTGTGGTCACCGGCGCTTTGGGAGCGCACGCTCCAGCGCCAGGTCAGGGTTTCGCCGGGGTTGACGCGCAGGAATTGCTCGTCGTGCGGTGCGATGTCAAAATTCACGCCGAAGAGCTGCGCGCCGGCGAAGACGCCGTAGCCCTCCGGTTGCGGGATGGTGACCGTCTGGGTGACGACCGTGCCATCCGGTTGCTCGGTCACCAGTTGATACGACTCGTCATCGGGCACCAGGCTGAGACGCACATCCGACGAACTGGCCAGGCGCAGGTTGACCGGGTATTCGAGCTCGATCACGCGCGGCTCCTCAGCGAAGGCCGGCAGCGTCGTCGGCGCAGCGGTTGGGAGCGGCACTATCGTAACGACCTGTCCGGTCGCCGCGACCGGCAGGGTTGCCGCGACCGCCTGGGTCGGGGCCGGGGTCGCGGTCAGCAGGTCGGATTGGCCGGCGTTGGTTGCGGTGGACACCGCGCCGGCCGCGGTCGGGTTCGGCGCGCCGGTCTCGGCGACGGCCGGCGCCTCGGTGGCGCCGGGCAGTTGGGTTGCCACGGCCGCCGGGGTCGCGGATTCGGGCGGACGTGTCGCGGCGGGAGCGCACCCGGCCAGGACGGTCAGGGTCACCGCGCACAGGGTCAGCCGGATCCAGCGTGGTCGGTTCATCTCAAGGCACCATCGTCCAGATCACGGCCGGCACCGACTCGGTCACGACCCGTCCGCGGGACGTGAGGGCGCCATAGGCCCACAGTGCCAGGCCAAGCGCCATCACCACCAATCCGAAAGCCAGGAGCAGCCAGCGTCGTGACATTGAGATTAGTATAATCGCGGGCGTGGCACACAGCTACCCACCCTCCTACCGCCAGCGCGAACTCGACCGCGTCCGTCAGGCGCTCGCGGCCGGCGACTCGGCCGCGATTTGCGGATTGAGCGGCGCCGGCAAGAGCAACGCCCTGCGCTGTCTGGCCGAGTATCCACCCACGGATGTGACGTTGACCGTGGTCGACGCGAACGCCCTGGTCGAGCCGACCGCTGACGCGCTTTTCGAAGCGCTGGCCGAAGGCCTCGCCGCCCCGCCGGGAACGACCCCTCTGACACGTTTGCGCGCCGGGGTGGCCGCTCACTTGAAATCAGGCCCGGGTCGATTGACACTGGTCATCGACCGCTTCGAAGCAGTAGCCGGCTCGGCTGCCGGCCCCCTGCGGGCGCTCCGCGACCTGCACAAGTACCGCTTGAGTTACGCGATTGGGCTGCGGCGGCCGATGGACGCGACCAACGAGCTGGCCGAGCTGTTCTTCGGAACGACGCTCTGGCTGGGCCCGCTGAGCGAAGCCGATGCCGCCTGGACGATCGACCGCTTCTGCGCGCGCCGCGGCCTCAAGTGGCCGCAAGCCACGATCACGCGGCTGCAACAAATCAGCGGGCGCTATCCGAGCTTCCTGCGCGCCGCCTGCGAAGCCCATGCCGCCGACGTCGCGCTCGATCCGCTGGCGCTGGCCGGCCATCCCGCGGTGCGCGCGCGGCTGAACGAATTCTGGGCCGACCAGCCGACCGAGGATGAACTGCTGGCCTGCGCCCTGCTCCCCTTGCCGCCGATTGCACAGCGTGCGGGCGAGACCCCGGCTGCGACGGCGTTCGATGACATCCACCTGACGGCAAAGGAAAGTCAGCTGCTCAACTACCTGAGGGCCCGTCCGGGGGCTGTGTGCACCAAGGATGAGTTGATCCGGGCAGTCTGGCCGGAGGACGCTGTGTTCACCCAGGGCGTGCGCGACGACGCGCTGGCGCAACTGGTGCGGCGCTTGCGGGAGAAGATCGAGCCCGACCCGGCCAGTCCGCGCCACGTGCTGACGTCGCCGGGTCGGGGCTATCGATTCAGTGCGGGCTGATCAAAGCACGACCGGGGCGCCCACATCAGCCGAACGATACAGGCCCAACAGGGTCGCGACGTTGGCGCGACTATCCGCCAGACTGACCCGCGTTGCAGCGCCGGTCAGAATCGCGTCGGCCATGTTCTCGACCTCGCCGGCATACAACTCGCCACCCGGGATCTCCACGATTTCGGATCCGCCCTCGCGGGTCAGGGTGACCCGATTGTGGATGCCCGGCTTGTACGGCTCCGGGATCGACAACGTGCCCTCGGATCCAACGATCTCCATGTACCACCGGCCGGGCAAGGCGAAGCCCGAGTCGAACTGAGCCACGACGCCGTTGGCAAAACGCAGCTCGCCGGTGAAGATCTCATCGACACCGTCGCGGCCCGCGACTTTCTGGCCGTAGACTTCGGCCACCGGCGCGCCCGCCAACGTCCGGCAGTAGCTGACCGGATAGCAGCCGACGTCCCACAACGAGCCGCCGCCATAGGCGCGCACCAGGCGCACGTCGTTATCGTTCTTCAGATTGAACGAGAAGGCGCCCTTGATCAGACGCAGCTCCCCGAGCGCGCCGGACTGCACCAACTCCTGCACCTTGAGCGTCTGGGCGTGATGGCGATACATGAAGGCTTCCATCAGCACCCGGCCGGTCGCCTGAGCGGCCGTGATCATGGCGTCGACCTCGCCCAAAGTGATGGCCAACGGCTTCTCGCACAGGACGTGCTTGCCGGCCTGCAATGCGCGAATCGACCACTCGGCGTGCAGATGATTCGGCAACGGAACGTAGACGACGTGCACATCCGGGTCGGCCAGCATGGCCTCGTAGGTCCCATAGGCCTTTGGAATGCCGTTCAAGGCGGCGAAGGCATCGGCCTTGGCTTGATCGCGGCTGGCGACTCCGTACAGCACATTGCGCTCCGACGCTTTGAGGGGCGGGATCAGCGCACCGTTGATCCTGGCAGTGCTCAGCAGGGCCCAGTTGAGTGCAGTCATGGGTGGGTGTGTACCTCGCGCGATCGCCCTCGGGCGGATCCCGAGCGACGCAGCCCGATTATATGGCTTCAGGGTTTGCGACTACAATCCCGAAGATGAGCGACCTCGTGCGCATCACGCCCCTCGGACCCAACGCCCTGCGCATCACGCACGCCCCGCCCCGTGACGCCCTTCCGCCCGACCGGCCCTGGCTGGCCGAAGTGCTGTTGCCGCAGCCCGCGACCACGCCGGACGACTGCCGGCTGGCGGCCGAGGTCGGGGCCGACGGGTGCGTCGCCATCCGGCACAAGGGCTCGGACTTCAGCTGGCGCGAAGTCGCGCCGCCGCAGTTCGGGCGGACGGCGCGCAAGCCCAAGGGCGGGTTCAGCATCGACATCGGCGCGACCGAGATCCGTCGCGAGCGCCTGGTTGGGCCGGATCCCGTCAGCCTGACGCTCGAGCTGCAACCCGGGGAGGGTCTTTACGGGTTTGGGGCCTGGTTCAACGCCTTTCGGCGTGAGCGCGGTGTCGTCAAGCTCAAGATCCGCGATGCCATCGCCATGCTGCAGGTCCGCGAGACCTACTCGGCCATCCCGGTCTTCTTCTCGTCGCGCGGCTACGGCATCTGGTTCCTGAACAGCCACCCGGCCGAGTTTGAACTCGCCCCGGAGCGCGGCCGCCTCGAGGCCGCCTTCGGGGGACCGAATGCAGACTACATCCTGTTTTATGGGCCGGACTTCAAGCACTTGATCGAGAACTACACGGCTCTGACCGGGCGACCGTCGTTGCCACCGCTCTGGGCCCTCGGCCTGATGGTCACCGGGTATCCGCAGG
Source organism: Anaerolineales bacterium (assembly GCA_016789175.1). Lineage (GTDB taxonomy): Bacteria > Chloroflexota > Anaerolineae > Anaerolineales > UBA6663 > UBA6663. The sequence continues at coordinate 9,737 of JAEURK010000353.1, forward strand.
AGGCGCCGGACGTCGTGCTCGAGCGCGTCGCCGAGCATCGCCGGCGCGGCGTGCCGCTGGACGCCGTGATCCTCGACTACCACTGGGAAGAGCGTTACCACAACTTCGCCTGGCGGCGCTCGCTCTTCCCGGACCCTGCCGGCTTCATCGGCGCGCTCAAGGATCAAGGCGTGCGCCTGGGCCTGATCACGACGCCGTTTCAAAACGCCCGCACTCGCACCTTCCAGCGCTGGTTCCTGCAACGCCTGGCCGCCAATCGCCCACCGGCCCAGTACGCCGACGACGAACGCGCGCCGGATCTGTATGCCGAAGGGCTGGCGCGCGGCTACTTCGCGCATCCAAAGGCCAAGTGGTGGTTCGGCGAGGGGGGCATGCTCGACTTCACCCACCCCGGCGCCGTGGCGTGGTGGAACGCCCTGGCTGAGCCGCGCTATCGCGAGGGCGTCGCCTTCTTCAAGAACGACGACGGCGAGTACCTGCCGCCCAGCGGCGTGAGCCACCTCGGCCTCGACGGTCGCGAGCACCACAACCTGTACGGGTTCTTCTACAGCCGCGCGATGTTCACAGGCATGCAGGAGCTCGACGAGCGGAGACCGTTTGTCTATGCGCGCTCGGCCTGGGCCGGCTCGCAACGCTTCCCGGCTCTGTTCCTGGGTGACCAGAAGCCGACCTTCGATCACATCCGCGCGACCATCCGAGCCGGCCTCAACATGAGCCTGCTCGGCTTCGCGCACTGGACGGTCGACGTCTTCGGCCTCGACGGTGAGACCACGCCGGAGACGCATCGCCGCTATGCCCAATGGGCGCTCTTCGCGCCGATCGCGCGCTACTTCTGGCGACCGCCGGCCGTCGACGCCTCACGCCTGCCCTGGGCGCACGACGCCCAGACCGCCGAGAGCTTCAAAACGCACGTTCAACTACGCTACCGCCTGCTGCCGTATCTCTACGCTCTGGCGCGTGAGGCCACCTTAACCGGCGTCACGCCGCTGCGAGCCATGTTGGTGGAGTTCCCGCGTGAGCCTGCGCTGCAGGATTGCGACGATCAGGTCATGCTCGGCCCCGACCTGCTGCTCGCACCGGCCCTCGAGCCCGACGCTGTTGAACGCACGGTGCGCCTCCCCGCCGGCATGTGGCATGAGTTCTGGACCGAACAGCCGTACCAGGGCGGCGGAACTGCCCGGGTCCCGGCGCCGGCCGGCCGCGCGCCGCTGTTGGTCCGAGGCGGTGCCTTGTTGCCGCTCGGGCCCGCGGTCGAACACATCGCCGACGGCCACGCCTTCACGGCGTTCGAATTACACGCCTATCCGCCCTTCGCGTCGCGCTTCTCGCTGTATGAGGATGATGGGCTGACGCGCGCCTATCAGCGGGGCGACTATGCGACGACGGACTTTGAACTTCAGGAGGCAGACGGCGCGCTCGTCTTCTCCATCCAGCCGCGGGCCGGTACCTGGATCCCGCCGGTCGCCGAGCGCGAGATCACGCTCGTGCTACATCAGTCGGAGGCGCCAAAGACGGCGACCGGTCTGGCCCGGCTCACCTCGAACTACGACGCCGGTATGCGCCAGAACCGGATCCGCATGACCGTGCCGCCGGGCGAGTCGGCGACCGTTCGCCTCCTGCCGACGGCTCAACCGACCGGGTCGTAACCCAGACGCGCCACCGTGGCGGCCCCGATCAGCGCCGAGTCCGGGCCGAGGGTGCTCAATCGCACCTGCGGGATCGGCACGATGCGCACGTTTCGGTGAAGGACTTGCAGGGCACCGGCCAGCAATGGCGCGCCGCCCCCGAGCGCGACGCTGCCTGCCAGCACGATCACGTCCGGGGCGCAGATAACCGTCAGGTTGCGCAACCCTTGCCCGAGGTTGTAGGCGACCTCCGACCAGGCTTCTGGGTCGAGCTCCTCGGCCGGCACGCCGTAGATCCGCCGGATGCCGTTGCCCGAGATCAAGGCCTCCAGACAGCCCTCACTGCCACACTCGCAGACCGCCCGTTCGGGATGTCGACAGCGAAACGGGATGGCCTGGTGCGCGACCTCGGGGTGTGCTGCATCGCCGCCGCGATAGATCCGCCCGCCGACTAAAAAGCCGCCGCCCATCCCGGTGCTGAGAGTCAGGTAAAGCAACCGTTGCGGACGCGTTGGGTCCGCCAGGTATTCCCCGGCCACGGCGATGTTGGTGTCGACGTCCAGGTAGACCGGGCAGCCAAACCGCCCGGCGACCATGTCACGAAACGGGATATCGCGCCAGGCCGGTTGATGGAGCGGCGACACCCGGCCGTTGCGCCAGTCGAGCGGGCCGCCGATCGAGACCCCGACCGCTTGCGGTCGCTCGCCTGCCAGAACGTCGTCGGCCAGCCGCCAGATCAGCTCAACGCCGGCCTCCAACGCCAGCGGGGTCGCGGCCTGCGCACGGCGCGCAAAGGCGCCCGTGTTCGTGACGGCCGCAGCCCGGGACCGGGTGCCGCCGATATCCAGGGCCAACCACAAGGTCATTGCCGATCCTCCCCAAAACGCGCGTTTCGTCGCAGTATAGCGCCCCGGCCCTCGAACCCCTTCGCTTTTCGCCCACCGTCCGGCTGGCTGAGCCGTCACACGCCCGTGGAAGGCACTCGCAGTTCCACCTAAACCGCGAGCGCCTGCTCGTTCGCCTCGCCGGGCCAGAACTGTCCTAGAATGAGGCACGCTTCGCGTTAATCGGGCTATGCACAGGAGTAACCTATGACGCCATTTCGACACCAGGCAC
>JAEURK010000384.1 GCA_016789175.1 Anaerolineales bacterium
CGAACGCCGTCAGCACGACCCAAAAAGGAGACAGATTTCGCCAAAGCATGAGGCGTAGCGCGAACCACTGCGCCAGCCCAATGCAGGCGCCAAACACCAGATCGCCCACGATCAGCCCGGGGCGCTCCCAAACACCGGTCATGATGGCCGGGATCGCGCCGCCGTCGGTGGCTCCCAGCACGCTCCCGACAAAGAAACCCGCCATGTTGGCGACCAGCCAGAGAAGGGCCCACAGGGCCATATTAAGGATAAGCATGGTCGGATTATAGCAATTAACCATTGTGCTTTTGGGTTTGTAGGGTGTGAAACAGGCGGATCTATTGGGATTCTTACCGGAATTAGCATAGAATCGCCGCGTGCTGCCCGATTTCCGCGTCCGCCAGCGCGACTACCTCCTCGAGATCTCGCGCGCCATCACCGAAGAGCTCGAGCTCCCGACCGTGCTCAAGCGCATCTTGCAGGCTGCCGTCGAACTGACCGCCGGACAGGCCGGGCTGATCGCGCTGCGCGAGGGCGGGCGCTGGCGTTTACGGGCGTACGTGGGCATCCCGGAGCAATTCATCTCGGCCTTCGATCCGCTCCTGGCGGATATCCCGGACCATGATGATCCGGAGCGTTTCGAGATCCCCGAAGTCAGCCGGCGCCTCAGCCGAATCGGGGGGATCGCGTCGCTCGGCTTACTTTCAGGGGTCGGCCTGCCGATGGTGGCTCGCCAGGAAGTCGTCGGCCTGATCTTCATCCTGCGCGGCTACGGCGGTCAGTTCTCGTCGAACGATCGCGCTCTGCTCTCCAGTTTCGCCGTCCAGGCCGCCATCGCCGTGCACAACGCCATGCTCTATCAGCAGGTCTCGGCCGAAAAGCGCCGGCTCGACGCGGTGCTGGAAGCCTATGCTGACGGCGTGTTGATCATCGACTCGGCCGGCAAGATCACACGCTTCAATCGCGCCCTCAGCACGATTTCGGCCCTGCCGGCTGCCAACGCGCTCGGCCTGAACCACGACGACGTGATCCGCTGGGCCCATCGCGAAAAAGGTCCGGACCTCAACGCGGCCATGGCCGACGGCTGGCCCCTGCCCGGCACGACCGGTCCACTATACGTTGAGGGCGATCTATTGCGGCACAACGGCGGCATCGTGCCGGTCGGCATTAGCTACGCCGCGGTCTTCGATCGCGAGGGACGGCTGGTGAACATCATCGCCGACGTGCACGACATGACCAAGATCCGTGAAGCCGAGGAGCTGAAGAGCACCTTCGTCTCTGTCGTCAGTCACGAACTCAAAACCCCGGTCGCGCTGATCAAGGGCTACGCCGAAACCCTCAGTCGCGAAGACGCCAGCTGGGACCCGGCGACGGTGCGCGACTCTCTGGCCGTGATCGTCGACGAGGCCGACCGCCTGACGGAATTGATCGAAAGCCTGCTCGACGCCTCACGCCTGCAATCCGGCGATCTCAAGCTCAACATCGCCGATGTCGCGCTCGACGTCTTGGCCGGGCAGCTGGTCGAGAAGTTCAAGACTCAGACCGACAAGCACACCCTGGTCGCCGATTTCGCGCCCGACTTCCCCGAGATCCGCGGCGACGAAGAGCGGCTGCGGCAGGTGCTGTCCAACCTGTTGTCTAACGCGATCAAGTACGCGCCGAACGGCGGCGAGATCCGGGTCAGCGGCCGATCGACGGCCGCGGGCGTGGAGCTGCGGGTCAGCGATCAGGGCGCCGGGATCGCGGCCCACGATCTCCCGCACGTCTTTGAACGCTTCTACCGGGCCGAAGGCGACCTGACCCGCCGGGTCAAAGGCACCGGTCTGGGCCTCTTCCTGACCCGGGCCATCGTCCGCGCCCACGGCGGCGAGATCCAGGTGGAGTCCGAGCCCGGCAAAGGGGCAGCCTTCACGATCACCCTGCCACGATACAATGGGGAACTTGCGACCTAGCCGCGGGCGCGCAGTGCCGTCCGTGATAGACCGACACCACATTCGAGGACCGTTATGCCCCCAATTCGCACGATGACATCCTGCCCCAAATGCCGCACACCCGTGCAGGTCGAGTTGGAGCAGTTGTTCGACGTCAGCCAGGACGCGTCGGCCAAACAGCGCTTCATGAGCGGCAACTTCAATGTGATCGCGTGCCCGACCTGCGGCTACCGCGGGCAGGCGAGCAGCCTGCTTGTGTATCACGACAACGAGAAAGAGTTGCTGCTCTCGTATGTGCCGATCGAGCTCGGCTTACCCCAGACCGAGACCGAACGCGTGATCGGCCGGCTGGTCAATGAGATCGTCAACAAGCTCCCGCAGGAGCGGCGCAAGGCGTATCTGTTCAGCCCGCGCCAGGCGTTGACCATGAACGGCCTGATGGACTGGATCCTCGAAAAGGACGGCGTCACCCGCGAACAACTCGACGCCCAGCGGGCGAAGGCCGCGCTCCTGCAGCGTATGCTGCAGGCCAATGAGACCACCCTGCCCGCCCTGATCCAGGAAAACGACGCGCAGGTCGACGCGCAGCTCTTTCAGATCTTGTCGGCCTCGGCCTCGCGCACGGCCCAAAGCGGCAACAGCGCCGCCGTACAGGTCTTTGCGGCCCTGCAGCGCGCGCTGCTCGATCACAGCACCTTCGGCAAGCAGATCGTCGAGCGCCAGAAAGTCGCCGACGCGGCGGCCGAGGAGCTGCGCCAGCTCGGCGACAAGCTTTCGCCCGACACCTTCATGGATCTGGTGATCAAGGCCACGACCGACGATCAGCTGGCCGTGTACATCTCAATGGCCCGGCCGCTGGCCGATTACGCCTTCTTTGAATCGCTCACGCGCCGCATCGATCGGACGGAGGAGCCTGAAAAGAGCAGCCTGACCCACAAGCGGGATGTGCTCTTGCAACTGACCCAGGAGATCGACGCCGAGGCGCGCGCCCGGCTCGACGTGGCTGCCGGCACCCTGCGCAAGCTGATGGAATCGCACGACCTCAAGAAGGCGCTCAGCGAGAACATCGAAGGCATCGACGACACCTTCCTGGCCTTGCTCGAAGATCAGATGGCCGCGGCACAGCGCGCCAACCGGCCGGATGTGCTCAGCCGCCTGCAGCTGATCAACGGGCTGATCACCGACATGATCCGCGAAGCCGCGCCGCCGGAGGTCAAGCTCGTCAACGAGCTGATGTCCATTCCAACCGAGGCCGAAGCCGAGGCCGCCGTGCGCGGCCGGGCTGCCGAGGTCACGCCGCAGTTCATGCAGACCCTGAATTACCTGGGCAACCAGATGCGCGAGCAGGGCCAGACGGCGGCCGCCGAACGCCTGGACTTCCTGTACGGCGTGGCCGTGCAGCTCGAGATGGAAAAGAACTGGGCGAAATAGCCCAGGATCGCGGCGCGGACCGGCGCGACAGCGTAGGGTCAAGGGGTCGGGCAGGCCGAGCTTGCCCGACCCCTGCGCACCCTGCGCCAGTCGGCGGGCAACGCCCGAGGAGTGTCGATGAGCACGAATAGCAAACTGGGGATCGGCCTGGCCGTCGGCCTGGGCCTGCTGTTGATCTGCTGCTGCGGGGCCCTGTCGGTCGCCTTCATCTATGGCGCGGTCGCGGCCGGGCGCCAGAGCGGTCCGGTCTTCCCGCCCGTGGCAACCGCCATCGCGATCCAGCCCACGCCCCGACCGTTCAACACGGCCGACGATCCGGCCGACGACTCGACGCCGACGCCCTTCCCGACCGCGGTCGAAGGCGCCGGGCTCGACACCCTGGCGGCGCTCGAGGCGATCGAGGTGCCGGCCCGCGATCTGCGCGAGATCGCCGTGCGGTTGCGCGGGATCGAGGAAGTGCCCGAGGTCGTCGCGACGGCCCCGGCCGATTGGCCGATCGGCCAGGAGCTGACGTTCAACGCCAGCAACACCGACACCAACGAGAACTTCACCCTCGACGCAACGCTGATTTATAAGTCCGACAACGTGTACTTCTTTTCCGAGACCGGCCTCGGCGTCGACGAGGGCGAAGTCCGCGCGCTGGTCGACGACTTCCAACAAAACGCATACGCCACCAATCGCGAGTTCTTCGGCGAGGAGTGGAACCCGGGCGTCGACGGCGATCCGCGGCTGTACATCCTGTACGCGCGGGGTCTGGGCTTCTCGGTCGCCGGCTATTACTCGTCGAATGACGAGTACTCCAAACTAACCTATGCCGACTCGAACGAGAAGGAGATGTTCTACATCAACGCCGATGCGGTCGGCGTCGACGAGGAGTTCACGCGCAGCGTGCTCGCGCATGAATTCCAGCACATGATCCACTGGTATCACGACATCAACGAGACCACGTGGCTGAACGAGGGCAGCTCGGTCCTGGCGGAGCAGCTCAACAACTTCGACGACGGCGGCATGGCCGCCAGCTTTATCAGCGACCCGGATCTGCAACTCACCACCTGGGGCGAGGATGACAACTATCCGCATTACGGGGCGGCCTACCTGTTCATGTCGTACTTCCTCGACCGCTTTGGCGAGGCTGCGACCAAGCAGCTCGTCGCCGATCCCGAGAACGGCATGGAGTCGGTCGACACCGTCCTGGCCGCGCTCGGCATTGCCGGCCCGGACGGGCAACCCCTGACCCACGTCGACGTGTTCGCCGATTGGGTGGTCGCCAACTACCTCAACGACGCCTCGGTCGCCGGCGGCCGGTTCGGCTATGTGGGCAACCCCAACGTCGGCCAGGCCTCGCCGAACGATCGGATCCGTGAGTGCGCGGGTCACAGCGAACGCAGCTCGGTGGCGCAATTTGCGGCTGACTACTACCAGCTCGATTGCCCCGGCACGTACACTCTGACTTTTGAGGGCGCCGCGACGGCCCCGGTCGCGCCGATCGATCTCCCGGCCGGCGGACACGCCATCTGGGCCAACCGTGTCGACGAGTCGGTCACATTGATGACGGCCGAGTTCGATCTCAGCGCGGTCAGCCAGGCCACTCTGACCTATGACGCCTGGTGGAGCATCGAGGCCGACTACGACTACGCGTATGTCGAGATCTCGGGCGATGGCGGCGCCTCGTGGGAACTGCTGCGAACGGCCAACATGACCGATTCGAACCCGAGCGGCCAGAACTTCGGCTGGGCTTACACCGACGAAAGCGGCGGCTGGCAGACCGAGAGCATCGACCTGAGCGCCTATGCCGGGAAGCGGATCTTCGTCCGCTTCGAATACATCACCGACGCCGCCGTCAACCGGCCGGGCTTCCTGATCGACAACATCGCCATCCCCGAGATCCAATACGCCGAGGATTTCGAGGCGGGCATCGGTGGTTGGGAGCTGATCGGCATGGCCCGTATCGACAACGTGCTGCCGCAGCGCTACCTGGTGCAGGTCGTGCGGGCGCGCCCGGGCGACGTGGTCGTCGAACGACTGCCGATCGACTCCGGCACCGGAACGTTTGACCTGACGATCGCCGCCGACGAGACCGTGACGCTGGTGATTTCGGGCCTGACCCCGTTCACTACTGAGCCGGCCGGGTATCGTTTCGCACTGGAGTAATCGCGGAGGATGCGTATGTCGAGCCCAACGTCACGCCCCACCGTTCAACGCCCGCAGCGCCGCCTGGTCGTCGTCGTGGCGGCGCTGGCTGTCGCCAGTCTGTCGTGCAGCACGGTATCGCAGCAGTTGGTCCCTCAACTCACGCCGGTGCCGGCACAACCGTCGATCGACGGCACGACGCCGGCGGCGCCTCCCGAAAGCTCGGGTCTGGGCGCCGACGAGATCGGCCCCCTGCAGATCGAAGGCGGCCCCACGATCGCCTCGCCGCGCGAGGCCCGCATCGCGATCGAAGCCCAGGAGGTCGAGGATCTGCGGCGGCTGGCGCCCGAGAACGACGACTATACGATCGACGATCTCAACACCGTGCCCGGCCTCCTGCGCTACACGATCGAACTCGATCGCGACCGAAAGTCCTTGCTGTTCTACGGCTGGTGCGCGACCAGCCCCGACCTGCTCGAGCAAAACCTGCGCAGCATGAAGATCGAATTCGTCGTGGCCGAACAGGTGGTCCCTGAAGATCAACTGCTGATCGCGCGCAGCGAAGAAATCGACTCATCCAGCGGCGAAACCCTGGTCTGCCAGAGCTACTATCTCGTTCTGTCAGATTGGCCGGAAGGCGAAACCACGGCCGCGGTCAACATCGACTTCACCGAGTCGGTCTATGATGGCATGGCCGACTACGGGCCGGGTCTCCAGGAGATGGTCTTCACGATCACACGGTGAGCCAACCGCTCCAAGCGAAACGGCCCGGACTATTTCGTCCGGGCCGTTGTTGTTTCGAGATCAACCGCGCTGCGAGAAGTGCACGTCGGGCAGATCACGCAGTCGCGCCGCCGCGGTCTCGGCGGTCAGGTCGCGCTGGGGCTGGGCCAACATTTCGTAACCCACCAGGAATTTTCGGACCGTCGCCGACCGCAGCAACGGCGGGTACCAGTGGCCATGCAAGACCCATTCGGGATGCGCGGCGTCGTCGAAAGGCGCCTGATGCCAGCCGAACGAGTACGGGAAGGGGATTTCGAACAGGTTGTCGTACTTTGAAAGCGCCCGACGCATGACATCCGCCAGGGCCGTGAACTCGGCCGCCGTGAGGTCGAACAGGTATGACACCGGGCGATGGGCGATCACCATCATCTCGAACGGCCAGACCGCCCAAAACGGCACCAGGATCGTGAAGTGATCGTTGGTGCAGACCAGGCGCTCCTGCAGCCGGCGTTCCTGTTCGACGTAGTCGATCAGCAGCGGGCGCTCATGCCCGGCCAGGTATTGGCGCTGGTTATCGCGCTCGATCGCCACGGTGTGCGGCACATTCGAAGTTGCCCACAACTGACTGTGCGGGTGCGGATTGGATGCCCCCATCGACGCGCCCTTGTTCTCGAAGACCTGGACGTAGCGAACGTCCGGAAGCGCGCCCAGCTCGCGCGTCTGCTCGCCCCAGGTGCGCAGCACAGCCTCGACCTCGGGACCGGACAATTGCGGCAGGCTCAGGTCATGGCGCGGCGAAAAGCACACCACCCGACTGGTGCCGGACACCGGTTCCGACTGAAAGAGCTCGGCCGAACCCACTGCCGCAGTGGCATGGCCCTCAGCCTGAGCCATCGCCTCGGGGGTCAACAGCGCCGGGAAGTCGTTGTCAAAGACGTAGGTGCCGGAATAGGCCGGGTTGACGATCGAACCGCCCACCCGGGTGTTGCCCGGGCACAAATAGCAGGTCGGATCGTAGGGGGGCGTGTCGTCGGACGCGGTCTTTTCGACCTGGCCCAGCCACGGGCGTTTCGCCCGGTGCGGAGAAACCAGGACCCATTCGCCCGTCAGTGGGTTGAAGCGTCGGTGTGGAAGGTCGTAATTCATCGGCGGCGATTGTAGCAGGATTGCGGGCAGTGTATCATTGAACATTAATGACTCGCCTCGGCTCCGGCGCCCCACTTGCGATCCAGCGCGCCAATTTCAACGCCCTGTATTGGGACATCTTTTGGTACGGCGTTCTGGCTGGAACGGCCATTAACTTCCTGCCGATTTACGCCGTCCGCATCGGCGCTGACCCGTTCCGGGTCGGCCTGCTGACCAGCGGCCCGGCCCTGGTCAACCTGATCCTGTCGCTCCCGGCCGGCCAATGGCTGCGTCACCGCGACGTCCTGCGCACCACCCAAATCACGGCGGTCTTCAACCGCCTGGGCTATCCGCTCATGGTGATCCTGCCCTGGCTGTTGCCTCCGGCGGTTGTGCTGGACGTGCTCCCGGTGGTCGTCGTCGGCATGGCCCTGCCCGGCGTCATCCTCGCGATCAGTTTCAACGCCATGTTCGCCGACATCGTCCCGCCGGAGTGGCGCGCGCGCGTGGTCGGGCGGCGAAACGCCCTGCTGGCGATCGCGTCGACCGCGGCGTCGTTGGGCGGCGGCCAGTTGCTGGCGCTCATCCCCGAGCCCATCAACTACCAGGTGCTGTTTTCGATCGGCGCCTTCGGCGCGGGGATGAGCGCCTGGTTCGTGTGGAAAGTGCGCCGCGCGCAGCCCTATGTCGCGGGCACGACGCCCTCCGAGACCACGGGCGGCGGGCGATACTCGCGCTGGCTGAATCGCGCCAACATCCGCGAGATCTTGCGGCTCGACCTGTTTCGCAGCCGGTTCGGCCTGATGATGTTGGCGTATCTCGTGTTCTACATGGCGCAGTTCACGGCCATACCGCTCCAACCCGTCTTTTGGGTGCAGCACTTGCACCTGACCGATTTCGAGATCGGCATTGGCAACGCTCTGTTTTATCTGACACTTATGGTGGGCTCGCTCATGCTCGCACCGCTGACCGCGCGGGCTGGCACCTACCGCCTGATGACGATCGGCACGATCCTGTACGGCCTCTATCCGCTGATCACGGCCCAGGCGCAGGATGCCTGGCTGTACTATTTCGCATCGCTCGTGGGTGGGATGGTCTGGGGCGTCGCAGGCGGCAGCTTGACTGCCTGGCTGATGGAGGGCGTCCCGGCGAATGATTGGCCGGCCCATATGGCGCTGCACAACGTCGTGCTCAACCTCGGCACGCTGTCGGGCACGCTGCTGGGCCCGGCGCTGGACGGCCTCCTCGGCACGCGCGACGGCCTGTGGATCTCGGGCTGGATGCGGGTGGCGGCCGGCGTAGTGATCGGCCTTCTGGCACGCCCGCGGACCATGCCACCGGTCGTGCCGGTGACCACGCCGGAAGAAACCTGACCTTCAGACCGAGCGACCTGTCGGGGCGACGGACCGTGGCGAGCAGGGGTGGGTTACGCCGGGACCTTGATGGATGTCGGGTCCCAGTCGGGCTGGGGATACTTCATCCCCAGGCGTTCAAGCGTCTCGACCAGGGTCTCGGCCACGACCAGGTCGCGGTACCACTTGCGATCAGCCGGCACCACATACCAGGGCGCCCAGGGCGTGCTGGTTTTGTTGAGCACGTCTTCGTAGGCGGTCATGTAGTCGCCCCAGCGCTCGCGCTCTTTCAGGTCGCCGGGGTTGAACTTCCAGCGCTTGTCCGGCTCAGCCAGGCGAGCCTCGAGCCGCTCCTTCTGCTCCTCCCGCGAGATGTGTAGGAAGAACTTGACGATCGTCGTGCCCTCCTCGGCCAGCATCCGCTCGAAGGCGTTGATCTGATCGTAACGGCGGCGCCAGACCTCCTTGGGCACAAACTCGTGGACGCGGACCACCAGCACGTCTTCGTAATGGCTTCGATTGAAGATCACGATCTCGCCGCGCCCCGGCACTTCGGAATGCACCCGCCACAGGTAATCATGGGCCAGCTCGGTCGAGGTCGGCGCCTTGAAGTTGGCTACACGCGCGCCCTGCTGTCCGACCCGGGCGAACACGCTCCGGACCGTGCCATCCTTGCCGCCGGTGTCCATGGCCTGCAACACCACCAGCAACCGCTGCTTGCCCTCGGCGAACATCAGATCCTGCAGTGCGTTCAGGCGGTCGGCCAGTCTGGCGACCCTGGCTTCACCGGCCGCCTTGTCGCCCTTGAAACCGGGCGTGCCGGTTGTATCGATCTTGGCCAGGCGGATCTTGCGGCTCGGGCTGACACGATGAGTTTTCATGAAGCCTCACTTTGCGCTCAGGGTCACGGTAGTATAATCGCCCCAACGTTTTGGCTGCCAGGAATGCGCGCGATTGTGGGGTATCCCGGCGCGGGATGCCCTTTTTTCGCGGGTCGCGCGTCCGGGCCGCGAAGCTCATCATCCCATCAGGACAGGTTGAACCATGGCATACGAACACATCCAAGTCCCCGCCGGCGGCAAGATCTCGATCACCGACGGCAAGCTGACCGTGCCCGACAATCCGATCGTGCCCTTCATCGAGGGCGACGGCACGGGCCGCGACATCTGGCGCGCCTCGGTGCGCGTGCTCGACGCCGCAGTCGAGAAGGCTTATGGCGGCAAGCGCAAGATCGCATGGATGGAAGTCTACGCCGGCGAGAAGGCGTTCACTCGGTTCAACACCTGGCTCCCCGATGAGACAGTCGAGGCCTTCCGCGAGTTCCTGGTCGGCATCAAGGGCCCGCTGACGACGCCGATCGGCGGCGGCATCCGCTCGCTCAACGTCGCGCTGCGCCAGCTGCTCGACCTGTACGTCTGTCTGCGCCCGGTGCGCTGGTTTAAGGGCGTGCCCTCGCCCGTCCGGCGGCCCGAGAAGGTCGACATGGTCATCTTCCGCGAGAACACCGAAGACATCTACGCCGGCATCGAGTTCGAGGCCGGCAGCGAGGCCAACGCCAAATTCCTGGCGCTCTTCAAGGAAGCCTTCCCCAAGGAATTCAGCAAGATCCGCTTCCCCGACAGCACCGGCATCGGCATCAAGTCGGTCTCGCGCGAGGGCACTGAACGCCTGGTCCGTTCGGCGATCGAGTACGCCATCGCCAACAAGCGCAAATCGTTGACCCTGGTGCACAAGGGCAACATCATGAAGTTCACCGAGGGCGCCTTCCGCAACTGGGGTTATGCCCTGGCCGAGCGCGAATTCGGCGACGCCGTCTACACCTGGGAGCAATGGGAGCGCACCAAGAAGGCCCAGGGCGAAGCGGCCGCGAACGCCGAGCAGAAGGCCGCGCTGGCCGCGGGCAAGGTCCTGGTCAAGGACGCCATCGCCGACATCACGCTCCAGCAGGTGCTCACCCGCCCCGACGAGTTCGACGTGATCGCCACCATGAACCTGAACGGCGACTACCTCTCCGACGCGCTCGCCGCGCAGGTCGGCGGCATCGGTATCGCCCCGGGCGGCAACATCAACTACGTCACCGGCCACGCCGTGTTCGAGGCCACCCATGGCACCGCGCCCAAATACGCGGATCTCGACAAGGTCAACCCCGGCTCGGTCGTGCTCTCGGGCGAAATGATGCTGCGCTACATGGGCTGGACCGAAGCCGCAGACCTGATCATCAAGGGCATGGACGGCGCCATCGCCGCCAAGACCGTCACCTACGACTTCGCCCGCCTGATGGAAGGCGCCACCGAAGTGGCCTGCAGCGCGTTTGGCGATGCGGTCATTCAACATATGTAACAAATCGTCGGCTGGTCTGCTGGTCGGCCAGTCACGACCAGCGGACTGGCCGACCAGCAGACTAGAGGACTTCACATGACCTACAAACTCGTACTCGTCCGTCACGGGCAAAGTTCGTGGAACCTGGAAAACCGCTTCACCGGGTGGACCGACGTGCCCCTGTCGGATCTGGGCCGCGAAGAGGCCGCGAATGCCGGCAAACTGCTCAAGAGCGAAGGCTACGACTTCGACGTTGCCTTCACCTCGGTGCTCAAGCGTGCCATCCACACCCTCAACCTCGTGCTCGACGGCCTCGGCCGCGACTGGCTGCCCGTGGTCAAGGGTTGGCAGCTCAACGAGCGCCACTATGGGGCGTTGCAGGGTCTAAACAAGGCGGAGACCGCCGCGCAGTATGGCGACGCCCAGGTCAAGATCTGGCGCCGCAGCTACGACATCACACCGCCCGCGCTCGGCCTCGACGACGAGCGCCACCCGCGCTTCGATCGCCGCTACGCCGGCCTGCCGACCGCCGAACTGCCGTGCACCGAGTCGCTCAAAGAGACCGTCGCGCGGATGGTGCCCTACTGGGTCAGCACGATCGCGCCGGCCGTCAAGTCGGGCCAGCGCGTGCTCGTCGCCGCCCACGGCAACAGCATCCGCGCCCTGGTCAAGTACTTCGACAACGTCTCCGAGGCCGACATCACCGAGCTCAACATCCCGACCGGCGTCCCGCTGGTCTATGAGCTCGATGCCGATCTCAGGCCGATCAAGAACTACTACCTCGGCGATGCCGCTGCCATCGCCGCCGCGCAGGCCGCCGTGGCCGCGCAGGGTAAGGCGAAGTGAGCGGAGGGAGGAGGGAAGAGGGACCAATCCCTCCTCCCTCCTCCCTCCTCCCTCCTCCACGTATGTCCGAGTCCGACGCCATCGCCCGCGCCGCCCAACCGGCGACCGTCGCCACGCTGGCCCGCGACCTGCGCGCCCTGGGCGTGGTTGAAGGTCAGACGGTGCTGGTGCACACGTCGCTGAGCGCGCTCGGCTATGTCATCAGCGGCCCGGTGTCGTTGCTGCTGGCCCTCGCTGAGGTGCTCGGACCAACCGGCACGTTGGTGATGCCCGCCCATTCGGCCGATCTGAGCGACCCGGCCGCCTGGGTCAACCCGCCCGTCCCGCTGGAATGGATCTCGATCATCCGGGCCGAGATGCCGGCCTTCGATCCGCATCTAACCCCGACCCGCAGCATGGGGGTGACGGCCGAGGCCTTCCGTCATCAGCCGGGTGTGCTGCGCAGCGGACACCCTAAGGTGTCGTTCGCCGCCCGCGGCCCGCAAGCAGCGTTCATCACCCGTGATCATGCCCTGTCGCCCAGCATGGGCGAGGGCTCACCGTTGGCGCGGTTGTATGACCTGGATGCGTGGGTGCTGTTGCTGGGCACCGACCACGATCACAACACCTCGCTCCATCTGGCGGAGGTCCGCGCCGACTGGCCCGGCAAGCGCTGGGTCTCCGATGGCGCCCCGATCCACCTCCACGGCCAGAGGGTCTGGCAAACCTATTCCGACCTCGATTGGAACGACTCGGATTTCCTGATGATCGGCCGCGACTTCGCAGAGGCAACCGGTCTGGAGCGGCAGGGCCCGATCGGCGCAGGTTCCGCGCGCCTGATGCCGCAACGTGCCCTGGTCGACTTCGCCGTGGCCTGGATGGGCCAGCAGCGGGGGCATTGACCACCGCCCCCTCAGGAGTGGTACAGTAAAGGTGATGACTGACGCCCCTCAACTCCCAACCCGGCTCCAGGAGGTCATCGAGGATTTCGCTTTGGCCGAAGGCCGCGAGAAACTCGAACTCCTGATGCAATATGGGCAGGATCTGCCGCCGCTGCCCGAACGCCTCCAGGCCCATCGCGATCAGATGGATCCGGTGCCGGAATGCATGTCGCCGGTTTTTGCGCACGCCGAGGTCGAGGATGGTCGGATGCGCTACTTCCTGGATGTGCCGGACGAGGCCCCGACCGTGCGTGGCTTTGCCGCCATTCTGCAGCGCGGGCTCGACGGCGAAACCCCGGAGATGGTCCTGGGCGTGCCGACCACGTTCTATGAGAAAATGGGGTTGACGGGTCTGCTCTCCCACCAGCGACTGAACGGCATGCGCGCTATCCTGGCCAAGCTCAAGAGTTACGCTCACGCAGCCAAGGCCAACGGGGGCCAGCCCGGGTGAACGATGACGACTGAACCGCAAGTCACCGAACTCATACTCCTCACCGTCGCCGGCGAACAGGTCGGCGACCTGACCCAACGGTTACGCCAGGCCGGCTTCTACTCAACCATGATCGACAGTCGTGGCGGCCTGGTCGAGGAGCGCACGTCAACGCTCCTGATCGGGATTGATCGCACGCAACGCGCGGCCGCGCTGGCCATCGTGCGCGAGACCTGCCGGCGACAAACCCGGCTCGTGCCCGCCCAGCTGGAAGCGCCCTCATTGGCGTACCAGCCCCTGATGATCGAAACCGAGACCGGTGGCGCTGTGGTCTACACGCTCCCGATCGAGGCCTTCCACAGGTTGTGAGATCCCTATGAAGCTCTTGCTCGCCATTATCCGTGACCGTGACGACGTGGCCGTCTCCGACGCACTCAGCCACAGCAACGTGCGTGTCACGCGCATCGCCAGCACCGGCGGTTTTTTGCGCCGCGGCAACGTCACTCTGCTCATCGGCGTGGAAGACGAGCGTGTCCAAGAGGTGCTGAAGCTCGTCCATGGCGCGTGCGGTGAGCCAGAGCCCGGGCAGCATCGCGCGACTGTTTTCGTCCTCAAGGCTGAGCAGTTCGAGCAGGTCTGAGTCGTTTTCGACCCGGCGAATCGAGACGCGCCCACGGCCGATTGTCACGGCCGTGGGCGCGTCTTCGTTTTGCAACTCACTCAGACCGGGGTTGTCCGCGATTCCATTGCCAGGGCCACAGCGCCGGCCAGAGCGCGGCCAGCCCAAGTCCCAGCGCAGCCACCAGAATCAGACCGCCCAGCAACGCCACGGGGGGCAGCAACGCTCCGATCGCCAGCAGCACCAGCCCGACCATCAGCGCCAATACTGCGCCCAGGCCGACCAGGCCGGCCAGCCGCAATCCCTTCGACTGCGAAGCGAAGCGTCGCCCACCAATCCGGCCGGTGGCGCCGTTCACCAAAACAGGATGGACCCGGCCCTCGTCATCGGTGTAAGTCGTCAGGTAAGCCGGCAGCAGCAGTTGCGTCCAGCGGGTGTCGCGATAGTCGGCGCGCAAACCGATGCGACGGACGTGCTGCGCGCCCGCAGCGGCCTGACAATCTGACGCCGCGCGCTCATCGAGTTGGGCTTTCGCCAACGACCAGGCTGCTTCAGGCAAGACCTCCGGGATGACGAGCAACGCGCCGTGCAGGCTCTCGGCCGAGGCCGCCTGCGCCTCGGTGTCCGGATACGAGCCGCCAAGGCGCAGCCAGCGTTCGTGATCGCTCAACGCCGGTGTCGCGACGTTGTCGTAAGCGCGGGCCAGCTGCCCGGCCCGCGGCTCCCAGCGGATCCGGGTCTCGAGCATCTTCTCCGAACGCCACTGCCCGCCGGCCAGCGACTCGCGCGCGCTTTCGACCTGATAATCGAAGCCGAGTTCAGCCTCCCAGGCGCCCACGACTTTGCCGTCGACCAGCCACATCGGCCACAACACGGGCACGGCGCGCTGGGCCAGTTTCTCGACCGCCAGGTCATCGGGGCGGAGCCACACGGCGTTCACGAACGGTCTCAACAGATCCGGCAGGTCTTCGGGCCGTTTGCGGAAGGCCACTACCAACTCGGGCGGCTCGGGCCGCATCAAGGCCGGCTGTGGGCCGAGCGTTCCGCGCCCACAGGCCGGACAGCGCTGGCCGACCCGCTCGGCCGGGACCAGGAACCCGCGCGCGCAGACGTCGCAACCGGCCGGCTGCAAGCCCAGCCCCCAGACGCTGCCCTCGGATTCGATCGAGATTGCAATGGGTGCTGTCGTCATTCGGACCTCGCGACACCGCGCTCGTTTTGGGCGACCCGTGTGTACAGAATGAAGGAACCAACCAACCCGGCGACAAAAAGCACAACGCCGATCCCTAGCGGCACCAGACCCAGGCCGGCTGCCAACAGGAGCGGCAGGCCGATCAGGCTCAAGAGCAGGCCGGGCGCCAGCATCAAGGCAATGGCGGCCCAGACCTTGGCCCAGGCGACGGGCTTTTGGCCTGCGACCGCGCCGGTCTGGCCGTTGACCATCACCTGGAAGATCTTGCCGTCGAAGCGATAGGCCGACACGTAGACGGGCAACAAGACGTAGCGCCACGTCTCGTCGCCAAAGTCGACTGTCATATGGAAGTTGCGCACATGGCCGCTGCGGATCTGCGCCCGACAGGCGCCCTGCGCCTGCTCACGCATATGCGCTTTTCCCTCCTCCCAGGCTTTGGGCAACGGTACATCGTAACCCTGGGCCTGCCAACCGGCCAGGAAATCGGGTGAGAAGGCCTGGATCGCGCCAAGGTCGAAGGGCAGGATGTCGCTCAACACGCTCGAATTGACGCGCGAGGAACCCGCGATCGGCAGATTGATCACATCGACGCCGGCCTGGCCGCTCTCCCACCGCCACCGCACAACCTGGCGGGTCTTGCGTTTCATGTCGCGGGTGTCGAGGTAACTCTCGGTCTCCTCGTGGCCCACCTCGGCTTTCCAGCCGGCGGTCAGGTGGGCCCCGAACAACCAGAAGGGCAGGTAGACGCCCACAAAGGAGTCCAGGCGGGCGGAGGCGGCCAGACCGGCGGGATGAAACCACCCGCTCCCAAGCCAGGTGTGGGCCTTCGCGCGGACGGCCTCCGGGACGACCGAAAACGGGGCCACACCACCCGGGCGCACACTGTCCCCGGCTGCGGCGCGCACGTTGACCTGCGACGACGCGCAAAAGGGACAGGTCGCCGTCAGCGCACCCTCAGCCAGGGCCAGGTCGGCGCCGCAGGCCTCGCAATGCAACTGGCGACGGGTAACGCCCCACCCCTGGGCACCGGCTGCCAGGGCTTCCAGGGTGAACTCGAGGTGTTCAGCGTGCGGCGCCCCGGCCTCGGTTTGGGCGCGATACCCGCAGTGCTCGCACGCGATCCCGCCGGCCGCCACATTGAACTCGGTCGCCGCACCGCATTGCGGGCAGCGATACGTGCGGGGAGCGGGTGCCGCGGTCTCGACCGGACGGGGCGCGAAGACCGTCACCCCCTCCAAGGCCGAAGCCACAGCGACAAAATCCGGAGGCGGCTGCCAGGCGTGCGGGAGCGGATCAGATGCGTTCATGGTGATATCAATCTACGCAAAACTGGGCGAAGGGTCGCGCTCAATGGCGGCGCCCCGCCATTATGTGCAAAAAGGCGTCTTGAGGCAATTCCAACCTCAACCATAACTAACTGACGCCATCCCCAGGCACGGAGCCGCCCGTTAGACAATAAGTCCTGGACAGCGGCATGAATTCGGCGTGGAAAGCGCGCGTCGAGCAGGCATCACCAGCCGATCACGTCCATAGACTTCGTTGCCGAGGACTACATGTCGAGTCGTCTCGCACCAGCTCCCATCGCTCAGCGCTCAGCTCCACCGCCCTCGGTACGAGCCTTTACGCCGCGCCCCATCTCCAAAATCGAGGACACGGGTCTTTCGGTCTATGCGCTTTCGGAGCTCACGCTTAAGCTGTTCTACAACAGCGGCACGCTGACGGGTTTCCGGGTTTCGGAGTTGATCGCTCTGCCCTTCCTGGGTGTGATGGACCAGGTGCTGGAGTACCTCAAGCGCGAGAAGTTTCTGGAGATCAAGACCACAGGCGGCGCGGGCTTTGGCGAAGGCGCCTATTTGTACGGCATCACGGGTTTGGGCGTCGAACGCGCCCGGGAAGCGCTGGCGCGCAATCAATACGCGGGCCCGGCGCCGGTGCTGATCGACGAGTACGTGTCGGCCATCCGCGCTCAGGCCGCGCAGCGTAAGATGGTTAACCTCCGGACCGTCCGCCAGGCCTTGTCGGATCTGGTCATCAACGAACGCATGCTCGGCCGCATCGGGCCGGCCGTGAACTCCGGCACGTCGCTCTTTCTGTACGGCGCGCCGGGCAACGGCAAGACCTCGATCGCGCGCGCGATCGGTAACGTCACGCTGCAGGAAGACATCTACGTCCCCTACGCGATCGACGTCGACGGGCAGATCATCAAGATCTACGACAACGTCAACCACGTCGTCGCGCGCGACGACGATACGCCCAATGGCGGGGGCACGAGCATGCTGCGCAACGGCGCAGGCAAACGCGACCCGCGCTGGATCCGCATTCAACGGCCGTTCATCGTTGTCGGCGGAGAGTTGACCCTGGCCGGGCTCGATCTGCAGTTCAACGACATCAGTCGCTTCTACGAAGCCCCATTCCAGATGAAGGCCAACGGTGGCCTCTTTCTGATCGACGACTTCGGCCGGCAGCAGGCGCGGCCGCGCGATTTGCTCAACCGCTGGATCGTGCCCCTCGAGAACCGCGTCGACTTCCTGACCCTGGCCAACGGACGCAAGATCGAAATTCCTTTCGAAGTTCTGGTAGTCTTCTCGACCAACCTGCCCCCGAAAGACCTGGTCGACGAGGCCTTCCTGCGCCGCATCCGCCACAAGATCGAGATCGTCGACCCGTCGCCGGACGAGTATCGTGAAATCATGCGCCGGGTATGCGAGGCCAAGCATGTGGCCTACGATGATCGCGGCCTGGCATACCTGATCCAGGAGTGGTACATCAAGCGCAACCGCAAGCTGCGCGCCAACCACCCGCGCGACCTGGCCGAGCAGATCATCGACGTGGCCTCGTTCCTGAGCCTGGAGCCGGCCCTGACCAAGGACCTCATCGATCGCGGGGCTGAGTCGTACTTCGTCGAGCTATAGCCGTTCAGCGGCGCCCCGCACTGCAGTGACCGCGAAAAGCGGAACACCCGCCTCGTGGTGTTTCCAGCCAGACACCTCCGTCGTAACGACCAAACACCCAGGCCGGCCGTGCCTGCCCACGACCTGCGCGTGGGCAGGCACGAGTTGTCTGCGGCTATCGCCCAACTTCCTGCCGGTCGGAATCTGTGCCTGACAACACGCGATGCTGTTGGCCAACCCGGTCGCACGCTGTCAGGAGCCCCGGAACAGGCCGGACCGGTACACGGATGTTCACGGATAGCACGGATCACACGGAAACCTCTCGAATGGTTCCGTGCCATCCGTGAACATCCGTGTGATCCGTGTACAGGGCCAGTCGTCCGAATCCGGTTCGCCAACAGCATCAACACGCCCCTGCACACCACCGGGCAGCGCGGTTGGCGGGCTCATCGCGATCTGTTATGATCGGTGGCTGTGTCAGAATCCTACACACTTACCGTCATCATTCCTTGCTACAACGAGCGGGCGACGATCGCTCGACTGGTGGGCCGCGTGCGGGCCGAGGCCCCGGAAGCCGAGATCATCATCGTCGATGACGGCTCGGCCGACGGCACACGCGATATCCTGCCCGAGGTCGCGCAGGCTTCAAACGCCCGCGTCTTGCTCCACGATAAGAACGGCGGCAAAGGCAAGGCGATCCGCACCGGGCTACAAGCCGCCACCGGCGACATCCTGCTGATCCAGGACGCCGATCTGGAATACGACCCGCGCGACTACCCGGCCCTGCTTAAGCCGATCATCGAAGGCAACGCCGATGTGGTCTACGGTTCGCGCTTCCTCGGGGCGCCGCGCCGGGCGATGATGTTCTGGCACATGATCGCCAACAAACTCCTGACGCTCATGACCAACATCCTGTACGACACGATCCTGTCGGACATGGAGACCGGTTACAAAGTCTTTCGCCGCAAGGTCGTCGAGGGGCTGGTCCTGCGCGCGAACCGCTTCGACTTCGAGCCCGAATTCACCGCCAAGATCCTGCGGCGGCGCTTTCGGATTTTCGAAGTGCCGATCACGTTCGTCCCGCGCGAGTATGCCGAGGGCAAGAAGATCGGCCTCCGGGACGCGTTCGAGGCGGTCTGGGCGCTGATCCGCTATCGCTTCATCGACTGACCGTAAAATAAAAACGGGGCGGGCGCAACATGCGCCCGCCCCGTTTTTTGTTTGGCAGCTCGGGCTCAGCGGGTCACAAAGCCGTCGGTGATCGCCAGCGCTTCGTTGATGATCGCGAAGACCTCGCGCAACTCGGCCTCGGTGACCGAGAGCGGCGGATTGGTGTGCAACAGGTTGCGCCAGGTGAAGGCGTAGATGCCCTTCTCTTTGAGGAACCCACCGAGTTTGGCCATCTCCGGGCTGGTGCCCAGATACGGGCCCATCGGCTCCTTGGTCTCGCGGTTCTTGACCAGCTCGATCGCGCCGAACAGGCCGATGTTCCGCACGTCGCCGACTGACGGGTGTTCGGCCATCAACTCGGCCATCAACTCGCCCATCACCTTGCCCATCCGGGCGCTATTGCCGACCAGGTCGTCCTCCTTGAGCACCCGCAGGTTGGCCACGGCCGCCGCCAGGCACATCGGATGGGCGCTATAGGTCAGCCCGCCGTAGAACACGTTCTTGTCGAAGTATTCGGCCACACGACCGTTGATGGCCACAGCCCCGAGCGGCATATAGGCCGAGGTCAGGCCCTTGGCCATGGTGATGATGTCAGGCTTGACGCCCCAGTGGTCGGAGGCGAACCAGGCGCCGGTGCGCCCGAGCCCGGCCATGACCTCGTCGCACACCAGCAGGATCCCGTGTTTGTCGCAGATCTCGCGCAGGCCCTGCAGATAGCCGTCCGGCGGGATGATGATGCCATTCGTGCCCGTCACGGTCTCGATGAAGATCGCGGCCACGGTGTGCGGGCCCTCGTACATCAGGATCTCCTCGACCTGGTCGAGGCAGCGGCGCGCAAAGACGGCGTCGCTATCGCCCTCGTGATACAGCGGGCTCCGGTACTTGTACGGGTCGAACATGCGCACCACACCCGGGATGCCGGGCTCGTTCGCCCAGCGGCGATGATCACCGGTCAGCGTGATCGCGCCCGAGGTCGCGCCGTGATACGCCCGGTAGCGGGTCAGGATCTTCTGCCGGCCGGTGACGGCCCGCGCCATCTTGATCGCGTTCTCGTTCGCCTCGGCGCCGCCAAGCACAAAGAAGAACTTGTCGAGCCCGTCCGGCGTCACTTCGGCCAGTTCGCGCCCCAGCTCGGCGCGCACCCGGGTGGCCATGCTCGGCCCGGCGTAGACGAGCTCGTCGGCCTGGGCCTTGATCGCATCGATCACGCGCTGATCCCCGTGGCCGATGTTGACGCACATCAGCTGTGAGTTCAGATCGAAATAGCGCTTGCCGTTCGCGTCCCAGAAGTACACGCCTTTGGCGTGCGACATCGGGATCGGCACGACGGCGCCCTGAGCGGACCACGAGAAGAAGCTGTGCTCGCGCGTCAGCGCGACCATCTCATCCGCGGTGAAGTTAGGAAGATCGAAGCTCATGGGTTTCCTTCCGTCGTCAGGGCTGCAGCGCGGTCACGGCGCCAGCGCCCGGGGCAAGACCGAGCTTGAGGCTCGCGCTGCGGTACGCCTGCGCGAAGACGACCTCGCTGATCAGAACCGAATAAACCATGTACACGATCATGATAAAAGGCATAACGAAGCACAACACGATCGTGGCCATCGCAAAGCTCATCGCAACGTTGACGATCAGGCCGATGCCCAGCAAGACCAGGTAGCCGATCGCCCAGGCGCCGAGATCGGCGCGCAGCAACGCCCACCACTCGCGAAACCGAAACATGGCGCCGAAATCGCCCGTCAACGCCACGTGCATGCTGGGCACGGGCAGGATCAGGGCCAGGGCGAGCATCAGCGGGATCGCGGCCAGAATCAATGTCAGGCCCCCCATCGAACTCACCACCGCGATCAAAGCGCCGATGTCCTCCGTGTCCCGCCCGCCTGTCGCGCCGATCACGCCGCCGCCCACGGCGCCGCCGAACATCACGCCATAGCCGAGCACAAACACAAGGGTGACCGGCAAGGCCATCACAAAGCGGGCCGCGCTCACCTTGAACCCGTCGACCAGATAGGTCGTCCAGTCGGTCCAGGCCGGTAATTCGGGATCGCGGCCCTCGACCGCCACCTGGCGCGCGATCTGGATGGCGTAACCCGTCAGGATCAGCCAGGGCAGGATCGGCACGACCCAGCCCGACAAAGCCACGAGGGCGGCGATGCCGAGCCGCGTTTGCCAATCCCGTCCGCGAAACGGAAAGCCCAACAGCTTCTGGAGATGATCGCTTGTGAGGTTCATAACCTGAGGTAGCGCCAGTGTAGCATCGGGCCGCCTGAAGCGTCAAACCGCGCGGCTCAAGGCGGAAATTCGAACCCCCAGCGGGTTGAGATCCCAAACCGGGAAGCGGGCCACGGCACCTGAACGCACGCCCGCGAACGCCAGCCCTGCATCCACGGCGTCAGGCTGGAGCAAATCCAGCAGGCGTCGAGCGAGGCCCCGACCTGGATTTTGGGCAAGCTCCGCGCCCCGACACAGACCTGGGCCTGGACGATCGGGGGCACGCCTGACACGGATGGGTTCTGGACCGGCCAGAAGAGCAGCGCCGCCGTCAACGTGCCGCAGCAGGCGACGAGCACGGATACGCCAATCAGCGCGACCCGCCGAGAGCGTTTCATCCCGACATTATCCCGCACCCCCACCCCGTGCACGCGCCAGCCCGCTCCAATCGAACGGGGTCGGCGGGAACGGAGATCGAGGGGTGTAACCGTCCGCGCGCTCACGCAACGCCCGCCAGAGCGCCTGGCGCTCAACGGGCGCCGAGACCTTGAGCTGTCGCAACGTCCGGGCGGTGAGCAGGCGTCGACCCGTGGTGTAGAGAAAGGTCAGCCGGGGCCAGGCCCCGTCGACGAGCGGCGTCGGCAGCGGTTCGAGCGGGCCAAGCTGGAGCTTGTAGTAGGCTTCATGGGCGCGCGGATGGTCGGGCTGGTCATGGAGCAGAGCCGCGCGGGTGGCCAGCTCGTGGCCCAACACTGGCGCGACCGCGTAGATCCCGGCCGGGCCGGGGCCACAGCGGGCCGTCTGATAGAACGCCAGCCAGTCGACCATCACCATCTTCGGCGCGCGGCGCACCGGGATGCGATACCACCCCAGCACCCGCGCGATCTCAAGATCCTGCATGCGCGGCACCACTGCCACGAGGATCAGGTCCTCGGTGTGCATATCCAACATCAGTTCCCCCTCTTTGCGCCGGCGAAGCCGACGGTCCCAGCGCAATGCGCCGGGCCCTTTGGTCATGCCAAAGGCGCTATCCGCGCCCCAACCCCACCATCGCCCGGAAGGCTCGATAGGCCACCATTGCGTCAGGCGCCGAATAGGCCAGGCGCGTTCCTGAGCGCCGCTCGGTGCCGGGCACGAGGAAAGCACGCTCGGCCTGTTCCGGGTAGTAGAACTCCACCTCGAGCGCGATCGGCGTCGCGACACCCCAAGGGGCCGGCGCCTGACCGGCCTTGAGCTTGCTCACGCCGCGCGCCACCGCGCTGCAGATTCGCTCGCGCGACTCGCCCAGCGGCAGGCATTCCGCGGCGTACCGACCGGTCGCCTGCTTCACGACCGCGACTTCAAGCGCCGGCCCGAGCAGGCTCTGCGCCTCGAGACAGGCGACCCGATCGCCCGTCAAAGCGACCACCGGCAGGCCGAAGTAGGCGCCCACGGCAGCGTTGAGCCCGATCTCGCCGACCGCCTGGCCGTTGAGCCAGACCCCGGCCACGGTCACATGCGACCAGGTATGGCACAGGATCGCTTTCTTCGCCCCGGCCATAGCATGGTAGCCGACGAAGACCAGGGCGTCATAGGGCGGCTGATCATCGATGCCCGACAACATGCCATGCGGCGACGGGCTGCCCGAGTGCAGCCGTGCGCGGCTGTCCAGGCCCTCGATCAGCAGATTGCGGCCGTGGTTGTGGGCATCGGCCACAGTCACGTCTTCGGCTCCGCCGACGAACGCGCCGTTGATCGCGGCGTTGACGTCACCGAGCATCAACTGGCGACCGCCGGCGTAATCGGGCTTGTCTGACAGCACCTGGCCCCAATCGACGATACCCGAGATGCCTTCCATGTCGGCCGAGATCAAGATACGCATAAAGTTGTGATCCGATGAACTGGTGATTCAGCGACCGAGGGGGTGCCGCTGTTGAGGCGATGATACCACGTGATACCGGAGGGTGAAGAGCGAGGAGCGCACGCTCCTCGCCCTTCACTCGCCTACCGCCCTCGTTCGCCGCGTACGTAGGGCACGCCCAGGGCGGCCGGCGCGCCGAGGCGTTGCCGCATAGCCTGGCGCGAACCCAGAACCAGCACGACGATCGTGAAGGCATAGGGCAACATGGCCAGGAAGAAGCCGTAGTAGGGGTTATAGAAGAACGGGTTGTCCATCCCAAACAACACGGCCGGCGCCTGGATGTCGAGGATGAGTCGGCGCAGCGCGCCAAAGGCATAGGAGCCGAACGCCGCGCGCCACGGATCCCATTGGGCAAAGATCACCAG
Source organism: Anaerolineales bacterium (assembly GCA_016789175.1). Taxonomy (GTDB): domain Bacteria; phylum Chloroflexota; class Anaerolineae; order Anaerolineales; family UBA6663; genus UBA6663. The sequence continues at coordinate 23,529 of JAEURK010000384.1, forward strand.
ACCAACCGCGATCCAGCCCTGGCCCGACGTGGTGAGCTCACTGAACCAACCCGGCGACACCGCCAGGCTGATCGTGCCGCCCGCCAGGCCGGCGAGCGCCCCACCCAACACCACGTAGCCGTAGCGCAGGGCATACACCGGGATGCCCATGGCGTCGGCGGCGGTCGGGTTCTCGCCCACCGCTCTCAGGTGCAGGCCGGGCCGCGTGTAATTGATGTAATACCAGGCCAACGGCAGCATCACATAGCCGACGTAAACCATCACGCTCTGGTCGTCAAAGAAGATCGGCCCGATCCATGGGATCGCGGCCAGGCCCGGAATGGAGAAGCGGGGCAGAAGGTTAATCGCGCCGGCTTTGCTCAGACCCTCGCCCAACACCAGGCTGAGCCCGGTGCCCAGAAAGGTCAGAGCCAGACCGCTGACGACCTGGTCAGCCTGAAAATGAATCGTGACAACGCCATGCAACAGCGCCAGCAGCGCGGCCGCGACCATTGCCATGATCAGGCCGAGCCAGCCGTTCCCGGTCGACACCGTGACGCTGAAAGCCGCCATCGCGCCGATCAACATCATGCCTTCGACGCCGAGGTTCATCACGCCCGCGCGCTCGTTGAAGATCGCGCCCAGCGTGGCGAAGAGCAGGACTGTGCCGCTGGCGATGCCGGCATGCAAAATGATGATGGGATCCATGAACCTCCCTCATGATACCGAAATAACGCCGCCCGGGCGCCCGGGCGGGCGGGCGGGCGGCCACAAGGGCCGCCCCCACGCGCCGCCCCGACTCGCCGCCCCGACTCGCCGCCCCGACGCGCCGCCCCGACCGGCCGCCGCCCCGACTCGCCGCCCCGACGCGCTGCCCCGACCGGCCGCCGCCCCAAGGCTCTCTCCCCGGCGACACCTCTACCCCGTGTCGTACGGGCGACGCATGCGTCGCCCCGGCCGCCCGGCGGGCGCGGCCACCAGGGCCGCCCCTACGCCCGCGCGATGCGAACGCGATACCGCAACAGCACATCGCTGGCGATCAACATGAACAGGATAATGCCCTGGATCAAGCGCGGCACACCGGCCGGCTGGATCTCGCGCCCGGCCAGGATCAGACCGCCGAACAACACCGACACCAGGATGACCACGATCGGATTGAGCTTGGCCAGCCAGGCGATGATGATGCCCGTGAAGCCATAACCCGACGAGATCGCGCCTTGCAATCGATGCACCACGCCCGATATTTCGGACATACCGGCCAGACCGGCCAGGGCCCCGGAGGTCACCAGCACCAACACCGAGTTCTTGACGATGTCGATGCCCGCATACTCCGCCGCGCGCGGGTTGTCGCCGATCAGCCGGATCTCATATCCCCAGCGGCTGCGATACAGGATGTACCAGACGATCACAACCGCAATCAGCGCGAAAACCAAACCGAAGTGCGTGGTCAGGCCGCGAAAGAGCGGGACCTCTTTGGCATAGTCGCCCAGCTTGGGCAACCAGGCCATCTTCGGAAAGACCTTGCTCATCTGAAAGCCGCTGTCGCTCCACACGCCAAAAACGAAATAGTTCACCAGCTGGATGGCGATGTAATTCATCATCAACGTGCTGATGATCTCGCTGACCTTGAGCTTCGCCTTGAGCAGGCCGGGGATCAAACCCCAAAACGCGCCGGCCGCGATGCCGGCCAACGCCATGATGCCGAGCGCAATCGGCTGCGGTGTGCCCTCCGGCACCCAACCGGCCAGGATGACCGCGCTGGCGCCGAGCGCGCCCATGTAAAACTGGCCCTCGGCGCCGATGTTCCAAAGCTTCATCCGAAACGCCAGTGAACAAGCCAGCCCCACCAGGATCAGGGGTGTGGCGATCACGAGCGTGTCCGAAAAGACGCCCAGGTTTCCAAAGGCGGCCCTGGCGATATGCGCGTAGATCGCCAACGGGTCGCCGCCGACGGCCGCGATCACGCCGCCGCCCAGGATCAGCGCCACAACGATCGCGCCGACCGAGACGACCGGGCTAAGCCAGCGCGGCGTGTACAGGCGCGGCTCGATGATGAGCTTGGGGCCGGATCGAGGGTGTGCTGCAGTCGTTGCCACTTGGCCTCACTTGGCGTCGGGTTTGGATGCCCGGCCACCGCCGGTCATGAGCAGACCGATATGCTCGGCATCGCCGTCGGTCACTTCGCCCGCGATCTCGCCCTCGTACATGACCAGGATGCGATCGCTAAGCGCGAGCAATTCTTCAAGCTCTTCGGACGAGAGCAGAATAGCGGCTCCCGCCTCGCGCTGTGCCAGGAGCAGCCGCTGCACACCTTCGATCGCGCCGACGTCGAGCCCGCGCGTCGGCTGCATGGCGATCAGAAGCGTCGGCTCCTGCGACAACTCGCGCGAGAGGATGGCCCGCTGCAAGTTGCCACCGGAGAGCAAGCGCGCCTCGGTATCAACGTTCGGCGCCAGGATGCTGTAGGCGGTTTTCAGTTCCTCGGCCCGTTGCCGGGCCCTGGCGTAGTTGAGCGACCAGCCGTTGGCGAGCGGCGCCTTGCGGTAGCTCTTCATGATCACGTTGTCGGTGATGCTCAGGTTCGGGGCCGACCCGACATGCGTGCGATCCTCGGGTACGTGCGCCACGCGGTGCCGGATCGCGTCAAGCGGTGAGTGATTGGTGACGTCGTCGCCCTGGACGTGTACGCGACCGGCTGTGCTGCGCCGCAAACCGGTCAGCACTTCGGCCAGTTCGCTCTGACCGTTGCCGGCCACGCCGGCTAACCCGACGATCTCGCCCGCGCGCACTTGAAACGAGACGTTTTTGAGCGCGGGCAGGCCCTTCGGGCCGGTCGCACTGATCCCGTCGACCGAGAGCACCACCTCACCCGGCGTTTGCGGCTTCTTCTCGAAGTCAAAAATCACGGACCGCCCGACCATGAGGCTGGCCAGCTCCGGGATGCTGGTCTCCGAAGCCTTGATCCCGGCCGCCGTGACCTTACCCTGGCGCAGCACGCTGACGCGATCGGCGACGCGCATCACCTCGTTCAGTTTGTGGCTGATGAACACGATCGATTTGCCGTCGGCCACCATGGCGCGCAGCGTCTGGAACAGGCCGTCGATCTCCTGCGGCGCGAGCACGGCGGTCGGCTCGTCCATGATGAGCACTTCGACGCCGCGGTAAAGCATTTTCAGGATCTCGACCCGCTGTTGTTCGCCGACCGAAAGCTGCCAGACCTTGGCCGTCGGGGACACGGCCATGCCAAAGCGCTTGCCGATCTCGGTCATGCGTTTGTCGTACTCGGGCAGCCGCAGAAAGAAACGCGGCTCATCCAGGCCGAGCAGGATGTTTTCGGTGACGGTTTGCGACGGGATCAGGCTGAAGTGCTGGTGGATCATGCCGATGCCGCGGGACATGGCATCGCGCGGAGAATTGAAGCCGGCCGGCTTGCCACGCACGGCGATCGTGCCGGCCTCGGGCTTGTACAGCCCGGCCAGCACGCTCATCAGCGTGCTCTTGCCGGCGCCGTTCTCGCCCAACAGGGCGTGGATCTCACCGGCGCGCAGATCGAAATCCACCTGGTCATTCGCGAGGACGCCCGGAAAGCGCTTGACGATCCCGCGCATCTCAACGGCATTGACGACGTTGCTCATAGGCCCGTTCGATAAGACGAACGGGGTGCCCGTAGGTCGGGGCTGCGCCCTGCCCGCGGGACACCCCGCTCGTCGCGGATCCCTTGCTGGGTCAGGCCCGAACGGGCCTGACCCGGTGTCCTCAAACCGCGTTACTGCAGCGGCGGCAGTTCGGCCGTGATGCCTTCCGCCCACCAGTACATGCCGACCGTGCACGGCACGTCGCCGCCCGCGAAGCAGTCGATGTCGATCTGCTCGATCTTGGCGCCGGCAGGCAGGACTTCGTTGCCCTGGTTGTCCATGATCGGCCCGGCGAAGACGTCGAAGCGCGTGAACTCACCAGCCAACATCTTGGCCAGGGTGTCCTTGATCAACGCCATGTCTTCCGCCGGAAGGCCTTCCATGCCCGCGGTCGGGGTCTGGCCTTCCATCAGGCCGTAGATGCCGAGCGAGCCGGAGTCGGCGTCGAAGTACTCGGAGCCCGCCACGTACGTGCCGGCCTGAACGGCCTTAGCGACGCGCGCGTACTCGGGACCCCAGTTCCAGTAGAGAGTCGTGAGACAACGCTCCTTGACGCAGTTGCCCGACCAGTCGTAGTTGATGCCCCACTTGTCGCCGCGCTCGGTGGCCACATCGGCCGTGGCCGGCGTATCGGCGCCGGTGAGGACGATGTACGCGCCGGCGTCGAACAGCGACGAGGCCGCTTCCTTCTCGACCACCGGATCGTGCCAGGTATTGATCCAACGGATATCAAGCGTGCAATCCGGGCAGGTCTGGCGCATACCGAGCGCGAAGGCGTTGCCGAGCCGGAGCTCTTCGGGGATCGGGAACGTGGCCAGATAACCCATCTTGGTCTGACCATCGGTCTTAGCGCGGCTGCCGGCCAGCATGCCGGCCACATACTTCATACTCTCCATCGCGCCGAACAGGTTGCCGAAGTTAGCGTTGTTCGTTTTGTAACCGCTGATGTGCACGAAGGTCTGGTCCGGGAACTCCTCGGCCACGGTCGCCATCGGGTCCATGTAGCCGAAGGACGTGCCGAAGATCAGATCGAAGCCCTTGCGCGCCAGGCTGCGATAGACCTGCTCGGCCTGAGCGCCTTCGGGCACCAACTCGATGTACGCGATGTGCGTGTTCTCGACGTTCTGCTCAACGTACTGCAGGCCTTCGTAGTGGGCCTGGCTCCAACCGCCATCGTCGTGGGGTCCGATCAGGACCATGGCGACGTTGAATTTGCCTTCGACGATCTCGGGGATCTGAAGCCCGCCAGTCTCGGCGGGCGCTTCCGTGGCAACCGGGGCTTCGGTGGCGGCCGGAGCGGGGGTAGCAGCCGGCGTACAGGCGGCTACCGCGAGCGCCACCACTGACAACAGACTGGTGCCGCGCCATAGCAGTTTCTTCATCGTTTCTCCTCCTGAAAGCAACGCGTGTGAAACGGAACTCAGCAACGCAGACAGCCGTACGGATGGGCCAACATCGTTGGAAGTGCACCTCCTGCCGCAGGGGCATATCGATTGTGCCGAGTGGAACAATTCGATTCTAGCCAAAACCGCCATTCGTGCTTGTCAGGAATTCACACGATTCTACAGCGCACCCGGTTGTGCAACCAGGCCTGACCCGGTTGGGGTGGGATCTCTGACACACACAAAGGACGAGCGATGGAGTGTGGCGCGAGCTCCGTCGTTCGTCCTTCAGGTTCCGCCTCAGATACCGTCGGCTGGCCGACGCCTTACGATTCGCCCCGCTCAGCGGCCGTGAGCGTGTTCTGCAGGAGCATGGCGATCGTCATCGGGCCGACTCCGCCGGGCACGGGCGTGACCGCGCCGGCCACTTCCACCACTTCCGGGAAGCAAACGTCACCGACCAGCCGCGAGCCGGACTTGCGCGTTGCATCTGCGATGCGATTGATGCCCACATCGATGACCACGGCGCCGGGCTTGACCCAATCCCCGCGCACCATCTCGGGCCGACCGACGGCCGCGATGAGGATGTCGGCTGAGCGCACCACAGCCGGGAGATCGCGCGTGCGGCTGTGGCAGATCGTGACGGTGCAGTCGCGGCGCTGGAGCAACATGGCCATCGGCAGGCCGACGATGTTGCTGCGGCCGAGCACGACCGCGTTGGCCCCCGAGAACTTGACGCCGGTTTCCTCGAGCAGGCGGATGCAGCCCGCCGGGGTGCAGGGGATGAACCACGGGTCGCGGCCCTTCATCGCCAGCCGCCCGATGTTGAGCGGATGGAAGCCATCCACATCTTTGGTGACGTCGATGGCCGAGAGCACACGCTCTTCGTCGAGGTGCTTGGGCAGCGGAAGCTGCACCAGGATGCCGTTGACGGCCGGGTTTGCATTCAGGCGCGTCACCAGGTCATCCACCTCGGCCTGGGTGGCCGTGGCCGGGAGTTTGTGTGCGAAAGGTTCGGCTTCGATGCCGGCTTCGGCGCAGGCCTTGCGTTTGTTGGAGACATAGACCTGCGAGGCCGGATCCTCCCCTACCAACACCGTCGCCAGACCGGGTCGAGACTTGCCCGCCGCGATGCGCTCGGCGACGCGCTGGGCCACCTCGCCACGAACCTTGGCGGCGATGGCCACGCCATCGATCAACTGTGCAGTCATAGAACCTCCCCCGTACTCGTGCAGAGCCCTCGCATAGCCCATCAGGCCTCGCGGGGTGCGCCGCAATGTGGACACAACGTCACGACGTCATCGGGCCAGCGCGCTCCGCAGCGCTGACAGAACATACGTCGCTGCTCAGCGGTTTGCGCGGCGTCACGTTCCTTCTCCCGTTCACGCCACTCAGCCTCAAGGGCTGTCCCCAGCCGCTGGATGGCCGCGCGGACCTTGCTGCTGAAGGTCAAAGCATCGGCCGCAGCGCTGGCGCGCCCAATATTACCGGCGGCTGCCATGGCGCCCCCGATGAGATCCCCGCGCAGGACCCGGCCGGCAGCTTGGGCCGCGGCCCCGCCCAGATCAGCGGCAGCTCCACCCAGAGCAGCAAAGTTGGGCGCGCCGGCGGCGACTGTCACTTCCTCGCCGCGGTGCAGCAGGCTGACACTGAGCAGATCCACCCAGCCGACGACGGCGACCTGCTGGCGGAACATCACGGTGGCCTGCCCGCGCCCGCCGGTCACCTGCGCCTGTGTGTCTGAGTCGCTCAAGGCGCTCAGGGCGTCAACGAAGGCGCTCAGGGCCGCATCCGCCGGCCGTTGGGTGTGAAACAGATACTGGGCCGGGTGGCGGGCGTCGGCCACGGTCTGAGCCAGCCCGCCTGCCGCGCCGCCCGCAAGGAGCGCGGCAGCGCCCACGTCTCCCCCGGACGCGCCCTGCCCGGCCTCTGCTTCGTATTTTTCGCCGGCTTCTTGGGCACGGCGCCTGGCACGATCGAACAAGCTTTCGTCATCGGTCATGGTGGCGTGATACTCCGTCAAACTGGATCGACAAGAGAAGTACGCAAAGCCGCCAAAGGTGGTTGCTCGGCGACTTCCCTATTGTACCGACGACGCCCACCGACGCGACTTAGTGTTGCACCTCGCGCCAGGGCGGCTAGTGATAATCTTCCTGATTATCATCCGAACGGGGCGGGACCTTTGGGGTGTGCCGGCTTTTGCGATCGCGAGCCTGTCGCCCTGTCCGACAAACAAAAGGGCGGCACGAGCCTGAAGGCTCATGCCGCCCGGTGCAGCCCCTCTGGGCTGCCGAGACTACTCGACCAGGACGTTCGTCAGGACGCAGGCGCCGGTCGTGCCGCCTTCCTTGACATCGCCCGAGAACTTGGCGGTCTCGCCGAAGGTGTAGACGGTCTTGCCGTCACCGGCCGTGAGTTGAAGATCCTCGTCGGCGAACTGATCCTCAACGTCGCCGACCTCGTTGGCGCCGCTGCCGATCGAGAGCGTCACCTCGAGCACTTCGCCCTCGTACGGGGCAAGCTCGTAAACCCAAAGGTTCACGGTGTCGCCCTCGATGGTGTCGGGCAGCACCGGATAGCCCGTGACCTGCACGCGCTCGCCGGCCTTGCCGCAGGCATCGCCGAATTCGACGGCCGTGCCCGGCTTGGGCGGGGAGCAGGCAGCCAGGGCGAGGGCAGCCGCGGCAGCCAGACAGGTCAGTTGCGTCTTGTTCATGTCAATTGCCTCCTGCATGATCTCATGTGGGCCGCGTCGGACCTCCAGCGCTTCCCGGAAACCGGCTACCCACTGCGCCACGATGATGTTTGGCCCGGGAACTGACCCGGACCTGCGCCATTCTAACGCGTTTCTCACGAGGCGGAGCGTTTGCGTCGGTTTGCCAAGGTAGACGTAAAACACACCAGCGCCTTCGAGAAGCCGTTATGGCGCTGGATTAACGATCGTGCCCAGCGTGATTTGCGCATCGGCGAGATAGCAGGTCGACCCATCCCCCATATCGCCCTCGGTGACGACGCCCCGCACGCGCACGAGCTGGCTCATGTCGGCCACCTCCCCCGCCGCGGTTCGTACGCGCAGATCCTGATCGGTCGCGTCGATCGGCGGAGGCTCGACCTGATTCGCGCCCTGGCCAACCGCCAGCGGAACGTGCACATAAGGCTCGATCCCGCCGGGGCCGGTGCTGAGGATCAGGGTCAACGGATCGGTGTCAGTCAGGACATCGGGGTAGATGAAGAAACCCTCCACAACCCGGCTCTGACCGACAAACATCGGGTCGCAAATCGTCGCCAGGCTTGCGGCCGGTTCGACAGTCGGGGTAGCACCGGCAAGCTGTCCGCAAGCGGCCAGCCCTGTTGCGCACAGGGCGATCACCGAGCTACGCATGAGGCGAGACAACAACGGAGTCGAGTATGACGTAGACATGGACGCCATTTTACTGCCGCACAGCGATCGCGCTGGTACACTACAACGCGATGGGATCAATCACCTTCGGCGCGTGGCGATGGCTCGGCCCAGCTCTGGCGCTGCTGACCGCCTGTGCACCGTTGGCAACGCCTGAACCGCCGCTGAGCCCCTCTGCGACGGCGCCCGCCCGTCGAGCCACCGCGACGCTGGCCACGATCGCCCCCACCCGCAATCCGCCGACGGCTACTCCGGCGTTCACCGCGACGCCCGAGCCTCCGGGTTGGATCGCGGCCCACTGTGCGCTGCCCGATTCAAGTAGTGTCTCGCCGACCGGTGCCTGGGCGGCGGCGGATTGCCATGACATCTCGGCCCAACTTCTGGTCGGAACCAACGACGGCGTCGTGTGGACCATCGGCGGCGAACCGCTCTCGGTTCGCCAGGTCCTGCGGCGCCGCCCCCTGCTCTGGAGTGCCGACGGTCGGTATCTTTATTTCACGCAGACGGTGCACCGGCCGGGCGACGACGCCAATGCCTTCGCGGCAGTCGGCTCCGTCCATCGCCTGACCCTTGCGTCGGGCGATACGGTCGAGATCGTGCGCAGTGTTAACAACCTGCCCGCGTTCAGCGTCGCTGTCGACTCCGGCGGCGCGCGTCTGGCCTTTCTTCAATCCGATGCGCCCGAGCGGGTCACTGTGATTGACCTGGAATCCTACGCGCCCCTCAAAATCGCGTTGGGCGTTGTCATCGCGGCCGCCGGTGACCTGACCTGGAGCCCGGATGGGGATCGTCTGCTGTTGAGCGCGGTGCTCGCCGATGGCCGCGGCACGTTGATCATGATCGAGCCCGCAACCCAAACCATCCTGGCGTTGGCAACCCCGGAGGATCGCGTCATGCGGATTCTGGCCTGGCCGCCCGGCGAACTTCTCGCGCTCCGCGACGAGGCGTGGCCCGCGCCAGGCGCCTGGACGCTGCACCTCGCCACCGGCGCATTTCTACGTCAGATCGCCGAAGAACAGCCCTAAACAAGCCCCCTCTTATCGGCTGCAACCTTCAACGCGAATCGCCGCAGCGCCGAAGTCCCGGGCGACTCACAAGCGCGTGGTTGGTTTGGCCGAACCCTGGCGGGGACCGGGCGTTGGGGAGCGCTCACCTCAGACGGGTTGAGCGTCACCCGGAGCCGTCAGCGCCGGGCGCGACTCAGTCTCGGTGAGCAACGCAACAAACGCTGCGACCACATCGGGATCGAAGAGCGTGCCGGCGTGATCGCGAATGTGACACAGACAGGCTTCGGGACTGAGCGCGCGCCGGTACGGCCGGTCGGAGCTCAACGCATCCCAGACATCGACGACAGCGAAGATGCGGGCCTCGATCGGGATGTCAGTGCCGCGCAGACCGAAAGGGTAGCCGCTGCCATCCCACCGCTCGTGGTGGTAAAGCGGGATCACCAAGGCCTGCTCCAGGTATCGGATCGGCGCCAACAACCGCTGGGCGTACACCGGATGGCGGCGCATGACCGCCCACTCCGACTCATCCAGCGGGCCGGGCTTGAGCAGTATGCTGTCCGGCACACCCATCTTGCCGATATCGTGGAGCAAGGCGCCACGCTGAAAGCTCCGAAGTTGCTCGCCGGTGACGCCCATACGCTCGGCCAGCCGAAGCGAGACGGCGACGACCCGCTGCGTGTGGCCCTCGGTCTCGCGGTCGCGCAGATCGAGGGCGCGCGACCAGCCGCGTAGCGTGGCTTCGTAGGCCGAAGCCATCTCGGTGTTCGAGTCCTTCAGATCCTGCAGCAAGCGCGATTGCACGATTGCGATCGCAGCCTGGCCAGCCAACGCTTCGAGGTCGTTGCGCCAGGTTTCGTCGGGATGCGAGGCCCGGTCATAGATCTCGAGGACGCCTTTGAGCGACTCCTGGGCGATCAGGGGCACGGCGTAATACGCGACGAGGCCCTTGCCCTGGACGTGCTGCGCAAAGTCCGGATTTCGCTCGGCCAGATCCGGGAGGTGGATCGTTCGCATCTCACGCGCCGCCTGTTCGGCGTAACCAAGAGTCAAAGGCGAGACGTCGCCGAAGAATCCCAGGCTGGCCCGCACGGCCAGTTGATCGGTGTGTGGATCGCGCCAGTAGATGACAGCCGCCTCCGCCTCGAGCAGCCGGGTCAGACTCTCGAGTACCAGAAAGAGCGTGGCGCTCAGGTCGGAGCCCGATGTGATGGCCTTGTCGATCGCGCGCAGGGCCGTGATGCGCTCGAGTTGTCGCGCGACCTGCCGGCGATGCGCCTTCTCCTGCTCCGAAAGAAAGCTCGTCAACAACGCCACGCCGTTGTATGACGCTATCTGGAACATGATGCGCTGCACGAAGATCGTGTTGACGGCAGTCATGTTTTGGATCACCAGTGACCCGCTGACCAGGCTGGCCGCAAATGCGACCAGCAAGCCACCCGCCTGCCCAAAGTAGAAGGCGCTGATGAGGATCGGCAGGATCTGCGAATAGGCGATCATCTCCCGCAATTCGCCGGAGAGCCCCGGCACGACCAGGACGCCCAGCGTTGCCGCAGCGATCCAGAGCGAGATCAGACCGATCGCGGCAGTCCTCGAAAGCGCCCGGCGAGCGCGGGTCACCATCGCCGATCCGGCTCCTGGTACAAACGACTTTGGAGGAGCACGATCACCAGGATGACGGCCACCACGCCCACCGTGGTCTCGGCCACAATCCCCAGGGCCAACGTGCCGAGGTTATCAACGGTCAACAACCCGAAACGCCAGTAGAACAGCAGGTTGAGGACGTGCCCGATCCCAACCGTCAGCGCCGCGCCAGTCTGCGCGCGCGCCGCACCAAGCATCCCGGCAGCGAAGCCCATGGTGGCGTGCGGGAAGATGGCCAGAGCGTCAAACACATCACCACTGGCAAAGCCCGAGATGGCCGTGCCGACTGCGCCAGCCATGGCACCGCTGACCGGACCATAAAAATAACCCGCCAGGATTGGGAAGATCATGTTGAGCGCGATACTGGCCGACGGCACAAACGGGTTCGGGATGTAATGGAACAGAAAATGGGTGAGCGGATATGCGAGAGTCAAGACGATCAGCCCGACCTGTGTGCCGCGCGACGCAACCGAGGTAATCCGCATGGTTCGCTTGTCTCTTTGAGGGGGCGTCAACGCTGGCCGAACACGTGACTGATTGGTTACTTGCGCGCCATTTTAGGACGAAGGCCTCACGGAGACAAGCGCCTGTCGATACTTGGCGCCGGCCAGAGCCACGGATCGAGCCCGAATATCGCCTCACAGGTTCTTCTGGCATTGCAGCCACTCGGGGTCGCGCCGATACCCGAGCTTGTTGAACATGGCCTGCATGGGCCCGTTCTGGACGGCCGTGCACGTCTTCAGAGTCGGGAAGCCATGGGCCCGGGCGTAGGCGATGCCGCGCAATTGCATCGCCAGTCCGATGCCCCGGCCGCGATAGGCCCGGCGCACGCCGAGCAAGCCGCCCTGCAGAACATGATTGTCGGGGTCACGCCCCAGTTCACGCAGCCCGATGTAGGTGTCGCCGTGCACGGCGATGAAATAGGCGTCGGGCAAGATCGTGGGGTCGTTCAATCCCCAGGTGACCCATTCATCGAAGGGCGGCGGCACGATGCGTGTGTCCTCTTGCGGCACATCGTCGACCGTCTCCCAGTACAGTTCGTAAAGCTTGCGATCCCGGTCGCGATCGCTTTCCAGGTCGCGCAAGGTTTTGATCACGATCCCGGTTTTGGCCAGCGCGGCTTCCTGCCCGGCGTAAGGCGCAGGATCAAAGGCCCCGATCTCCAGATGAACCGGCGTCTCCCTGAAAGCCTCAAAGAAGCCGCGCTGCGCGAGGAACCGAAAGCCGGCCGGCAGGTTGGAGAAGGCGTCGGCGCGGAGCACACGCGGGTCATACGGCAGGAGCGCCGTCATCACCTGATCGTAGAGTGCCGCACCAATCCCGTGCCGTTGCCAGGCCGGGGCGACCTCGACGTTGACATAGAACCGCTGCGGATGGTAGTCGACGCTGCTTTGGCCGTATGAGCTGAAGCCCACAACGACGCCGTCCTGTTCGGCGACCCAGCGGCTGTGCAGGCATTTCGGATTGCGGTTGCGATCGGCTGCGGCCCAACCCTCTGCGGTCCGCGGCCGTTCCGGCCACACGATGTTCAGGTTGCAGTGCAACGCAGCGATGGCAGGGTAATCGTCGTGCCTGAACGGCCTGACTTTCATGACGACATTATAGCGACCGCGCCCGACCGTTCAACCAGGATCCGAACGGCGTGGCGCGCACCAACCAGTGATAGCTGCTCAACGCGGCCCCGAACGTCACGGCCAGGTTCGTGGTCAGGCCCAACACGAGCGGCCAATCCGCGGTCCAGCCCTGAAGCGCCACGACCAGCGGCAGGTGCGCGAGATACACCCAGTAGGAGGAGTCCGCCAGGTAACGCATGACACGCGAGGGGCGACTGAACGTCGCAAAGAAAAACCCGATCCAGCCCAACCCAGCCAGACTGAGCGTCAACGCGTTCGCGAACGCAGCCAGCAGATGGGTTTCCGGTAGGCCCATGCCGGCGACGCGCTGGATATCCAACCCAAAGCCCAGCGATCCGGTCACCAGGCTGAGCAGGAGGAAGACCCTACCGCGCTGTGCCAGCACCCTCAAAAGCTTTGGGTCCCGGCTCAACACCCAGCCCAACAGGAAGGACAGCCCGTACACAATCAGCGCGTAGGGTTCGAGCGCAAAGCCCCGATCGGGGGCATCCAGCACCGCCCGGGGCGTACGCGCCAGGATCGGAAGCACCGGCAGAGCCAGCCATAGCGGGGCCAATCGACTGGCGCAAACCGCCGAGCCGACCCGCATGGCCGCCTTGCCGATGACGGCGGAGAGCCGCGGCAGCCAGCGATAGGCCGCCCAGCGCACGGCCACGAACCCGACCGAGAGGATCAGGAGGATATAGAGAAACCACAGATGAAACAGGCGGATATCAGGCCAAACCTCGGTGCGGATCGCGTCGATCGCCTCGGCTGCCAAAGACAACTGCGCCGCGTCCGAAGCCACGCTCAACCCTCCCGACGCAAGGCCAGCCCCGATCCAGGCAATGTTGATCAAAAGCTTCATCGGGTACAGAAGCACGACAAAGACCAGGCCGATCCGGATGACGCGATCGCGCACGTACGCGCCGGCGCCGCGCCTGGCAACCACACGCGCTGCGAAGAAGCCCGCCAACAAGAAGAACAGCTGCATGCGGAAAGCGTGCGTGTAATGGACGAACCATCCCAACCACAGGTTGGGCTCGTTCGTCCCGACCGCCCATTCACCCGGCCGCATCACGTAGGCGAACAGCGCGTGGAAGACGACGCCGGTCAGCAACGCCGCCGCCCGCAACCCGTCCAGGGCGTGCAAGCGCGGACTGGCTGCGACGTCGCCAAGATCCAGCGGTTTTGCCTCTGCCTCCATGATGGGGAGCAGTCTACCATCGGGAGCGACGCGGCTGGTGTGCTGCCCGATCACAATCGCCTCCGTTTTCAAGTCGAGACAGCAATCCAGGGAGAAGAGAAAGGAAAAACGAGAAGGCCGCAGAGCGCTAGCGGCCGACTCGTTAGTGCCCGATCACCGGGTCGCTGACCGAAATGCCCTAGAGCACGGGTCCGCTCCGGCTACGGCCGCCCAGGGCGAGCGCCGCCGGTGCCGACTGACGTCAGTGGGCCTGCGACAGTGAAGGTTGCGTACGACGACCCGCCCGAGTAGGCGCCGTCGCTGTATAGGCCGTCGGTTGCCACGCCGGCCGAGGTGCCGCCCAGCAGGATCTCGTAGGTCGCGCCCGTGATCAGATCGGCCGATGAGACAGCCAACGCCTGGAAGTCCTTGGCAGGCGCGAAGGTCAGCACCTGCTGGCCGTCGCTGCTCTGGATGTGCACCAGGGTCCCGGCCGGCTGCGTGGCGCTGAAGTAGATCAGCACACCGTTCTGGGCCGAGGCCGTGCCGGGCGCCTGGGCCATGCCGGCGCTGCCCACCGCCACCAGGAACCCGCCGTTCAAATTGAAGCCCCCATCGAAGTCAAGAGAGCCGTTCATCTGCTCGGTCGGGCCGTTGACAACCACGACGCCGTCCGTCATCTCGATCGCGCCGTTGACGTCGATCCCGTCACCGCCGGCGTTGACCGCGACGTAGCCGCCGTTGATGTACAGGTGATACGCGCCGGTGTAGGTCGAAGCATCCTGGTCACCGCCGCCGAAGCCGCCACCTTGACCGCGACCGGGACGCGCCCCGCCCGCCCCTGGGCCCATCTGGCCCGAGCCGTCGACGCCGCCGGCGACGTTTATGCCGTCGTCGCTCGCGGTCAGGTCCAGTGTGCCGCCGTTGAGCGTGATGACCATGCTCTCGAGAGCCTCGTACGAACGTGTGACAGTCATCGTGCCGGCGTTGACGGTCAGGGCCGACTCGGCGTGCACGCCGTCGTCGCCGCTGGCCAGGGTGAACTCGCCGCCGTTGATCGTCAGTGTGCCGTTCGAGTGCAGGGCGTCATCGGCCGAGTCGATCGTGAAATCCCCGCCGTCGATGTTCAGGTTGACCCCGGCCTTGATGGCCTTGGCCGACGCATCGGCCGCGACCTGCGCGCCGCTGCCGCCGCCGGACTTCAAGTTGAAGGTTCCGCCCCTGATGATGACATCGGTCTCTCCCGTGATGGCGTCGTCACCGGCGGTCACCGTGATCGCGCCGGCCTCGATCGACACATAGCCGCGAGCCGCATCCTCGTCGTTATCCGACTTCAGCCCATCGCCCTGAGCCGTGACGACCAGGGTGCCGTCCTCGACCACCAGGTAGTCCTTGCCCCGGATGCCGTCGTCCACGGCGTTGACCGTGAGCGTGCCGCCGGCGATGATCAGCCCGTCCTTGCTGGCGATGCCGTCGTTGTAGTTGCCCTGCACCGTCAGCGCACCACCGCCGAAGATCGTCAAATCGCCGGTGCTGAAGATCGCGGCGTTCGGCTCGTCGACGTCGGCGCTCGGGAAGACGTAGGTCGCGCCATCCGTGACACTGTTCTGGCTCCCGTCCGCCAGTTGGATGATCGTCTTCTTCGCATTGACGACGTTGATCGGCGCGCTGCTCGAGGAGCGCAGCTCGACGCCGTTCAGGACGAGCGTGACGGCTTCTTCAGCCTGCGTGTCGACCACGATCTGGCCGTCGGCCAGTGTGCCGCTGAGCGTATACACGCCGGGGGCTGTGATCGTCGCCACGCTGCCTGCCACGGTGACGCCTTCACCGGTCACGCTGATCGAGTCTCCGTTCAACGTGATCGACGTTCTGGCAACTGTTGCCACAGCCACATAATCCTCGGCGGCCTCATGGGTCTCCTGGTTATCGGCCAGGGCGGTCGCGGCCGACTCCGCGCCGGCGCCGGCGGGTGTGGGAGCGGCTGTCGCGGCTGCCACTGGGGCATCGCCGCCGGGAACCGACATGGGGTCCGGCACGACGTCCTGGGTGGTGCTCGCAGTGCAGGCGACCAGAGCGGTCGCCACGAGGGTCGTGATCCAAATCTTGGGAAGACCTTGCTTCATCAGTGACATACTCCTACGGATACGTTTCTTGGCGGTCAAGCGCCGCAGCAGCAAGCGCCGACTGCTCTACCGTAGGACTGACTGATTAAGTCCTGATTTAGACCCGTCCAGGCTTGACCGAAGCCCAACAACCGGAGTTACGATCGGAGACGAACCGTACGGGCCCGGAGATGCCGCAGCCTCGCGCCAACGGCTAGGGAAGATAGCGGATCGTCAGGTTGCCCCACCCGGCGCCTTGATAGCGCCGAAAGGCTTCGGCATAGCGCACACCGGCCTGGATCCCGCGATAACGGGCCGTTGTCTGAACCTGCTCGATGATATCCATTTCAAAGTAACGCTTGAGGAACGGAATCTGGCTCTCGAAGCTCTCGAGCATCGCGATCTTGGTCGGGAGCGTTGCCGTGATATCGACGAACTCCGTCGGCTGAAATCCCTGGCCGTTGAGCGTATCCATCCAATACAACGCCGGCGTGTAATCGAGCGCCGGGTGGCCGGTCTCGTATTGAGCAATGCCCAGGATCGGGCCCGCCCAGAGCACCAACTGGCTCAGGTTGACGTGATCGGTATGGTAGTCGTTGGCGGCATGCGTGACGATCACGTCCGGGCGCACCCGGCGGATGAGGTCGACGACCAGGCGCTGCTGATCGGCGTCGTAGGGGTTGACTGTGTTGTCCGGGATCATCAGGGCGTGGTAATCGGCTCCGATTCTCGCCGCCGATGCGGCGGCTTCGGTATGCCGCACGCGAGAACACTCATCGAGCGACAGGTCATACGAGCCGAACTTGCACCAGGTGGCGGTCGCCATCGTCAGGCGATGACCCAGATGAACCCAGCGCGCCAGCGTGCCCGCGCACAGGATCTCGAGATCGTCGGCATGTGCCGCCAGCGCCAGGATCCGCCAGGCCGGTGTGGGGGTCGCCTCAGGCATAGCGCCCGAACCTTTCGGCAGCCGCGACCAGGGCCTCGACGTTGGCGGGCGGGGTCGTGTACGGCAACGAACAGCCCGGGCTAAGCAGGAAGCCGCCATCGTGCGCCAGATGCTCGATATCAGATCGGGCCGCCTCGGTCACGTCCGCGGCGGTTCCGCGGGCCAGGACGTTGCTCGGGTCGATGGTGCCGATCAAGGTGGTGCGCCCGCGCGCGGCCTGCTTGCACACGGCGCGATCGATCTTGTAGTCGACCTGCAGAAAGGCCGCGCCGGTGGCGATCATGGGCTCGATGATTCGGGTCGCATTGCCGCAGATGTGCAGCCCGATCGGCTTGCCTTCGGCGCGTAGCGCCTCCACCACCTGCGCCTCGTAGGGCGCCCCGAATTCGCGGTACGTCTTGGGTGAACAAACGTCGGGCCCGGCCAGGCTTTCGCCCATCATGGTGACATGGGCCCCGGCCTCGATCAGGGCCCGGCCGTAGGTGATCACCTGCTGGGTCGTATATGCCAGCAGTCTCTGGACCAGTTCTTTCTTCTCCGGAATGACCAGAGCCATCAGAAACTCCTCGATTCCCACGATCTGGGCCGCCAGGCTGAACGGCCCTTGATCAGCCTCGGCCAACAGGAAGACGTGGCCGCCCAACTCCTGCGCCAGCAGTCGCGTGGCTTTGAGCATTTCGGGCAGCGTGCCGTCTTGATAGGGATCGATGGGCTTGAGCCGGTCGATCTGCTCGAGGCTCTCCAGCGCCGGCTTGGTGACCCAGGGTGGAGTCTTGTCGTCGTAGATCTCGACCGTGCAACCCACAGCCTGCGCGAGGGCCGTCACGCCGTTCTCAAGATCGATCATGTCGTGGCGAAAGTGCTGCCAGGTGGCGATATGGGCCTCGGCCATCTTCGCACCTTCGAGGCAGTAGTCGCGCATCGATTGCCCGGCGAAGGCCGCGGCCTGCATGAAGTTCTGCAGGCATACTGGCACTCGATCGGGCACACCGCCCGCCAGCACCGTCTGACATCGCTGCAACGCGTTCAATGGGGTCATAGGCGTTCCTGTCTGCGCTCACGTCCAGGCCATTCCCGTGTAGTGCCTACCAGGGGCTATTGTCTCAAATAAGCCCGGCCTGTGCCGGGCAGGCCCAGGCCGGGTGCCGCCTGGTTCCAGGAAGCTGCCCTTGCCGAACGTTGAACGACGGCTCAGACCCGCAGGCGGCAAAAAACGAGGCGATCCGAGGATCGGGCTTGGGCCGAACCTCGGATCGCCTTGTTGTGTCGAATCCTTCCCGACTGCGTTAAACAGGGTACCCGTCAGCGGTGCGATGCTCCCAGTCCGTTGGGGCGGAGTCCACCCAGCAACCAGACAATGGCGCCCCATATGCTCAGGCGGATCGTCATCGCCACCAGACTGTCGGGGGCCACCACAGCGTTGTAGAACGCCAGGAGGGTGAGAATCACGGCCGCGTGACCGCCAAGCACGATCGCGGCCACGCTGCGCGCCCGCACGCCGCCGGCCCAGATCAAGGCCGACGCGGCCACGCTCAACAGGCCGACCCCGAAGTTGTAGATCACCAGCCAGTCGATCACGTCGTAACCCGGATCGCGCCCGAGGAACAGTACCTGCCCGCCGGCGACGATCGCCATGACTCCGATGACCAGCGCCAGCGCCGCCGAGATCGTGGTTCGTTGGACTCGCATGCCGCTCTCCTCATGGGATGCTGCCCAACCCGCTCCCGGGGCTTGGTGCTCGCCTGCCACGCGCGGGGCGTCGTTCAGTGCCGCCGCGTGGCCCTCGAACGACTCGCGCGCCAGCCGCCAGATCTGGGCGACGACAGGCACCAGAGCGACCGCCCAGGCCAGGTACGCGGCGCCATGCACCAATCCCTGGATATCCTTCAGGAAGATACTGGCCCACAGTAGCACGCCGCCCAGGTGGATGGCGGCCAGGCTGAACCAGCTGCCACCCAGAGACGCGGGCCGCCCGGGGAACAGCCAGCGCGCGAAGAGATACGGGATGAGCGCGACGCCGAACTGCAGAACCCAACCGTAGACCAGGGCCTGCGGCGCGTTTTGCTCGATGCCTGCGCCGGGGAAGCCCGGCACCTTGAGGATGATGAGCGGCGCGACCAGTACCGGCGCCACGATCCATACGTACGACGTGATCACGTGCCAGAGCCCGGGCCCCCAGGTGCGTCGATCGCTCCAGATGGGTTTGACGACGCTTGCCAGCAGCCAGAACGTAGCGCTCAGATGCAGGACGATGCCGGGCACCGAGAAGAGCTCGTTCTTGAACCACGGGCCGAGCACCAATAGCAACGCGCCGATCGTCATCATCCAATAGATCGTTGTCAGCGACTGCGGTCGGGCCAACGGTCGCCTCGTGAGGCCCGGATACACGTCGACCAGCAACCCGACGAACGAGAGAGACATGAAACCCCAGTTGTTGGCGTGGATGTGGACCTCGATCGGCACCTGGATGCCGAGTGCCGGCCCCCACCCCAGCCATAGCCCGGTGCCGACGATGATGCCCAGGAGCAGGTACGCCAGACCGGTCAAATAGAACCGGCGTCCGCCAGGCGCTGCGGCTTCGGCACGATCCGGTCCCTGGATGCGGCTCAGCTGCACCATCATCAAAATGGTTGCGCTGAAGACCAGCAAACCGCCGACGAATATCAGCCAGCCGTTGACCAGCGGAATGCCCGCCACCAAGACCAGTAACCCGCCGTTGAGTGCCAGCCAGATATCCCAACGCGTGCGCGGCTGAGCCAGGCCGGCCCGGGCCGCGACGATCGTGGGGGCCAGGCCGAAGATTACTTCACTCAACAAACCCAGCGTGATGAAGTGGACCCGCATCCAACGGAGGCCGTTGAACCAGGGCGCCAGCCCAAGGCTTGAGAACGACGAATCCCAGGCGGCCAGGATCGCCAGCACACTGAAGAGCAGGGTCATCAACAGATACGGTAAGGTCATGGTCATTGCCTTTCAGGGACCAGGCGTGTCTGCACGACAACCAGCCCAAGGAGAACAGTCGCACTCAGGATCGACACACCGCCCACAAGCACAAAATAGAACGGGAGCCCCAGGTACACCTCGCCGAGAATGCCGAGCGGCATCAGCAACCCCGCCAGCGCCAGACCCGAGACCCAGCGGGCCGCCTTGGCCTCGATCGGAAGCTTGACCAGCAGAAAGCCGAAGACGATATTGAGAAAAGACATCAGGTTGCCGTGCACGTGCGCCAGACGCGCCTCGAAATGCGGACTGACGTTGTAGGCCGCGATCCACGTTTCTTTGTCTGGCGCAAAGTCCCGGAGATAGATCAACACAAAGCCGTAGAGCATGAAAGCGGCCATCAACCACAGGCCGACGCCGATGTTCCATTTGCCGATGGTGGACTGACTCACGGGATGCCTCCTGAAAGGGTTAACTTGCGTCACACATGTCCGTACCGCGGCAGCGCCTTCCATGAAGCGCCCGGGATCCGCAGCCGGACCTCATCCACCACCTGAACGATCAGGCCCGGGTCGATCTGGCGGTACTCGGGCCGGCCGCTGTAGTTGCCCAGAACGACCGCGGTCACACACTGCAAGGCGGTGTCGTACAACACTCCGGCAACCTGCCCCATGAGCAGGTCATCGCATCCGATCACGGCCATCGTCCGCTGAACCTCCACCTCCGGGCCGTTCGGGCCCTCCAGGCCGATGACGCCCCGGATCATCAAGCGGGTTTGGGCCGGCTCCGGGGTCGACGTCGATGTGTCGTTCGAAAGCGCCACTGACATGGGCACCGATCGCGCGTAGGGAAATACCTTCGCGGTGGCTCAGCCTAGCACCCCGGGCCCACGGCTGTCTCCGACTCAAGTCGGATCTGGGCGTCAAATGGGGGTCACGCCGAACGGGGGCGACTGGCTATAATCCCGGCATGTCCGTCCCCCCATCCATGGCCACGCTCGTCACACTCCTGCGCTCAAATAGCTTCTTTGCGGGTCTGAGCGAGGAGGTGGTCCGTTCGTTAGCGGAGCGGGCCACCTGGCGGGATTACGGCGCCGGCGAGATGGTTTTCCTGGAAGGCGAGGACTCGGCGGGCCTGTCGGTGCTGCAATCCGGCTGGCTCAAGATCGTGAAGATCGCGCCGGATGGGCGCGAACAGGTCCTACGGTTTCTCGAGGCGGGCGAGGCTTTCAACGCCCTGGCCCTGCTCAGCGACCGGCCGAACACCGCCACGGCCATCGCCCTGGAACCAGCCGGTGTGTGGCACCTCCAACGCGAAGCGGTGCTGGGCCTGTTGCGTCAACAGCCGGATTTCGCCGAGCGGCTGCTGGCTTCTATGGCCGAGCACCTGGTTGCGCTGGTGAAGCTTGTCGAGGATCTCTCACTCCGACCCGTAACCGGACGACTGGCCCGCTTGATCCTGACCCAAGCCGAAGGTGACGTTCTCCATCGGCCGCGCTGGTACACCCAGGCTGAACTGGCCGCCCAGCTCGGCACTGTGACCGACGTGGTCCAGCGGGCCCTCAGCGGCCTGGCCGCCGATGGGCTGATCGAGGTTGAGCGAAACCAGATCGTGATCCGCGATCGAGCCGGTCTCGAGGCGCTGGCTGCCTGAGCCACCCTGCGCTTCTCCACAATCGCGTACCCGAACGTCTCGCATCCGACCATTAATCGCCTGGCGCAACCCTTGCTCCTAACCTGATTACGCGCACCCGGCGCTGCCTTTGGGCACTGAACTTGCACGCCCCCAATGAGACCCGGGCGCGGCGAATCCCCACTGGGAACGGTTCTCCCGGTGTGTCCACGCGAACAAACGCTGATCCCTGGCCCAAGGCTCAATCACAGACAATCCAAGGAGCAATCGGGACATGAATCGCATCGGATCTGGACTCAAGTTTTTTACTTCGGAGCTGGTGTTAGGCTCGCTGGTCGCGATCTTGAGCGTCCTGGCAGCCGTGTCAGGCTATCAGAGCTCGATGGCCGACTCGGATCAGACCAAGAACAACGTGCTCGGGCAACAGATGCTGACGGACGCCAACGCCGAGTACCTGACCGCCAACCAGATGATCGTATACGACTACACGATGTACGACGGCTGGTACATGACCGATGACGCCGACAAAGAGGAATACTACCAACTGAGTTTCTCGCCCGAACTTCAGGCCTCGATCGCGGCCAACGAATCCGACCCCTTCAGTGACGCCTACTACGAGGCGATGCATGCGGCGCCGCAAGCGATGTTCGACGAGGCCGATCGGTTCTACGAAGTCGCCGAACAGTGGAATGAGCGCGGCGATGCGCTTCAGCTCGTTCTGCTGGTCAGCGCCTTGGCCCTGGCCTTTGCAGCGTGGGCCTCGTTGCTTGGCGCCGAAAGCCGCGTGCGTCTGTTCTTCGCCGTCTTCTCCATAATTGGTTTGGTGTACAGCTTGATGCTGTACGTCGCGGTCCCGGTCGTGGCGGGCTGAGCATCTCGGCCGCCGACCCAACCGGCTCGACCAACGCGCACGAGCGGGCGTATCGTGCAGATATCAGACACGCCAGGACGAAACTGGCGTGTTTGGCGTCTGCACGGCTCAGCATGACCCCGGCAAGGTACACGCCCCGACAGAGGGTCCCTACTTCGCGGGGTTCGCGGCAGGCCCTGCCGGCTCGAAACGGGATTTCGTCGCCCGGGTTCGGTGTTGCCCGGCAGTCCCCACCTGGACTACAATCGACTGATCTTGATGAAGAAGCCCGGAATTGGCTGGAGCGCTGGAGCAGCCTGCATTGCAGGCCTGTTGATGATCCATGGATTCCTGGCAGGCTTTGCCCCCTGCCCGTACCGCAGCGATCTGAGTATCGTCCTCGCCGGGAATGGCCATGTCCACCACACCGAAGCGGGTCATCAAAGCGACCTGCCTTGCCCGTTCGACCTCATGCACGCCCTCTACGGTGTGTTTCACGCGGCGCCGCCGCCGTCGGCCCGCGCCACGCTGGTTACAGCGCTTGTCATCAAAGTCAGTGCCGAGCCGGTGGGCCCTCATTGGCTTTTGAGTAGGCGTTTCGATCGTCCTCCACGATCCCTCTAAGTTCGTTCCGCCCAAACAGTCGTCTTCGTTTCGATGCGCTTTAGTCCCGCGTGAGTCGCTCTGACACACGGGTTGCCCCGGCATTGACTGACCCGGAGGGTTGCACCCATCCGTGATCGGTCGGTGGCCCTGGCGTACCGCTGTTAGAGCTATCGACGCTTTCCACGGATCACTCCGATTCCCCGGGGAGCCAGGGAAAAATGCATCGATCAACCGCGGCCAATGCCGTGGTGAGGGTTGTCAGGAGAGCACCATGAACGACTATGAAGTTCAAGAGGAACGTCGCCGTACGATCCTTCGCTGGCTATCTCGGCGTGGCTCGATCGCGGTCGCCGAGCTTGTCAGACAATTTGCCGTGTCGCGCATGACCATTCACCGCGACCTCGATTACCTGGCGGATCAGGGCGCCGTCCAGAAATGGCACGGATGGGTTGAGTTGCCCGAAGCGCCGCTGGATGACCAGCACCCTCAGGGCAGTTGCGACGTGTGCCAGAGCTCACTCCACTACAGCACCCTCTGGACCCTGGAACTCTGCAACGGGCAACGGCGTCAGGCCTGCTGCCCCTGTTGCGGAATCACGTTGTTTCTCCAGAGCACCGAGGTGAAGACCATTCAGGCCCGTGAGTTCCTGCATGGTCGCGTGGTCGACGGTCGAAGGGCGAGTTATGTGGCCGGGAGCAGGGTCAACCCTTGTTGTCGACCGGGTCTTCTGGCGTTCGGCAAGCCGCAGGACGCTGCCGATTTTCAACGGGGCTTTGGCGGCCGGGTGCTCTCGTTCCCTGAAGCGCTGGCGACCCTCGAACCCGGTCTCGGATCACGTGGGCCGCTCCGGCGCGACGTCGGTGGAACAGCCCAACGGGCACACGGCCTGGCGCTCGAGACAATCGGAGCCTTTGCCAGCAACGGATCAGTCACAACCAACGCGCCGGCGCGGCGCTAGGCCACGATGACAAACGCACCTGCACAAACACACGCGACGAGAATCCGGGCCGGCCGACTCTATGCGCTCTTTTGGCGCTGGCACTTCATCACGGGTTTTTTCGCGGCGCCGATCCTGGCCATCGTCGCGCTCACGGGGGCAGCCCTGGTGTTTCAAGATGAGCTACATCCGCTCATCTATCCACACCTCGATCTGGCTGCGGCCACTGAGACGACCGTGTCGCTTGACGCCCAGCTGGCTGCGGTCCAGGCTGCCTTTCCTCATGACGAGGTCTCGTCGCTCACGATCTATCCGCCCGGCTCGGGCCGGACCACGGTCGCGATGCTCCACGTGCACAACACTGGTGGCGACTGGCTGAACCCGTGGAACATGGCCTGGGCCTACGTCGACCCCGGCACGGGCGATGTCGTGGGCTCGCTGACCGCCTCACAAGACATCTTTGAGGTCGTCACGACGTTGCACAAGTCGTTCTTTGCGTTGCTGCCCGGCCAGCTGCTGGTCGATCTGGCGACCAGTTGGGGCGTGATCTCGATCCTCGCCGGGCTTTATCTGTGGTGGCCGCGGCGAGCCAGCGCTGTGTGGGGGGTCTGGCTGCCTCGCTTGCGCGGCGGTATCCGCCTCATTCTGCGAGACCTGCACACGGTGCCCGCGCTCTACTTCACCCCCATCGCGCTGGTTGTGTCGATCTCCGGCGTTCTGCTGGGTCTGAGCGCCGCCCCGGAGCTTCTGGCCGTACTGGTGTCTGGCCAGTTGCCGCAAGAGCTGCTCTTCGCGCCAAAGTCGGAGCCGGCGCCGGGTCTACCGCCCGCAACCCTCGACTCGGTGGTGGGCGGGCTCGGTCCGCACCCGGCCCACGCACCCTACGTCGTCGCGATACCCCACGACGCGAACAGCAGCTACATGGTCTGGTACGCCATGCATGCCGATCCGGAGCAGTTTCGCCAGGCTGTTGTCGATCAGTACTCAGGCGAGATCACAGTCGATTATCGGCCGGCTGACATCCCGCTCGTGGGGCGCCTCTACTACGTGTTGATCTTCAATGAAGTGCTTCACCGCGGCACGTATTGGGGCCTGCTTGGCAAGGTTTTGACCTTCTTGGCCAGCCTTCTGGTGGCCGGTATGTGTGTGACCGCGGTCTGGCTCTGGTGGCTCCGAACCGGCGCACGTCGGCTTGGGACCCCTCGGGTCGCGCCCGACATCAAGGCGCCGCGGTGGGCGTCAACGACGTTGATCATCAGCGTCGTCCTGCTGCCGCTGGCGGGTTTGTCCTGGTTGGCGCTGGCGGCGCTCAGGCGATTGGCGACGGCCGCGCGCGGCCGATTCGCGCGGCGCTTCGCGAACCGCGACTCGTCCTGAGCGGATCCTTAGCCGGTTCCAGAGTGATGGAAGGAAGCGTGCATGAGAACGAACATCTCGATCTTTGTAATCGGAACCATCGTCGGGGTTGCCCTCCTGGTAGGCGGGCTCTGGGCCTATCAGCGCTTCTTCAGCCCTCCACGACTGAGCGGTATCACAATTGATTCGCCGAAGTCGGCCTATGACTTCACGCTCCGCTCCGCGGATGACCGCACGATTCGTCTCAGCGATTACCGCGGCAAGGTCGTGGCACTCTACTTCGGCTACACCTTTTGCCCGGATGTCTGCCCGAAAACGCTGAACGACATCGCTCAGGCCCTCAAAGTGTTGGGCGACGACGCCCAGGGCGTGCAATTGATCTTCGTGTCGGTCGACCCGGAGCGCGATACGCCGACGCGCGCGAACCTGTTCGCGCAGGGGTACAATCCAACCTTCATCGGAGCGACGGCCGACCCGGACACGATTGCTTACACGGCCACTCAATACGGCATCACATACCAACGCATCGAGGCGCCGACCTCGGCCGCGGGTTATCTTATGAACCATTCGGCAGTGGTGACGCTGATTGATCGCCAGGGGCAGCTCAAAACGCTCTGGCCTTTTGACACGTCTCGGGACGATATGGTGAGCGACCTGCGCGCCCTGCTCGAGCCCTAGCGGCGGGCGCGTCGTTTCGACAGCGGCCTCTGCCGCGCCCTCAGCGCAGGTGACGCGCACCGCCCCAAACACGAGCCGGTTTCGGCCGACACGGTACGGCAGGCTCCGGGGCAGTTAACTACAAGCATCGACGGGAAACATGTGCATCTCAGCGGTTCGTCGCTTCGTGGTCATTCTTGTGTTCGGGCTGACTGCCTGCACGATTGCGCAACCGAACCCGACGCCCGCGCCGAGCCCTACCCCGGTGCCGGCCGGCGCCTGGCGGCCGGTCAACCCCGGCGGCGGAGGCTGGTTCATGTGCGCCGGCGCCGGGCCAACCGGCGTGCTGATCGTGTGCTCGGACGTCAGCGGCGCTTACCGCAGCCTCGATCACGGGCAGAGCTGGGACGTGATCGGCTCGACTCGCGGCCTGAAGTTCACGCACGTCAACGCGGCCGGGTTCGATCCCAAGGACGACCGGATCCTCTATCTCGGTCTGGACGGCGCCCTGTACCGCAGCGACGACCGGGGCGAGACCTTCGCGGTCGTTCAATCCGGCGGATACTGGGGCGCCATCACGATCTCGGCCGCCGACCCCCAGGTCGGTTACGCCGGCGTGATCGGGCTCACGGCCGCAATCTACAAGACCACCGATCGCGGCCTGACGTGGACGCCGCTCAAAAACCCGAACTTCCCGGAAGGCCTGCGCGTGATCCGGCTCGTCACGCACCCGACCGATCCCGACATCGTGTACTTGATCTCGGGCCAACACCGCTTCGGCGACGGCGTGCCGGCCGCGTATCGCAGCGTCGACGGCGGCCAGAGCTGGACGCCGGTCGCGGCCGAGCTTGGGTCGGTGTTCGACCTGGTCTTGGATCCCGAAAACCCGAAGACGTTGTTCGTCACCGTGCAGGATCAAGGCGTGTTCAAGAGCACCGACGACGGCGCCACCTGGGTCCAGCAGGGCGAGGCATGGGGCCGCCTCTTCGTGAAATCGTCGCAGGTGGTGCGCGTCATCGAAAACGGCGCGGTCTGGGAGACGCAAGACGGCGGCGGCACCTGGGCGGTCAAGAGTCGGTCGGCGCAGTGGACCGACCCAGGCTGGATGCCCGGTTGGCATTTCGACGGCGGCGAGGGCATCTCGCTCGGCGGCGATCTGTCGAACCCGGATGCGTACTATTATGTGAATCAACAATTCGTGTACGGCTCGTTCGACGGCGGTGCCACGTTCGCGAGCCTCTACACTCGCGAGACGCCGGCCGGGTCGAACCAGTGGAGCAGCACCGGCGTCGACAACACCGAGGTCTACGACCTCGAGATCAGCGCCGCCGATCACAACCTGATCTACGTCGGGTATTGGGATCTCGGCATCTGGCGCAGCCGCGACCACGGCCTGACCTGGGGATCGCTCAACCAGGACGACTTCGGCTGGGAAGGCGGCCGCGGCGGGGACGTCAAGACCATCCTCTCCGACCCCGAACGCGCACCCGTCGTGTGGGCCGGCGCCGTCCGCACCGCGCCCGGCGGCAAACCCTCCGAGCACCTGATCCGCAGCGACAACTACGGCGAGCCCGGCAGCTGGGTCGAGGTCGGTGACGGCCTGCCCGACCCCGCCATCACCGCCGAGATCTGGGGGCTTTCGCTCGATCGCAACAGTCCGGCGGATCGGCGCACGCTGTTCGTGACGGCCGGCGGCAAGGTCTTCCGCAGCACCGACGACGGCTATCACTGGGAGGCGGTGTTCTCGGGTGGACGGGCCCGCCTCACAGCCGTCGACGCCTTCGACGGCCGGGTGGTGTACGCCGGCGGCAGCGGGGTCTGGCGCTCGATCGACGGCGGCGACAGCTGGGAGAAGACCAGCCTGCCCGAAATGCGCAACGTGTTCGACATCAAAACCGATCCCACGCACGCCGACTGGGTCTACGTGGTGTGTTACGGCAATGACCTGGGCCTCTATCGCAGTCAGGATCGCGGCGCCACCTGGGAGCACCTGTGGACCAATAGCGTCGCGCGCGGGGTCGCGGTCGATCCCAGGACGTCGGACACGCTCTTCGCCACATCGTCGCTCAACGATTGCTGCGGGGCGGGACCGGTCGGATCGGCCGGCGTCGTGCTCAGCGCCGATGGCGGCCGGACCTGGACCGAGGTCAACGAAGGCCTGGCCTGGCCCTTCGCCTGGCCGGTCGAAGTCGACCCAGGCGACCCGACCTGGGTCTTCATCGGCGCGCCCGGCACCGGTTTCTTCACGCGTCAGTTCCCCTGAAAGAGGATCCTCATCATGACCGACCCGACTCTCCTGCGTTTCCCGGAGGGCTTCTTCTGGGGCACCGCCACCGCCGCCTATCAGATCGAAGGCGCCTGGAACCAAGCCGGCCGAGGCCCCTCCATTTGGGATTCCTTCTGCCGCGTCCCGGGTGCGATCCGGGCCGGCGAGAACGGAGACGTGGCCTCGGACCACTACCACCGCTGGCAGGAGGACCTCGGCCTGATGTCTGAGCTCGGCGTCAACGCCTACCGGTTCTCGATCGCCTGGCCGCGAATCCTGCCGGACGGCGTCGGCGCCGTGAACGCGGCCGGCCCCGACTTCTACGACCGATTGGTCGATGGCCTGCTGAGCCGCGGCATCACGCCGTTCGTGACCCTCTACCACTGGGATCTGCCGCAGGCCTTGCAGGATCGAGGCGGTTGGGCCAACCGCGCCACTGCCCAACACTTCGCCGACTATGCACGCATCGTCGCCGATCGGCTGGGTGATCGAGTCACGCGCTGGATGACGCACAACGAGCCGTTCGTCGCGGCCCTGGTCGGACATCTCACCGGCGAACACGCTCCGGGCCTGCGCTCGGTCGAGGCCACGTTCGCGGCCACGCACCACCTGCTCCTGGCGCACGGTCTGGCGGTCGCAGCCCTGCGCGCCGCAGCACCTCGCGTGCCCAAAGTCGGCCTGGCGCTCAGCCTCGACTGCATCCACCCGGCCAGCGACACCGTCGAGGACCAGGCGGCCGCGCTTCGCTGGGACGGCCTCGTCAACCGGCTGTATCTCGACCCGCTGTTCCGCGGACGCTACCCGGACGACACGCTGGCGCTCGCCGGGCCGGCCTTTCCAACGATCCAAGCCGGCGACCTCGCGACCATCTCTGCACCGCTCGACTTCGTCGGGATCAACTACTACACGCGCGAGGTGATCCGCCATGACGCCAACGAACCCGTTTACCAGATCGGGCGCGTCAACCCCGTCGGCAACGACTACTCGATGATGTGGGAGATCTACCCGCCGGGCCTGAACGAACTGCTGACCCGCGTGACCCGCGAGTACGCGGTTCCGTCCGAGATCTACATCACCGAAAACGGTATCCCGGTTCCCGACGGCATCGACGCCGACGGCCGGGTGCGCGACGTTCGTCGAGTCGCCTATCTCCAAGCGCACATCGCCCAGGTTCACCAGGCCATCGCCGCCGGCCTCCCCATCCGCGGGTATTTCGTCTGGTCTCTGCTCGACAACTTCGAGTGGGCCCAGGGCTACCACATGCGTTTCGGACTCATCCACGTCGATTTTGCGACCCAGACGCGCACGATCAAAGACAGTGGCCGCTGGTTTCGGCGCGTCATCGACGCCAACGGATTGCGTGCGCCCCGCGCCTCGTGACCGGGGAGCCAATCCCGTCAACCACCCACCGGGCCGTGGGCCGGCCGGGAGGCCCGGCGCACGGCCCGGCTGGCGGTTCTAGGGCTCGCGGGCTTCCTGGGTGTTGAGCCGTGTTGCCTCACGCACCAGCGCCTTGAGCGCCGCCCCGTTCACCGGATCACCCTCCCGAAAATCGATGGCACGCACCGTTTTGCTGTCGAGCCGCGTATTGAAGAGCTTCTTCGGGTCTCGTAACCGGGCGCCCTTCGGAAAGGTCAGCCGCACGGCGCTCTTGAGCACATCGCCCACGCAGACGATGCCGGCGCGCGACCAGACCGGGACGCCCAGCGGGTTTGAAGGCTTCTTCCACTTCACTTCCTCAACCAAGGCCGGGTCAGCCTCTTTGATCAGGGCGCGCAAGCGGGCCAGCGCCGTGCTCCGCCAATCCCCCGGCCCTTTTACGATGGCATCGATCTGACGCGACGGGGATAGCGCCTGCGCGGCCGGGCCCGCGTTGGTTTTCGGTTTCAACGCACCGCCTTCTTCACGAGCGCGATGATCCTGGCCTCCTCGGCGGGCGTCAGTTCGTTGAGGGCAAAGGCCGTCGCCCACAGATTGCCGTCGTCGAGTTTCGCATCCGGCTGAAAGCCAAACGTCGCGTATCTGACGCCGAATTTGCCGGCAGCCTGAAAAAAGCAGATGAGCTTGCCCTCCGGGTTGGCATAGGCCGGCATCCCGTACCAGGTCTTCGGCATGAGTTCCGGCACAGCGGCCGTGATGAGCTCATGCAGCCGTTTCGCCATCGAACGATCATGCTCCTTCATCTGAGCTATGGCCCCGAGCACGGCCTTCACGCCCTCATCTCTGTTCTTGCTCGCGCGGGCCTCCGCCTTCAGTTCTTGAGCGCGCGCCTTCATCGCGTCTTTTTCTTCGGCCGTAAAACCCTCACCGGACTTCGCGGCGCTCTTCTTCGACTCTGCCTTTGGACTCATGGGAATCTCCTTGATCGTATGCGGCTGCGTCAACACCTTGCGGTTCTTCGCAATTAGTTATACAATCAAGATACTCAACAATCAAGACATTGTCAAGGGCATTTCTCCGTGACCACATCCAAAACCAAGGATTTGCAGAAAAGGGCTCTGGCAGCGGTGAGGGATTACGGCGTTCACCTGACGCAGTTCCGCAACGCCATGAGTGAGTGGGCCGGACTAAACGCCGCCGATATGGAATGCCTCCGACTGCTTTCCGCCACGGGTACGTCCACGCCGACGGCGATCGCCCGACAGACCGGGCTCACGTCGGGTGCGACGACTGCCATGCTGGATCGATTGGAGAAGGCCAGCCTGATCGAGCGCCGACCCAATCCGGACGACCGCCGGGGGACCCTGATCGTCGCCGCGCCATCGGCCACCGAGAAGATGGCGTCGTGGTTTGAGTCGGCGCGACGGGCCCAGTCCGCCTTGATCTCCAGCTACTCGGATCGAGAACTGGAGATCATCGCGGATGTTTTTGAACGATTCGCGGTGTTGTGGGAGCAGGAACGCCAGAAGGTGCAGCGAAGCGAGTAAGGGTTGCCCCGATTGGGTCCGGCCCAAACTGCACAAACGCGCAGAGCGCAAAGGGGTTGGCTTTGCGCTCTGCGCGTTTGTGCGGTGGTTCCTGCAGTTGTCTCAAATATCCAGGTTGGCCACGCTCTTGGCGTGCGTCTGGATGAAGCGCCGGCGCGGATCTACGGCCTCACCCATGAGCATATCGAAAGTGCGATCGGCTTCGGCCGCGTCCTCGATACCGACCACCAGCAGGGTGCGGTTGGCCGGGTTCATGGTCGTATCCCACAGCTGCTCGGCGTTCATCTCACCGAGACCCTTGAAGCGCTGAACCGTCGCCTTGCCGTGGTCGTCGCCGATGGCGGCCAGGGCGGCGTCCTTCCCCTCATCCGAGTACACGTACTGAGCCTTCTTGCGGTGCTCGATCCGATAGAGCGGCGGCTGAGCCACGAACAGGTGCCCGGCCTCAATCAGCGATTGCATGTAGCGGAAGAAGAACGTCAGCAGCAAGGTGCGGATGTGCGCGCCGTCGACGTCGGCGTCGGTCATCAGGATCACGCGCCCATAGCGCAGGCCTTCGAGCGAGAAGTTGTCGCCGATGCCCGTGCCCAGGGCCGAGATCAAGGCCTTGACCTCGTTGTTGCTCAGGATCTTGTCGAGCCGCGCCCGCTCGGTATTCAGGATCTTGCCGCGCAACGGCAGGATCGCCTGGAAGGCCCGGTCGCGGCCCTGCTTGGCCGAGCCACCGGCGCTGTCGCCCTCGACGATATACAACTCGCACTTGGCCGGGTTGCGCTCGGAACAATCCGCCAACTTGCCCGGGAGCGTCAGCGACTCGAGCGCGGACTTGCGAATGACCAGGTCGCGGGCCTTCTTGGCCGCCTCGCGGGCGCGAGCCGAGGTCAGACACTTGTCGATGATGGCCTTGGCTTCGCGCGGGTTCTCGTCCATGAACGCGCCGAAGGCCTCGACTGTGGCCTGTTGAACCGCGGTCTGCACCTCGGGGTTCATCAGCTTGACCTTGGTCTGGCTCTCGAACTGCGGTTCGCGATGCTTGACGCTGACGATGGCCGTCAGCCCCTCCCGCGTGTCCTCGCCGGAGAAGTTCGCATCCGCGTCCTTGAGCAGGCCGGCCTTGCGCCCGTACTCGTTGACCACGCGCGTCAATGCGCCGCGCAGACCGCTCAGGTGCGTGCCGCCGTCGATGGTGTTGATGGTGTTGGCGAACGAGTACACCGACTCGTTGTACGAGTCGGTGTACTGGACCGCCACCTCGACCCCGACATCCTCGATCTCGCGCTCGATATGGATCACCGGATGCAGCGAGATCCGATTGCGATTCAGGTACTGCACGAAGGAGCGGATACCGCCTTCGAAATAGAAGCTCATCGAGCGCGTCTCGCGCTCGTCGACGAAATCGATCCAGACCCCGCGAGCGACAAAGGCCATCTCGCGGAAGCGCGCCGCCAGAACCTCGAACTTGAAGTCGAGGCCCGGCTCCTTGAACAGCGTACGATCGAACTTGAAGGTCTGGGTCGTGCCGGTCTCATCCGCCGCGACCTCGCCGACCCGGGTGATCCGGCCGGTCGGGATGCCGCGCTCATAGCGTTGGCGCCAGAGCACGCCGTCGCGCTTGACCTCGGTGACCGTGTACTCCGAGAGCGCATTGACGGCCGAGACGCCCACGCCGTGCAGACCGCCCGACACTTTGTAGCCGCCGCCGCCGAACTTGCCGCCCGCGCCGATGACGGTCATGACCACGTCAACCGTCTCCATCGGCTCCCCGGCGGCGTCGCGCTTGGAGGGGTGCGGGCCGACCGGGATGCCGCGCCCGTTGTCCGAGATCGTCACGCTGCTATCGGCGTGGATGACCACCCGGATGCGCGTGCAGAAGCCGGCCAGGGCCTCATCGATCGAGTTGTCCACCACCTCGTAAACGAGGTGATGCAGGGCCTTGAGATCCGTGCCGCCCACGTACATACCCGGGCGCTTACGCACATGCTCGATGCCTTCGAGCGCCTGGATCGAGCTGACGTCATACTTGACCTGATCTGTCATCGCGTTCTCCCGAACCGTGCAGCCGTCAGGCGCGCAGCCGCGCCATCCGCGTGGCCAGCGTCTCGCGCCACCAACGCACGCGATCCTGGTAATAGACAAAGGTCGCCGCGACGAGTGCCGTCGACACCACGGCATGCGCCGCGATGCCGATGACGTTCAGCCACGAGTTGACCGGCGCCAGGGTCCAAATCGCGCCGAGCCCGAAGTACAACAAGATCACGGCCGTCACCAGTCCGACGGTCGGCGCCAGGCTGACCCGCACCAGCCGCAGGCTGTCCCAGATGGCTGCGAACAAATTGCGCTTCGAAAGCGTGATCCCATGTGGACCGAACACGCCGAAAACCATCAACCAGAACACCAGCGAGAAAGCCAGGGCCAGGGCCGCGCTCCCAATCACCTGATTCAGAGCGGTCAGCAGGAGCGCGAGCGCGACCGCCGGCACGCCCAACAGGAGCGTCACCAGCAAAGCCGCCAGGCCGAACCCGAGCAGTTGTGCCCAATCAAGCCAGACGCGGCCCGCCAGGGCGAGCCAGTCGATCCGCCCGTCGCGGACCTGTTGAGCGATCCCGCCGAAATACAAGGCCCCGGCAAACACGCCCAGCACCGGCAGCACGACCAGCAGGAACACGTAGACCAGGCCGTTCGTCACGCCCCAGACGCCGAGCACGTGGGTAGCGTCGACCACGGCGATGCGGCGTGCCATCACCGAAGGGAGCCCGAGCGGCGCGGTGCTCAGCAGCCCAAACAGGTTGACGCCGTCGGCCTGAGTGCCGATCTGCTGCCATTGCCCGGCCAGCTGAGCTGCGAGCGAATCGGTTGGGGCGCCGGCCGCCATCTCCTGCAGCTGCCGGCCGGCATCGTCCGCCAGCGGTTTGATCGACAGTTGCGGACCCAGCCACAGAAACAGATCCAGCAGCAGCGGCAGGAGCGCCAGGAGCAGCTGCTTATTGACCGTTTCGAAGCCGCCGACGAGCGCGCTGATGACGCCGATCGGGGGCTGCGGCTCTCGGTTGAGGGTACGTCCAGAGGGCGGAGTCACAATCGTTTATTATACCATTCGGGGTCGGAAAAACAAACGAATTGACGCAAAAACACCGCGATTTTCGCAGGGTAACAAGACACGGGGAGTGCCCCGGTGTCAATCGACTACAATTCCAACCACCATGCAACAATTCATCATCGAAGGCGGTCATCGCTTGAGCGGCACGGTGACGGCCGCGGGAAACAAGAACGCCGCCCTGCCCTTGCTGGCGGCTTGTCTGTTGACCAGCGATCCAGTGGTTCTGCGCAATGTGCCCGCGATCCGGGACGTCGAGAACATGCGCAAGCTCATCGGCGATCTGGGCGCTGAGTTCGTCGAACTCGAGCCAGGGGTGTGGCGCGTGCATGCGGCGACGGTCCACAAGACCCAGCTCGACCCCGAGCTCTGCCGCAAGATCCGAGCGTCGATCCTGTTGGCCGGCCCCATGCTGGCGCGCGAGGGCAGCATCGAGCTGCCGCCGCCGGGCGGCGACGTGATCGGGCGGCGGCGCGTGGACACCCACCTGCTGGCGCTCGAGGCGCTGGGCGCCACCATCCATGTCGACGAAAAGCAATTCGTCATGCATGCGCCAAAGCTGCGCGGCGCGCGCATCCTGTTGGATGAGGCCAGCGTGACGGGCACCGAAAACGCCATCACCGCGGCGGTGCTGGCCGAGGGCACGACCGTGCTCCGCAACGCGGCGTCCGAGCCGCACGTCCAGGAGCTGTGCGAATTTCTGGTCGGGCTGGGCGCGCAGATCGAAGGCATCGGCTCGAACACGCTCACCATCCACGGCGTGCCGCGCCTGCACGGCGGCGAGCACACCGTCGGCGCCGACTATCTCGAGGTGATCAGCTATGTCGGCGCGGCCGTGGTCACGGGCGGCGAAGTGCGGGTGCGCGACGCCGGCGTGCGCCACCTCGACATGATCGGACTGGTGTTCGGCCGGCTGGGGATCGCGTGGCAGCTCGACGGCGATGACCTGGTCGTGCCGGCTGAGCAGTCGCTGCACATCTGCCCGGACGTCGGCGGCGCGATCCCGTCGGTCAAGACCAATATCTGGCCGGCCTTTCCGACCGACCTGACCAGCATCGCGCTGACCGTCGCGACGCAATGCGAGGGCTCGGTGCTCTTCCACGACTGGATGTATCCGGGCCGCATGTACTTCACCGATAAATTGGTGCAGATGGGTGCGCGCGTCATCCTGTGCGATCCGCACCGTGTGCTCGTGCAGGGCCGCACGCAGCTCCTGGCCGAGAACCTCGAGTCGCCCGACATCCGGGCCGGCATCGCGCTTGTGATTGCGGCGCTGTGCGCGCGTGGCACATCCCGGATCCGCAACATCGGCCAGATCGAGCGCGGCTACGAGCGCATCGACGAAAAGCTCCGGGCGCTGGGGGCGGTTGTAGAGCGCGTGGCGGTGTGAGGGGGGAAGAGGGAGGAGAGACCCTCTTCCCTCCTCCCTCCTCCCTCTTCCCTCCTCCCTCTCCCTCCTCCAAATGCCCCAGACCAAACGGGCCGGCATGGGCCGACGCCTTACATCTGACACGTGCGCGCCTCAACACGCCTCGGGTAGAATGAGGCTGCCAAACGCCAATACACACTTCTAAGGAGTGAAGATGTCCAGCAAGATCAAATCCATCAGCGCGCGCGAGATCCTCGATTCACGCGGCAACCCGACGGTCGAGGCCGACGTCATCCTCGAAAACGGGAACACCGGGCGGGCCGCCGTGCCCTCCGGCGCGTCAACCGGCCAGCATGAGGCCCTCGAGCTGCGCGACAACGACAAGAAGCGCTATGTCGGCAAAGGCGTCAGCCAGGCCGTCAGCAACGTGATGACCCGGATCGCGCCCGCGCTCGCCGGCCACGATGCCTCCGACCAGGCCGCGATCGACCAGGCCATGCTCGACCTCGACGGCACGCCCAACAAGTCGAGCCTCGGCGCCAACGCCATCCTGGCGGTCTCGATGGCGACCGCCCGCGCCGCCGCCGGGTCGCAGCCGCTGTACGCCTATCTCGGCGGCGCCGACGGCCACGTCCTGCCCGTGCCGATGATGAACGTGCTCAATGGCGGCGCGCACACCGGCTGGACCACCGTGCCGATGCAGGAGTTCATGGTCGCGCCGGTGGGCGCGTCAAGCTTCCGCGAAGGCCTGCGCTGGGGCACCGAGACCTATCACGCCCTCAAGGGCCTGCTCAAGGCGCGCGGCCTGTCGACCGGCGTCGGCGACGAGGGCGGCTTCGCCCCGGCCATCACCGTGCTCGAAGATGTGCTCAAGGTCCTGATCGAGGCCATCGAGAAGGCCGGCTATCGCCCCGGCGAAGACATCGTGCTGACCCTCGACCCGGCCAGCAGCGAGCTTTACAAGGATGATGGCAAGTACCACCTCGGCGCCGACCAGGCCCTGACCTCGACCGAGATGGCCGAGCTGTGGGCCCGCTGGCGCAAGTTCTACCCGATCGTGTCGATCGAGGACGGCATGGCCGAGGACGACTGGGGCGGCTGGAAGACCCTGACCGACCAGATCGGCGCGACCACCCAGCTCGTCGGCGACGACCTGTTCGTCACCAACGTCGAGCGCATCCAGCGCGGCATCAACGAAGGCGTCGGCAACTCGGTGCTGATCAAGCTCAACCAGATCGGCTCCGTGACCGAGACCATCAGCGCGATCCGCATGGCCCAAAGCGCCGGCTGGACGGCGATCAGCTCGCACCGTTCGGGCGAGACCGAAGACACCTTCATCTCCGACATGGCCGTGGCCCTCAACATGGGCCAGATCAAGACCGGCGCCCCGTGCCGGAGCGATCGCGTCGCCAAGTACAACCAGCTGCTGCGCATCGAAGAGGCGCTCGGCAGCAAGGCCGCTTACGCCGGCAAGGGCGCGTTCAAGCAATAAGCTTGCGCCGCTCGCGCATTGACGCTAAAACAGGCCGGGCGCGGTTGCGCTCGGCCTGTTTTCGGTGCGGGTATGACGATGACGGACTTTAGCCGGATCGGATCCGAACAACGCCGCTTTCTTGCCTTTTCGACCGGTTGGGCCCTGGGCTGCATGACGATCGCCCTGCTCGGCGGCGGCCTGCTAGTGGCCGTGCCGCTGGTGGATGCCTTCGGAGAAGTAGCGGCCTTTGGCACAACCCGGATCGACAACGCCTTTCTGACCGAAGACTTTTGGGTCCCGGTCGTGTTCGGGCTGATCGGCCTCGGCGTCGCCCTGGCCGTGGGCATCCACTGGGCCCTGGGCAAGCACCGCGCGATCGCGCTCCATGAGCACGGTCTGGCGTTCTACCACGGCAAGCAGGTGACAGCCGTCGTCCCTTGGGCCAGCGTGGTGGCCTTGACCCGTGCGCAGAAGTAC
>JAEURK010000425.1 GCA_016789175.1 Anaerolineales bacterium
ATCCCAGCCCCACACGCCGATCAAGATCGCCATCAGGCCGAGCGTAAACGCTGAGAACGCCGTCGGCCAGAGGACGTTGGGCGAAAGCCCGATGACGAGCAGATACGCCAGGACTACGCCCCGGATCAACTCCAGCGACCAGTTCAACAAAGCAGCGCGCGCCGCCGACCCGGTGGCGGGTCCAGTCTCAGCGCGCAGTGGCAAGGCCGTCGTCGAATTCATGGCAGCGTTTGGCTCAACCGCGGATCCAGGCCTGGGCACTGCGGGCCATGGCCCAGGCGCGTTCACCCATGGCTGGGCGCAGCAGCCCCTTGGCTGCAACGCTGAGGGCGGCCGGCAATCGACCGGGGTCTTGCTGCACCGCCTGCAGCAGGGCCTGCAGACCGCGACCGCGCTGGCGGACATTTGGCATCAGATACGTGCGACCGGCGAAGAGACGCGCGAGCGATTTGGCACGCGGGTTCGATAACACCCCGGTCGCCGAGAGACGGGCCGCGATGCCCTCGACATCGTGCACGAAGCGATCGGCCTGCGAGAACGTCTTCGAGGTCTGATGTAACCGGTATCCCACCAGATCGGCCGGCACGCAGACGTACGTGCGAGCCTTGAGCCGTGTGTAGAGATCCCAGTCCATCACGTAATGCAGGGCCAGATCCGGACCCCCGGCCGCGACGACATCCCAGGTGGGCAGAAACGCCGCGGGCTGGATCAGATAGTACGAACCGAACTCGAGCAAGCGATCCCAGGTCATATAGTGCGTCTGGCCGGGACAGGTGCCGAGATCGCGCCCATGCTCATCGATGAAACGCGCCAGGCCGTACACGATCCGATCGGGCGCCCAGACACTCCCGACCTGGCGCAACACATCCGGCCGGAAGACGTCATCGGAGCAGAGCCAGTTGAACACCGCGCCGGTGGCCAGGGCCAAACCCTTGCGGATCGCGTCAGTCTGGCCACGATCGCGCTCGCTGATCCAGTGATCCAGGAACGGCGCGTAGCGCTGGATGATCTCGACGCTGCCGTCGGTGGAGCCGCCGTCCACCACGATGTACTGCAGGCGTGGATAGCCTTGCAGCAGCACCGAGCGGATCGTCTCTTCGAGGTACAGCGCCTGGTTGAACGAGGGCGTCACCAGCGTGATCTCGGGCCAGGGCGTGCCGTCCGGACGCAGCTCGGGCAGCGTCGTAGTGGGCCCTTCGGTCCATGGCCAGCCGGTTCGACCCGTCGGAGCCGGTGGCAGGTCACCCAGAGTCGGGTTGGATGTCATGCGCGTGCCTGCTCCTTGTGGCCGGCGGCCAGTTCCTGGAACCACTCGAGATAGGCTCGGACCTGGCGATCGAAGTCGAAATCACGGGCGATCCGTTGTACGGCCGATTGCGAGAACCGGGCCTGTTGGTCTGGATCCAGCAAGAGTCGCGCCGCGTGCGTGGCCATAGCGTCCGCATCGCCCACCGGCACCAGCCAACCGGTGCGGCCGGGTTCGACCAGCTCGGGAATGCCGCCGACGGCACTGGCGACAACCGGCGTGCCGCACGCCAACGCCTCGAGCACGACGATGGGTGAGTTATCGGCCCGCGTGGCGTGGAGATACACATCCGCGGCCCGGTAGTAGTCGGCTAACTGGCGTGGATCGCTGACAAAGGGCAGCATCCGCACTTCGGCGCCGTCGTTCTGGCGGGTCGGGCCGGCCTGCCCGACCGCGAGCAGGATCAGCGGGCGCCCACCCAACAACCGTGGCAGGCGCCACACGGCCTGCTCCAGGGTGGCGAAGTCCTTCCAGATATTGGACCGCGTGCCGTTGGCCGCGAACATGACGATGGCGGCGTCGAGCGGCAGGTTGAGGCGCCGGCGGATTGCGGCCCGGTCGCCCGGAGCGAACAGGCCTCGATCGATTCCGATCCGTATCAATCGCTGCTCGACGAGGCCCGCCTCCAGCGGCGATTGGGTGGCCCGATCCAGCAGCCACTGGCTGGGCGCCGCGACATGGAGTCGACTCTGACCATAGATCTCGCGCTTGCGCTGCCAGTTCGCGGCCGTGTCGTCGCGGGCAACGGCGGGATAGATGGAAAGATCCGGGCAATGACCGCAGCCTGTCCGCCAACGCCCGCAGGTGAAGTCGTGGGCGCAATGGCCGGTCAAGAGCCATTGGTCGTGGAGCGTGAGCGCCAGCGGCGCCAGCCGCGACAACGCCGGCAGAGCGCCCAGGTCGAAATACTCGCCGTGCAGGTTGTGGGCATGGATCACGTCGGGCGGGCTCGACCGCCACTGTCGTTCGAGACCCCAGATCCCGGGATAGTTGAAATCCTCGGCGCCCGATTGCCAGGTGGCTGCTGCGTCAGGCACGCCCAGGCGCCGCAGGACCCGTGCGATCCGCAGGGCACCGGGCACACGACCAGCGCGTGCGCGCAGCCAGCCTTCGGCCCGCCAAACCGCCGCGCGTTCCTGATCGCCACTCGCCTGGTCGATCACGTGGATCCCGGGCTCCGGCGACGTCCCGGCGCGGCCGACCCAAAGCTCGGCGGACTGGCCGTGCGAGCGAAACGCCGTATGCAGAGACCGAGCGACTTTCTCGGCGCCACCCCCCGCGGCCGCCATCGACAGCTGGGCGATCCGGAGCGGTCCGGCTGAGCGCGCCGGCTCGGCCTCCAACGGCGTGGCGGGCGTCGTGGCAATCATGCGGCAGCGTCCGTCCGCTCAAGACAGGCGTAGATCGTCTGGCCGGTTAATCGGCGATGCAGGCCGGTGCCGGTGAGCGCCAGCGCGGCGGCCCCACCCAGCGCCCAGGCCGCGGCCCGGCCCGGGAGCGCCAATTGACGCAGCGGTTGCAGCAAGACGCGGGTATAGCCGCGGACGTGGTAGCGCTGCAGCGGCTCGTTCGCCAGCCGGATCAGACGCAGGGGAAACACATCCGTCAGATGCCGCAGCGACTGCGGCGACCAGCGCGACACGTGGTGCGGCGGCATGTTCAGCAGATTGTCTTCGTGGCGGATATAGCTATCCTGGTTCGGCACCCCGATCACCAACCGACCGCCGGGGCGCAGCGCTCTGACCTGTTGCGCAATGAAGTCGAAGGGCTCCGCCACGTGCTCGAGCACTTCGAAGCTACACACCATATCGAACGCGCCGGGTTCTTGTGCGGCGACGGTCTCGATGAGTTCGTTCGTGACGGGCAGCCCGGCCGATCGGGCCTGGGCGACGGCCGCGCTGTTCAGCTCGAGGCCGCTCGCGTCCCAGCCCGCCGTGCGCAACCGCGCGACGAAGGCGCCGACACCGCAGCCGACCTCGAGCACCCGATCACCGGGCCGCAGGTCGGCCATGGCCATCGCGTGTTCCCACTTGGATGGGATGTAATACCAGGGGAACCGACAGAGCTGCTCATACAGACGCTCCGAGCCGGCTCCCTCCGGCGGATAGAAACCCAGGCCACAGCGCGGACAGCGCCATTCGGTCACGGGGTCCAGCCCCACCAGTTCGGAGTCGATGTCGACGTTGAATGTGCGCCGCCAGCGCTTCACCAGCTCGGCGCGCGGTGTCTCTGCGACCGGGGTTGCGACGGGTTCGTTGCAGATCGGACAGTGTCGCATGCGTCCCTTACCTTCCCAGGCCGGCCGCGGTCGTCAGGCGGCCGAGTTGACGTCGGACGCGCTCGAACATGGAGCGACGCGGCCGAAAGACCGATTGTTGAAAACGAGCATCAAGCATCGGATCGACGATCAAGGTGGTCGGATGAACAATCGGCTCAGTCTGTGCGAGCGTGGGCAGAGCGGCCTGCGGCGACCAACCGACGGTGTGGGTTGCGTCGTGACCGAAGCCCTGATTACTGATCAGATTGCGGGTCGACACCAGCGAAAGGCCGCCCGCCAGCCAGAAGGCCAGCACCCATTGGGCGTCCCACGTGTCAACGTCACCCCGGAAGGTCGCCGCCAGATTGCGTTCCCAGATCGTGGCGTCAGCCGGATCGGGAAAGAGGCGGTTCAGGCTGCCGGAGGCCAGGAACTCGGGCCAGTGCGACATCTCAACGTCGAAGTGCTGCCAGGCTCGGCGCCAGGTCGCCCAGCCCCAGATGAACGGGAAGCGGGAGACGACGTAACTCTCCGGGCGTCGCGCAAGCTCCGGCAGAAAGCAACTCCCGGCCACATGCATCACGCGCGTGTCGTCCGCATATCGATCAAGCAAGGTCTGACAGTATTCGAAGAAACTGGGTTCGGGCACGCAATCATCTTCGAGGATGATGGCGCGATCGACCTGCTCGAAGACCCAGTCGAGCCCAGTGGAGACCCGCCGGCGACAACCGAGGTTCTCGGCCGCGAAGTGTGTGTCCACCCGGCATGGCCAGTCGACCGTTGTCGCAATCTGACGCACACGCGCGCACCGCTCAGCCTCGCCGGGACGGTCTGCGCGCGGCCCATCCGCCACGATCAGCAGACGCTCGGGCCGCGCACGCCGGATCTCGGCGAACACCCGCGCCGTCAGCTCGGGTCGGTTGAAAACCAGCAGTGTGACCGGGGTCTCCAGGCTCTGGGTCATTGGCCGGTCTCGTAGAAGCGGCTGTTCACCGTCTGGGCGAACAACCGATAGCTGTGTTCATCGAGGAACGCGCTGAGCGCAGCACTGTGCAGGGGCGCGTCCTTCAAGCTCTCGACAACCAGCACCTGAGGGCGAAAGCGGCCCCAGTCATTGGACTGCAGAACCTGCAGGTCGAAACCTTCCACGTCGACGGACATGAGTTGGATGGCTTGTCCCGGGGGCACATACTCGGCCAGGATCTCGGCCAACGGCCGCACCGGGATCGATTGCTTCGCCACAACGCAGTAGCCGTGCGACTCGTAGAGCGGAACCAGCGTACCGTCGAGCGTGTTGAGTGCGGGCTCGTTGAATTGAAAGAGGGTCGCCGTGCCCGCCGTCGCCCCGACCGCACACTCCAGGTTGATGTCACGCGGCCGAGCCGCCCGAAATCGGCGCATACTGCCCGGGGTCGCATCGATGTTGATGCCGCGCCATCCACGCCGCTGCAGGAGGAAGGTGTTCGAGAACCGCCGCGGGTCATGGGCGCCGACATCGACATAGAACCCGGGCGGCGCGTACTCGAAGTAACGCCCGAGGATAAGGTCTTCGCCCTCCTGGGCATACGACTTCTGGTAACCGCCGTCGGTCCAATCGTTCACCGCGACACGCAGGGCTTTCACCCACGGCAGTCGACCCAGCCTAGAGCGCACGGACATATCGCCTCCCCAATGCCGTGAGAAAGAGCAGCGGCGAGCGCAATTGCAGCCAGAACATCGGCCGGGTGGCCGACCCCAGCAGGTTGCCCGCCCACGCCGAAAGCGCGTACGAGATCAGGGTGGCGATCGCGGCCCCGATCCCGCCATAGATTGGCAACAGCCAGAGGTTGAGCCCGACGTTGGTGACCGCGCCCAGCACGGTCCGCACGACCATCCAGTTTCCCTGCCCCTCGGCCGTATCCCAGACCGATTGCCCCACCCCGGCGAAGACGAACACCAACGACCAGACATGGATGGCCAGGATCGGCACCGCAGCGGCATAGCGATCGCCCAGCAGCAGTGGCACGATCAGCGGCGCGCCCAAACTCAGCACGAGCGCGATCCCAACCCCGACCGTCACCAGCCCGCCGAGCAGCTCACCCAGTCTCTGTGCGAACTGAACGCGGTCTTGCTCACGCAACTGATGTAGCACGGGCGCCGCCGAAGCGACCAGGACCATCGGGGCGAAGTTGAAGAACTCCGACAGCCGGGCGGCGGCGGCATACAGACCCAATTCGGTCGTGCCGTTGACGTGCAGCAACATCACTTGATCGATCCGCATGTACACAACCACGGCCATCCCGCCGACAAAAAACGGCAGGCCTTCGCGGGCCAGCTGTCGGGCGACAGCGAGGTCGAACCGATAGCCGCGCAGACCCAGACCCTGACGGCCGGCAACCACGGCCAACCCGACGATGTTGAGCAGGCTCTCGAGCGTCACCGAGGCCGCCAGCGCGACGAAGCCGCCGCCGGCCACGACAACCCCGATCCGCAACGCCACACCCATGAAGAAGGGCACGGCTTTGGCCAGGACTGTCCAGCGTGAGGCGATCCGGGTCTGGAAGTCGAGATCGACAACGTCGAAGGCCGTCCCCACGAGGCCCAGGCCAAGGACGGCGGCCACGATCCAGGCGCCGGGCTCGGCGATCGACAGCTGCACCCAACCGACCAGCGCGATCCAACTCACAACCGCGATCGAGAGCCGGAGCGCCAGTGCCGCGCCCAGGATCGCGGCTCGCTGATCCGGGCGGCGAACGATCTGACGCACGACCACCGTATCAAGGCCAAAGGTGACGACCGGCACAAAGAGCAGATAGGTCGCGTAGATGTAGCTGAACTCGCCGTAGGCGGCGGGCCCCAGATACCGGATCACCACGATCCAGGACAAGGCGCTCAGCACCAGACGGCCCAGGCGATCGGCCGCCAGCCACGCCACGTTGCCCGAGATCTTGCGCACCGAAGACATGGGCCCTCGCACCGTCACGAGCCGATCCGCGTCGTCGTGGACTCCGGCCGGATCGTCGGCACCGCCACGGTCTGTTCGCGCGCCCGCTCGGCCAGATACCAGTCGACCGTGCGCCGCAGACCGTCGACAAAGGGCGTATGGGCCGTGAATCCGAAGGCCTGCTCGGCCCGGTTGGTGTCGAGCTTGCGGCGCGGCTGGCCGTTGGGCTGGCTCGGGTCAAACACG
Source organism: Anaerolineales bacterium (assembly GCA_016789175.1). Classification (GTDB taxonomy): domain Bacteria; phylum Chloroflexota; class Anaerolineae; order Anaerolineales; family UBA6663; genus UBA6663. The sequence continues at coordinate 6,733 of JAEURK010000425.1, forward strand.
ATCTTGCCCGCAAAGCCGGTGACGTCCGCGATCATGTGCACCAGGTCGCCGATGCTGACCTCGAAGGCGCTGCCGATGTTGACCGGCGCGGAGTCGTTGTAGCGCTCGGCCGCCAGCACGATGCCCTCGGCCGCGTCCTCGGCATACAGGAACTCGCGGGTCGGCGTACCGTCACCCCAGACCGTGATCTGGGCATCGCCCCGCTCGCGCGCCTCGAGGCACTTGCGGATCAGGGCCGGCACCACGTGCGAGCTGGCCGGGTCGAAGTTGTCGCCCGGGCCGTACAGGTTGACAGGCAGCAGGTAGATGCTGTTGTACCCGTACTGCTGGCGATACGACTGCGACTGCACCAGCAGCATCTTCTTGGCCAGGCCATACGGCGCGTTGGTCTCCTCCGGGTAGCCGTTCCAAAGGTCCTCCTCGCGGAACGGCACCGGCGTGTGCTTCGGGTAGGCGCAGACCGTGCCCAGCGCCACGAACTTGTCGACGCCGACCTCCCAGGCATGGTGCATGAGCTGCGCGCCCATCATCAGGTTGTCGTAGAAGAACTCGGCCGGGTAGGCGCGATTGGCCCCGATGCCGCCGACGTGCCCGGCAGCATGGATGATCACCTGCGGACGCACATCGGCCAGCAAGCGTTTGATATTCGCCATCTGGCGCAGGTCGTACTCGGCCTTGCGCGGCGCCACGATCTCGCGGCAGCCGACCTGCTCCAGTCGCGCCACGATATGCTTCCCCAGGAAGCCGGCCCCGCCCGTCACTACGACACGTTTGGTTTTCCAGTCAAATGCGTCCATGTCTCCTCGCATTGTTGATTGCTGATTGAAGGCGCCTGCGCCTTCAATCAGCAATCAACAATCAGCAATCGCCAATCAATAGGCTCCCTGGCGCCGCAGCACGACGCCGACGGTTTTCCACAGGATGACCAGATCCAGCCAGAGCGAGTAGTTCTGGATGTAGTACAGGTCCATGTGCGTGTTCAAATGCAGCGGCAGATCGCTGCGCCCGTTGACCTGCCACCAGCCAGTCAGGCCCGGCGGCACGGCCAGGCGTTGGCGCTGCCAGGGCTCATAGTCGTGCGTGAGTTTGAGGACCTCGGGCCGCGGCCCGACCAGGCTCATCTCACCTTTGAGGATATTGAAGAGTTGCGGCAACTCATCCAGGCTGGTGCGGCGCAGCCAGCGGCCGACGCGTGTGACGCGCGGGTCGTCGCTGTGCTTGGCATGTGCGTCGGCCGGGGCGCGCTGCTCGGCATCAGCGACCATGGTCCGAAACTTGAGCATCCAGAACGGCCGGCCGTTCTCGCCCAGTCGCCGCTGCTTGAAGATCACGGACCCCGGCGAATCGAGCTTGATCGCGATGGCGATGAACGCCAGCAGCGGCCAGATCACGAACAGCCCGGCCGCCGTCACCCAGACGTCGAGCAGGCGCTTTGTCAGCCAGGCCGCGCCCTGGATGCGCGGCTCGCGCAGGCCGATCAGGGGCACGCCGCCGACCGTCTCGACCGACGACTGCACGAAGACCAGCCGGGTGTAGTCCGGCACCAGGCGCACCCGCACCGGCTCGGTCAGCAGCGCGGCCTCGATCGCCGGGATGCGGCCCTGCTCCTCGAGCGGCAGCGCCAGCACGACCTCGTCGACGGCGTGGGCGCGCACCAGGGCCGGCACATCGTCCAGGCCGCCCAGACGCGGGTAGCGGGCATCGACCTCGGGCGAATCGTCGGCGATGCCGACCACGTGCACGCCGGGATGAAGCTGTTCGCCGAAGGCCGTCAGGATCGCATCGGCCAACTCGCCCCGCCCGACCACCAGCACACGCAGCAGCGACCGGCCTTGCAGCCGAAACACGCGGAGCGTCACCAGGGTGAGCATGCGCCAGACGATCAGGGCCACAATCTCGAAGAAGAAGACGTATCCCACGAACAGACGCGACACATCGCGGTCCGTGAAGTACAGCGTCCCGGCGAACACCAACGTTCCGATGATCACGGCCCGCAGGACGTCGACGCCCCCGCCGGTGAGCGTGCGACTGCGCTGGGCGTTGTAGACGCCGAGGGTCAACAACGCTGCCGGATAGATCACGCCGGCCACAACCCGCAGCACCGGCGTGAGGATGGCTTCGGTGCTCTCGATCGGCAGACCGAAGGGTCCTTCGCGACGCACGATGTCGGCGATCATCAACACCAGCTGGGTGAGAAAGAGGTCGGATGCCGCCAGGAAGAAGATCAAGCCTCGGAAACGCGCGAACATGGGGACCTCGTTACCGAAGGGTGTAGACCGCGGCGATGTCGTCGCGGTACGTTGCCAGCCATGCCGGCGCTGCCGCCAGCACTGCGTCGATCGGCACCCCGGCCCGCACGATCGCCGTGCGCACGCCGTAGCGCTCAAGCACCGCCAGGGCCTCATCACCGCCGCTTTCGATCGTCACGTAATCGCGAAACTGATCGACCGGGAAGAGATCCGTCCGGCCGTCGATGAACGTCGGTTGCTCGGGCAGCGCCCAGATCAGGTAGCCGCCGAAATCGTAGGCATTGAACAGCGGGCCCGGCAGAGCGGCGGCCTTGAGCGCGGCCACGGCCGCGGTCGGTGGCCGCATCGGCGAGTCGATCGGCAGCGACGCCGGTGTGCTCGACACCAGCCAGCGCACCCCGGCCAGAACGATCACCAGGACCAACACCACCGCGTTCAAAGCCGGCAGCCCGGGCCGGTTGCCAAGCGCCGTCGCCCGGTCGCCCAGTCGCGCCGCCAGCAGCCCGCTCAGGCCGGCCGTGAAGACGGGCACCCCCGCCAGGGCTGCCAGGGGCACGTGGCGGGCCGCCGAGAACGCCATGGCCGCTGCGCCCAGGAATACCACCAGGCCCGGCCCATCGATCCGACGCCAGGCGAGCGCCGCCAATGCCAGCGTGACGACGACCCAGGCCAGGAACGCCTGACCGAGCGGCGCGCTCAGATCGGGCGGCTGCCACTCCTGGATGTACAGGCCGAGCGCCTGCAGACCGACCGTCTTGAACGGATAGGCCAGCATTTCGAAACCATACGGGTTGAGGCAGGCCGCGCCCGCGCAGGTCAGGCAACAGGCCGCGAGCGCCAGCACGGCGCGCCGATCCTCTTCCGAACGGCTGAAGAGCCAGCGTGTGGCGTGCCCCAGCAGGGCCAGACCGATCAGGATGAAACCGATCGCGAAGCCGCCGTGGATGTTGGCCCACAGTAGCATGATGATCGGCAACGTGATCCAGGTGCCGCGGCTCAGCGGTCGCCGCAGCGCCGCGAGTGTGATCGCGGCGAACAGAAACGAGAGCAACGCCGGCCGCGCCGCCCAGTAGATCGACGACACGACCGCGGCGAACAACAAGGCCACGACCCGGACGAAAGGTTGCTCGGCGCTGGTCGCCGAAGCGATCACGGCGAAGGCGGCCAGCACGATCACGGCCGCCAGGGCCGAGAGCGCCAGATCACCGCCCAGTTGGTAGACGCCGTAGAGCAACAACTGCGCGGGCCAACCCGGGATGTGCCAGGCCGTGCCGGCCTGGGTGTAGGAGAAGACGTCGATGGTCGGGATGGCGCCGTGCGCCACGATCCAGCGCCCGGTCGCGAGATGCCACCAGGTATCGCTGTCGGCCGCGTAGCGCGCGGCCATAGCGCCGATGGCGATCAGGGCCGCCAGCAGCAGGAGTCGCGGCATGGGCAGGGCCGCAGCCTGCTGCGGGGCCGCAGCCTGCTGCGGGGCCGCCGGAAGCGGTCCTCGCTCGGGCATAGCTCCGAGGCGCCGTTGAACGGTCGAACGCCTATCGGCGAGCATACCGGTAGGGTCCACAGCCCCGGGCGCGCCCTGGTTGGGGTTAGTTGGGGCATTTGCGTGCGTCACATCGGCAGTGATGCAAGCACTGTGCCGCCGACGGCCGATCCCGATAAAAAAGGAGGGGCCGGCTCCGCCGACCCCTCCTTCGTTTGATCCAGGCACTAACGAACTACTCTCGCAAATAGTCGCGGAGTTTGCGGCGGTGCGTGGGGTGGCGGAGGCGGCTGAGCGCCTGGGCCTCGATCTGGCGGACGCGCTCGCGCGTGACGCCCATCTTCTTGCCGACTTCCTCGAGCGTGTAGCTCTCGCCGTCCAGCAGGCCGTAGCGCAGTTGAAGGATGCGGACCTCGCGCGGCGGAAGGCCGTTGAGCACCTCGCGGATCTGCTCTTTCAGCAGATTGCGCGTGGCGATCTCGACCGGCTCGGGCGAGTCCTCGTCTTCAATGAAGTCGCCCAGCACCGAGTCCTCTTCCTCATCGGTCGGGGTCTCGAGCGAGAGCGGCCGACGCGCGATCTGGATGATCGACTCGACCTTCTTGGGCGTGACCTTGAGCGCCTCGCCCAACTCCTCGATCGAGGGCTCGCGGCCGAGCTCCTGCGTCAACTGATGCGACACACGCAGCATCTTGTTGATCTGATCGCCCATGTGCACCGGCACCCGGATCGTGCGGCCCTGGTCGGCGATCGCGCGGGTCACGGCCTGGCGGATCCACCAGGTCGCGTACGTGCTGAACTTGTGGCCGCGGTGATAGTCGAACTTCTTGGCGGCCCGGATCAGG
>JAEURK010000435.1 GCA_016789175.1 Anaerolineales bacterium
GCCGAGCCGGTGTGTGCCGCGAGCCCGACGCCGGCCTTCGACCCGACTCGCCTGATCGAGACGCATTGCCACGGCGATCCAGATTTGTGGTTGCTGGAGAACCCCGGTTTCGTATCGGGTGGCAACCTGCGCTGGTTCCGCGACCATTTCGCTGCCGGCGCGGCCCAGCCTGGGAAGAGCGCGTATCAGGTGCTCGACGCCGAGGCCGCCGGCGTGCCGGCGGGATCGGAGGGCCTGGTCTTTCTGCCCTGCCTGATGGGCGCGATGGCGCCGACCTGGAACGAGCACGCGCGCGGCACCTACGCCGGTTTCACATTGGCCCACGGGCGCGGTCACTTTGCGCGGGCGCTGCTCGAGGGCTCGGCTTTCGCCGTGCGCGACATCACCGATCAGATGCGCGCCGTCGGTTTGGATTTGCAGGAGATGCGGGTCGTGGGTGGCGGCGCGCGTAGCCCGCTGTGGAATCAGATCAAGGCCGACGTCACCGGTCTGCCGGTGGCGGTGCCCGAGATCACCGAGACGACGGCGCTCGGTGCGGCACTGCTGGCGTCGGTGGGCATTGGCACCCATGCCAGCCTGGCCGAGGCGAGCGAGCACGTCGTGCGCGTCCGCGAGCGGTACGAGCCCAACCCGGCCGCTCAGGCCGCCTACGGCGGAGCCTACGCGTTCTATCGAGACGCCTATTTCACGCTCCTACCCCTGTTCGAGCGCGCAGCCGGGCGCGCCTGACACGGTGGGTAGGCGAAACCCGGTGCGCCGAGGGCCGCGGCGCAACCCCCGACCTCGGCGCACCGGGTTTCGCCTTTCCGTTCCCGACAGGGCTGAGCAGTCAAGTGAACTCGTGGCGAAGGTCTCCCTTTTTCGGTCGAGAGACGATTGCCCTGGGACGGGACCCTGTCAGGACAGCCACCTGGGTAGAATCTGATGACCTGGTCTACGCCAGGCGCTACGGGCACGTGTTCAACGTCCGACCGGAGATGTGATGGAGCCAGAAGCGATCGCCAACGATGCCTATGATGCCCTGGCGGAAGGGTACGCCGCCCGGATCGATACCAAGGCGCACAACGCCTTTTACGAACGCCCGGCGACGTTATCGCTGCTGGGATCGGTCGCCGGCAAGCGCGTTTTGGATGCCGGCTGCGGCGTTGGCAAGTACACCGAATTGCTCCTGGAGGCGGGGGCGACGGTGGTCGCCATCGACGCCAACGCCCGGATGCTCGCGCTCGCGCGCCGCCGCCTCGGTTCAAAGCCCGTGGAGCTGATCCAGGCCAATCTCGAGCGCAAGCTGGACTTCCTGGCCGATTCGTCGTTTGACGTTGTGCTGTGCGCGCTGGTGTTGGACTACGTCTTCGACTGGCATCAGGCGTTCAGCGAGTTCAGCCGGGTGCTCAAACCCGGAGGCGAGGTCGTGTTCTCGGTCACGCATCCCTTCGTCGACTATGTGGAGCATCACCACCGCAACAACTACTTCGCTGTCGAACGGGTGGAGTACGTCTGGAACGGCTTCGGCGCGCCTGTGACCGTGCCCAGCTATCGCCGGTCGATCAGCGCCATGCTCACACCGCTGCTCGCCAACGGCTTTCGATTGGAGACCATCCTCGAGCCCCGTCCGCAGGAGGCCTTCTGGGCCGCGGACCCCGACGAGTACGAGAAGCTCATGTATCAGCCGGGCTTCGTGTGCTTCAAGGGACGCCGGTGACGGCTACGCGCGCGTAGCGACAATGGCTGCCCGAGAACGTCGATAGGCCGATCTGTCCGTGCAGATAAGGCTCGGTCCCATCGGTCCAGCGCAGAAGCTCTGTGCCGTCCACCTGGATCGTCAGGGTCGGGCCGACGGCCGCGACCGCCAGACGATAGCACTGCCCCAGCTGCCAGTTCAACGGCGCCTCGGCGACGGCCCGATAACCGCCGGCGTTCTTAGCGAGCACGAGCCGTCCCCCGGGCGCCAGCCCGATGGCGTACGAGCGCCGCGCGCCCTGCACCCGCACATTGAGGTTGTGATGTTCGCCGGCCAGCGGCACAAGGTCGACGGTCAGCGCCAGGTCGCCCCAGCGATCGTCGCCCGTGTAGGTCTCGCACACGCCGGGCCCGCTGCCGTGATAGGCGCCGTCCTCGAGCCGCCAGAACCCACGCAGGAACGTCCAGCCGCTGATCGCCCCGAACTCGGGCCGCTCGCGTGAGAAGTCGCTGGCAAAGTCGGGTTGGCCCGACCAGTCGAGGCTGTCGAGCAAGAGGTGCCCGCTCCAGCTCTCGCCGGTGTTGCGCAGCGCCAGGCCGACGTCCGTCAACAGCGCGTTCTCGAGATGCGGCAACGCGTACGTGAGCGTGTGCCACGCGCCCGGCTCGAGCGCGACGCCGGGCTCCTGGTGCTCGGCATGGGTGTGGCCGTCGCGGACGAAGAGCGCGGCGCGCAGCCCGCTTGGCGCGGTGGCCGGCACGCTCACGCGCGCGGTCACGGTCTGGCCCGGGTAGAGCTTGGGCGAGAAGCTCGCGCCGTAGTAGTTGGCGCTGAGCTCGGCGGGTCGATATAGCGTGCGCACATAGACGCGCGCGTCGCCTTTCTTCTTGAGGTCACGCACGGCCACGCGCAATGCCCCACGCCCGGTCGGCGCGGGCAGCGCGATTTGATGCAGACCCACGACCTCGGCTAGCCGCGCCTCGGAGCGAAAGCCGTGAGTCGCCCCGGGATAGTCGAAGGCGTAGCGCGGCAGCGTTGGCGCCGGCGTCTGACCGTCCAGCTGGCCGCCGAGTCGCGCGATGAGATCGGCGCAGGCCGGCAGGTCCCACAGGTTGCGCGCGCCGCTCAGGCTCGCGGCGACCAGCTCGTCGTTCATGGCGGTCCGCCAGTGCGCGCCGATTCCGGGCAGGCCGACCGCCACGCCCAGGATCGCGCCGACGTTACCGGCGTTGCAGTCGGTGTCCCAGCCCGCGTTGGTGGCGATCTGCACCCCGCGATCGAAGTCGCCGTCGCTGTACAGCAGCGCCAGTGCCACCACACCCGCGTTGGGGATGACGTGCACGACGCCGCCGTACCTGTCGTAGCCGAAGTCGCGGGTCAGCAGCTGGTACGCGCTGCGCCAGTCGTCGGGCGCCTGGCCGTGGTGATCGCGCACGGCCCGCACGACCCGGGCATAGGCGCTGTCGGTCGGGATCAGGTCCAGCCCGGCCTCGATCAGGGCCGCGGGCTCGGATGTGTCGAAGGCACGGCTGGTCAGCCCGGCGATGAAGCGCGCGCCGAGCACGGCCTCGCCGTCGTGCGAGACGCGGGCCGCGCGCTCGGCCAGGTCCGCGGCCAGCGCGGGTCGGCCCGGCGCGACCAGGCCCCAGAGGTCGCTGAAGATCTGGCCCCCGATCTGCTCGGCCAGCGTGGCCCCGTTGAGCGCGATCGAGCCGCTGGCCGGCGCCGGGATCCCGCCGGCCAGATTGGCGTAGGCCGTGTGCTCGGTCGACACGCCGTAGCCGCCCCACCAGAACGTGCCGCGGCCGTCGGCGATGAGGTTGAGCATGGTCTCGCCGATCTGGGCTGACGTGACGTCGGGGCCGTGCGCTTCCAGGGCGCGGATGAGCACCAGCGGTACGGCGGTATCGTCGTCGGGCTTGAAGACCTTGCCGGGCGGCAATGGCAGGAAGTCGGTCACCTCGCCGAGGTTGGCCGCGATCTCGGCCGCGGTCCAGTTCTCGACGGGCGCGCCAAGCCGCACGCCGATGCACTTGCCCAGCCAGCCGGCGTAGACCCGGTCACGATAATCCACGGGCAGGTTGGTCATGCGCGAACCTCCGCCGTTGCGTTCGCCAGCGCTTGCGCCACGTCGCTCAGCCTGACGCCGGCGACGAAGGGCAGACACAGGCCGCGACAGGTATCGAGTTGCTCGCGCCAGCCCGGGCTGACGGCCCCGCTCCCCTGCCGGGCGCCGCACAGCGCGCCGACCATGGCCGGCAACGAGTCCGCGGCCTTGGGGATGGCGTTGGCGGCCAGCACGGCCGCGTCCATCTCGCCGGCACAGCGCGTGACGAGCGCAAAGGCCGCGGGCAGCGTCTCGGGTGCGGCGTTGCCGTAGGAATACACGGTGTTGATCAGACGCGTCGTCAGCGCCAGCACCAGGTCGGGCACGCCCTCGGTCTCGCGCAGACAGGCCTGCGCGATCGCATCGCCGCGCGCGATCCAGCTGTCGGCCGGGAGCTCGGCGCGCCCCCGGCCGATCGCCAGGCCCAGGTCGTCGCCGCCGGCCAGCCCGGCAATGGCGGCCGCCATGGCGCGCGCGGCGTACACGCCGTCTTCGGCATTAGTGACGCACGCATCCTGCTCGGCGATCCGGGCCGCGCGCTCGGGGTCGCCGGCGCAGTACAGTCCGACCGCGACGGCGCGACACACGGCCGAGTCGTCGTAGTGCTGGGGGTTGTCGTTGCCCGTGGCCGGGGGCTCGTCGCCCCGGGCCAGGTTGACGAGCGCGGCGCGTTCGGAGAACCCGGTCAGCACGGTCTCGGCCTGCGGCAACACCCGCGCGCGCCAGGCCGCGGCGAAGTCGGCGGTTGTCGGCTCGGCGCCCGACGCCATAAGAGTCTGCGCGCAGAAGATCGCGTACTCGGTGTCGTCGGTGGGGAAGGGCGCCAGGGTCTCGGCCGGGATGCGGTGCGTGAACGGCAACATCAAGCGGATAACGCGCTGCCGCGCCAGATCGCGGTTGGTGTTCCACAGGAAGTCGCGGCGCTTCTCCGGGAACTGATAGGTGCGATGAAAGAGCGCTGGAAAAGCGATGGCATCGCCAAAGGCCAGACCGAGCAGGGCGCCGTACGTGCGATCAAAACGAGTCAGGGTCATGGGTTCACCAGGCGTAGGCTTGTGGGGCCGGCCCGCCGGGGCCGGGCCAGATGGCGTCGAGGCGGTTCAGGACCTCGACCGGAAGGGTCAGGGTCAGCGCCGGCAGCGCGCGCTCCAGCTGCTCCAGGGTGCGCGGCCCGATGATCGGCGCTGTGACGACCGGGTTGTGCAACAGCCAGGCGAGCGCGACCACGGCCGGATCCTGACCGATTTCGGAGCACAGGGCGAGATAGGCGTCGCGCCGATCGCCGAAGCGCTCGGTCGCGGCCTTCACCTTCGGCGAGCTCTGACGCCGGCTGAGCGCGCCATCGTCGGGGCCCGGCCCGGCCAGGAAACCGCCGGCCAACGGGCTGTACGGGAGCAGGCCCAGGCCATAATCGCGGCAGGCCGGGATCACCTCCAGCTCGATGGTGCGGTCCTTCAGGTTGTACAGGCTCTGCTCACTGACCAACCCGAGCAGGTCGCGGGCCTCGGCGCGTTCCTGGGCCTGGGCGATGTGCCAGCCCGCGAAGTTGCTGCTGCCGAAGTACGTGACCTTGCCCTCGCGCAGCAGCTGCTCCAGCGCCTGCCAGATCTCGGCCCAAGGCGTCGCCAGATCGACGTGGTGCATCTGATACAGGTCGATGTGGTCGGTGCCGAGGCGGCGCAGGCTGGCCTCGCAGGCCCTGCGGATGTGATAGGCCGAGAGCCGCGCGTCGTTCGGGCCATCGCCCATCTCGGCGTAGACCTTGGTGGCCAGCACGACCCGGTCGCGGCGGCCGCCCTGCGCCAGCCAGCGCCCGATGATCTGCTCGGTCAGGCCGGCGCCCTTCTGCCGCCCGTACATATCGGCGGTGTCGATGAAGTTCAGACCGAGCTCCAGTGCGCGATCCAGGATC
>JAEURK010000004.1 GCA_016789175.1 Anaerolineales bacterium
CTGACACAACTATAGTACGGAAAACGCGCTCCGGAGTGTCGCGTCGCCGCCTGCCGCCTACGGAATCCAATCGACCGAGCCCGATCCGCCCAGGGGCGCCAGCTGGGTCAGTTGGGTTCCGTCCGTGCGCATCACATAGATTCCGGCATCACTTCCGAATGCGATCCACTGGCCGTCGGGCGAGGCCGATCCGAACAGCCCGGTCTGCCCGATCTGAGTGAGTTGCAACGCCTGCTCCGGCCGATCGAGCTCGACCCGCCACCAATCCGAGGGCACGGTGTGGGCCTGCACAGGACGCGGGTCGAGATCCAGGCCAAGGTTGAGGCCAAGATCGGGCAGGGGCCGGGTTGGGAACCGACCGACCTGCGTCGGTGCGCTGAAGAGTAGGGCGCTTCCGGCGTCAACGAACAACGGGGCGTCCACAGCCGGGAAAGTGTCGGCGGCTGGAAGGCGAAGCGGCTGGCCACCGGCTGTGGCTGTGACAAAGAGCCCGCTGTCGGTCGCGTCTGCAAACGAGAATGCCACATAGGCGAGGCGATCGCCCTGGGGCGATAGACCGGGCCAGTACGCGTCGGCCACGATCACGGCCGTCGAACCATCGTCCACGGCTTTGCGCTCGATCTGATATCCGTAGGCTACTTCACCCGATGCGCTTTCGGTCCTAGTCAGGTGCGCGTAAAGGACGGCCTTCCCATCGGGCGTCCAACTGGGCGTGAAGTACGACTCGCGTGGATCCTGGCGCCGGATGAACGGCCGCGGTGCGAGGCTGCCGTCGAGCGCGATCAACCAGAGCTCGGTATAGCCGAACTGCACTTCGCCGTTGCGAGGCGGTGGCGCGTAGGCGATCACGGCCTGGCGGCCATCGGGCGCCGCGGCCGCCGCCTGGACCCATTCCTGGCTCGGATCGCCCGGCACGAAGGCATCACTGATCTCGCCGGTAGCCAGATCCAGCTGCCACACGCCGCTGTTGACCTGCGCGACGAGCAGTCGGCCCGTCAGCCCGAGACCCGCCCAGGTGTTGGGGATCGAGCGCCCGCTGACGAATACGGGCGTGGGCGGTGCCGTTGTCGGCGCAGACGACGGAGCGATACCCGGGGTGCAGGCCGCGATCACCAGGCCGACGACCCAGGCGCGGTATTGGCGAGAATGGAAGGGACGCATCGGCTCAGTATAATGCGCAGTATGCAGCGTTCATCTCGTCCTACACGAAGCGCCGTCATCTGGATCGTCGTTGGTTTGATCGCACTTGGCTCGGCGTCGCAGGTGGCCGCTGACGAGCCGATTGTCGTCAGCGGGTATACCCTGGCGGCGCATTGGCGCGATGAGCCGGCCCGGGTGCAGCAGCCGAACGCCGTCATCCTGGTCTTTACCGGCGAGGTCCCGACCGATAACAACCCGGACCTCACCGGATTGACCTTTGCTGTGCTCCAGGGAGATGCACGCATACCCCTGGTCGTATCCACCGATGAGCCGGGTAGCCTGTCGGCGCCCTTTACGCCGTCGCGCGTAGGTCCCGCTACTCTGGAGATCGCGGGGACGATCGACGGCGCCGAGGTGGCGGAGACCCTGGCGTTGGCGGACGTGGCGCCCGTGACCGTTGCGCTGCCGGCGATCGGGGTGGACACTCCGGCCTCTTTTGGAAACGCAGAGGCGCCGGGTCCCGACTGGGTGATGATCGGCGGCATCGCGATCGCCGTAGCGATGCTGGCCGCCGCCATCGTGTTGGGCCGCGCAAAGTCGTAAGGCCACGGGATGACACGGATTTTTTCGGCCCGCTGGCTGCGGCGAGTCCTGGTCGTCGGCGGTGTGATTGGGGCCCTTCTGGCCGGGGTCGCCGCGGCTCGCGCTCACGCGCTGCTGATCGGGGCCACACCGGCCGAGAATAGCCAGTTGACTCAAGCGCCCGCTCAGATCGAGCTCTTTTTCAGCGAGCCCCTGGAATCGGCGCTCAGCACAATCGAGGTATTTGATGAGGCCGGTTCCCGGCGCGACATCGATGGCACACGGCTGGATCCGGCCGATCCCACCCGGTTGACGGTTTCGCTGCGCGCGCTGCCCGCCGGGCAGTATTCGGTTGTGTGGCGGGTGGCCTCCACGACCGATGGACACGTCACCGAGGGCGGCTACGCCTTTTCGGTCGGGCCGGCGGCCGTCCTCCTGGCGCCCCAGATTCCGGCGCGGCCCGCGGCAAATCCGATTGAGGTCATCGCGCGCGGCCTGCGTTTCGCCGCGGTCATGGTCCTGCTGGGGGGCGGGGTCGGAATCTGGTGGCTCGTCGAACCGACCCAGCGGCCGGTTCGACGACGCAGCCTGCTCTGGGGGCTGGTGTTGTTTTGGCCCGCGCACATGTTGTTCTGGCTGGTTACGGCGGCGGCCGGGGGTGACCAGGGTTTGCTCGTGGCCCCGTGGAGTGAGCCGGCGCGGCAATGGTTGATCGAGACTCGTGCCGGCACACTCTGGTTGGTTCAGGCGCTCCTGGCCGTGCTGACAGGGGTCGCCATCCAGTGGAGCCTGAGTGCGCGCGGGCGGGGGGCTTGGATAACCCTGGCAGGGGCAGCGGCCCTCTCGGCGGCCCTCGCGGCAGGTGGTCATAGTGCCAGCGCCGAAGATGGCATTGGGCTTCCGGGCGCGATTCTGCATGGTTGGGCAGCCAGCATCTGGGTCGGGGGCGTGTTGATCTTGGCGATCGAGGCCGTGGGGTATGTGCCCAGCCGCAGAGCGCGCCATCACCAGATCGATGAGCGGCAGGCGCAAATCAGTCGACTCTTGGGGCTCTTCACGCCCCTGGGCCTGGGCGCGACCATAGCCCTCGGATTGACCGGTGCGTTGGCGGGATTGCGCTACGTTGGGACTTTTTCAAACCTGACGACCACGTCCTACGGCCAGATCCTGGCCGTTAAGGTGCTACTGGTGGTTGTAATGGCGGCGCTGGCGATCGGGCACTTTCTCGCCGGGCGTCGCCCCAAAGCACCGGATGGCGTGCGGCATAGTTTGTGGGCTGAGGCGATCCTGGGTGTTTGCGCCTTCGCTTTCAGCGGGCTCCTGACCGCTTCACCGCCGGCCTATACGGCACCTCTGGGCCTGACGGAGACGCAAAGCGTGGAGGAGGTGGACATCCAGCTGGCGGTCAGCCCGGCCCGGATTGGGCTCAATACATTTCAGGTTCGGCTGAGTGGCCCCCTGGAGGCAACTGCGGGCGTTGAGCAGGTGCGGTTGCGCTTTTCGGACCCGGCCAAGGATGTCGCTCCGGCCGAGCTGCAGCTGGCCGCTGTGGGTGACCGAACCTTCGCAGGGCGGGGCGCTGGCCTGAGCCATGCGGCCGAGTGGGACGTGCGGGTCATCGTCCAGCGCAAGGAGCGCCCCGCACTTGAGCTGGACTTTGGGTTGCCATTGAGCGTGCCGGTCTCGCTGGCGAGCACCGCGGTGCGAACCCTGGACCTGAATTTCGGATTGCTCCTGGCCTTTACGCTTGCGCTTCCGATTGGACTGTGGGCGGGCTGGCCGATCGGCCAAAAAGAACATACGTTCTATTTCACCAATCGATGGAGTCGGGTAGCGTTCAGTGGTCTGACGGTATGGGCCCTGGGGTCGCTATGGGGCGCCTGGATTCAGGCGCCCAGACCGGCTCAGATCTCGGAGCTCGAGAACCCGGTTTTGGCCTCGCCAGCATCCCTCGAGGCAGGCCGACGGGTTTACGTGGCCAATTGTGCTGAATGTCATGGTGACGCTGGGGCTGGCGACGGACCGGTCGGGATGACGCTCAACCCGAGGCCGATCGACCTCCGCATTCACTCCGCGCCAGGCATTCACAGCGATGGCACCTTGTTCCTGTGGATCACGCAAGGGATTCCGGGCTCACAGATGCCGGCCTTCGCGGGTCAGATCAACAACACCGAACGCTGGCAACTCGTCAACTATCTGCGCTCGCTGGCCGAGCCCTAGATGAGCTCTTCCAGGGCCCGAAAGGACCTCGGTAATATCATTATCTAATATCTAGTTAGATAACGTGAAAGGCTCGAGGATCGGGGAGCCCTTCTGCCCTCTCGCGCCTGGCACGGAACGCTCACACAACCACGACACTGTGCCGAGTCGGCACCTGGCGTTGGCTCGACGAACCCACGTTCAACGTGGCCCAGTGGTGCGGGTCGAACGGCGGGTCGCGCTCGTCGGCAATCGTCAGGTGCCTGCCCTGGCGGGCGCTTTCCTGGCGATCCCAGAAGACGGCGAGAGCGTCACGACGACGGGGTTGTGGTCGCTGAGGGCGTCCCAGTCGCCACCAGCCACGACGTCACAGGCGTCCAGGTGGCGATACCACCCGGCCGGCACAAACACGCCGTCACAGTGGTACGGCGCGGAAGGGTTACCAGACCAGCGTAGGGTCTGCGCCAGACTTTCGTTGGGATGCACGGCCTGCCAGGCGCTCATGAGGTTGAACTCTCGTCGGAGCCGCTCGAGCAGCCACGGCGGGTCGCCTGGCAACGCCTCTGAGATGTGGCGCCGGCCGGTGGCCAGGTTGAAATCGCCGCCGAGGATCAGGTCATGCGTATCGTCCAACGTCGCCAGAAAATCCAGAATGGCGTGCATCGGGCGTTTGTACGGCGCCGGCACATGGAGGCTGAAAACTCGCAACGGCCGCCCCGTGTGGCGCGTCCAGGCCGTATCCTCAACTTCGGCTCCGACAACGTGACCCCGGAAGCCGGGCACTTCCAACGGTCGCACACGGCCCTCGCGCAGCAGGAGCGCGCTTCCCCAGCGCCGGCCTTCAACAGGCTGCCAGAAAATGCGGCCCTGATGTGCCGCAACCACGCGCGGCTCAAGGTAAAGCGCAGGATCCAGGGTTTCCTGCAGCAGGAGGAGATCGGGCGAATAGCCGTCGAGCAGCCGCTGCCAGTGAACCCTGCGCCCCGCCCTGCCGCCGGCGCGCAGGTTGTAAGTAGTGATGATCATTGAGTGCTAAGGACGACAGCAATGGTTCTCATCGAAGGTGTTGTACTTGAGGGCTAGATCTGGCTAAACGAGATCAGTTCGGGTAATGGCTATGCGCATTAATGACAGACGTAAAGAACATCTAATCCCTGCTGAACCAGAGATTGATCCAGGTGATCTAGCAATCGCTCGATCGAGTCAGGCAACGCGTCGTCACAGGTCTGCGCGAGCACAGTGCTCAGGTCCGCCTCGAAACGCTCAGGCAAGATCGCACACAGACGCCGGGCCTGCGCCATCAGGCGCTTCTCGCCCGGGTGTAACTGACGATTCACGGCAAAGAGGATGTCGAAATAGCTCGCCAGAAGCGCTGCCAGGCGATGGTTGACGCTGACCCAATCGCGCCGCCGCACGGCCTTCTCGATTTGCCCCGCATACGCAGGAAGGACGCCACGCAATAACGGATGATTGCGAGCTATGATGTTGCGCCGCAGGGGCTCCGGATATTCGCAAGCGCCCCGCCCTCGCAAGGCCACCAACCAGCCCCTCCCATCCGCGAGCGGGAGCCCATAACGCAGGGTGTGCCAAAAGCACGTGCTATAGCCCTCACCGGCCTCGTGCCGCTCAACCACCCGCGCGATCTGGTCTTCCATCCAGGTCGTATCGAAATAGACGACGTCCACCTCGATCCCGGTTGGCGCGTGGATCCACGCGTCGCTCGGGCCCCAGTAGCTCAGGCCCAAATCGGCGCGATCCGCTCCACCGGCT
>JAEURK010000449.1 GCA_016789175.1 Anaerolineales bacterium
CGCTCGGCGTGCACGGCCTGTTCGACGATCCGGTCTTCGCCGCCGGCGGCGCCTTGCCGTTCCTGTTCGTGTGGGCGGGCCTGGCGGCGCTCTTGAGCCGGTCGGCGGTTGAGGCGCCCGGCCCGGCGCGCCTGACGCGTCGCGGCCGTGGATGGGCGCCGGCGTTCGGGGCGGTCGGCTTGGTTCTGCTGGTGGCAACGTTCCTGGCGCGCGACCTGCTGACCGCCAACTGGCATGTGAATCGCGCGGTCAATGCGCTTGCGGCGCAGGAGATCGCGACCTGGCCGGCGATTACACCGGTCGGTGACCCGGCCCCGGCCCTGGCAGAGCTGGAGGCGGCCCTGCAGGCGGACCCCGATCAGGTCTCGGCGCGTTTTCGGCGCGGCTTGCTGGCGTTGAATGCCGGTGATTACGCTGCGGCGCGAGCCGATCTGGAGCAGGCTTTCGCCGTCGCCCCGGAGAGCCGCGCGGTCCTCAAGGCGCTGGGCTATGCCCGTCTGTGGTCCGGCGACGTGGACGGCGCGGCCCGGCTTCTGGGTCGGCTGCCCGAGATCCCGGAAGAACTCAACGCGTTCGCCTTCTTTTGGGAAAGTCAAAGCCAACCTGCGTTAAGCCAGAATGCGCGTGCGTTGGCCGCGCAGCTGACCCCTTGAGACCGGAACAGGCCATTTTTGGCCTAAAACGGGTTTGCTAGGTCTACGGTCACATTGGAAATTGATTAGCCAGGTGCTATCGTGGCACCCAGAGGCGTGTGATGAATAAACAAGATGTTCGGGTGGGGGTGATCGGTGTCGGGCGGATGGGCCAGCGGCATTGCCGTGTGTTTGCCAATCTGCGTCGAGCGGAGTTCGTTGGCGTGTATGACGCTCGGCCCGAAGCGGCTCAGGCGATCGCAACCCAGCACGAAGTCCGCTCGTTCAATGATCTGGATGCATTGCTCGATGAAGTCGACGCGGTCAGCATCGCTGCGCCGACGCCGCTCCACTTCGAGCTGGCGCTGCGCTGCATCCGGGCCGGCGTGCACGTCCTGATCGAGAAGCCGATCACGCAGACGGTGGCCGAAGCCGAGACCCTGGTGGCCGAGGCGCAACGGCAGCGTGCCGCCGACGGGTCGCCGCTGGTGGTGATGCTCGGGCACATCGAGCGCTTCAACACGGCTTACATCGAACTCAAGAACGTGCTCGAGGGCATGACCCCGCTGGCCGTGAACTTCCGGCGCTTGAGCGCGATCGGCTCGAGCAACACCGACGTCGATGTCGTGCTCGACCTGATGATCCACGACCTGAACCTGGCGCTCGATCTGGTCGGCGCTCCGGCCAGCTTCGATGCCAGCGGCCTGGCGGCATTGACACAAACGCTCGATCACGTGACGGCGCAGCTGCACTACCCGGGCGGCCCGCTGGTCGGGCTGACGGCATCGCGCGTGACCGAGAACAAGGTTCGCGCCATCGAGGTCACGGCCCGCGAGGCCTATCTCGAGTGCAACCTGCTCGACAAGAGCATCCTGGTGCATCGCCACACCATCGGCGAGTACCTGAACCACAATCATCGCGGCGTGAAATACCGCCAGGAGAGCATCGTCGAGCGGATTCAGGTGCCGATCTTCGAATCACTGTTCCTCGAGTTGCAGCACTTTTTGGATAGCATCATCGACGGTCAGCTGCCGAAGACGTCGGCAGTCGATGGCCTGGAGACCTTGCGCCTGACGGAAGCGATCCGATCGCGCGCCATGGACTATTTGGCCAGGTCGCACGCACCCGCCGCGGTCTGACGCCGAGGGCTCTCACTTGACCCACCCGCTAACCGCACCGACTCACCACCAGGACGTGGAGATGGATCTTTCGATCGTTATTCCCTGCTGCAACGAGGCCGACAGCATCCCGCAGCTCGCGGGCACGCTGCTGCCGATTGCGGCGGATCTGGGCCGCGCGCGCCAGGTCGAGATCGTGTTCGTCGATGACGGCAGCGTCGACGAGACCTGGCTGGGCCTGCATACGGCCTTCGCCGCGGACCGGCTGCCGGCCAACGTTGCCTGCAAGTTCGAGCGACACCCGGTAAACCGAGGGCTCGGGGCCGCGATCCGCACCGGGCTCAAGGCCGCAGGCGGCGGCGTGATCGTCACTACGGACGCCGACGGCACGTATCGCTTCGAGAACATCCCGGCGTTGCTCAGTACGTTGCGCCCGGGCATTGACATCGTCACGGCCTCGCCGTACCACCCCAAGGGCGGCGTCGAGGGCGTCCCGGCCTGGCGGCTGGTGCTCAGCCAGGGCGCGTCGGCTCTGTACCGGATCGTGGTCGAGCCGCGTATCCATACCTGGACCGCGTTGTTCCGGGCGTACCGCCGGAGCGTGATCGATACGGTCACGTTTGAGTCGGACGGTTTCCTGGCCGGCACCGAGCTGATGGTCAAGGCGCTCCTGGCCGGCTACAAAGTGGCCGAGTTCCCGGCCGTGCTGCACACCCGCATGGCCGGCGTCTCGAAGGCCAAGATCTGGCGCACGATCCGCGCCCACCTGCTCTTCCAGTGGCGCGTCATTCTGCATCGACTGGGCATCCGCCGGCTGATCGAGGCGCGCGTGGCGCCCCTCGACGTCAGCGGCGCGCGCCTCGACTCCGGAAAGGCTTGAGCGTGAAGATCGTCTCCATCGTCGGCGCGCGGCCCGAGTTCGTGCAGGGCGCGCCCGTCACGCGCGCATTGCGCGCCGCGGGTATCCAGGAGATCCTGGTTCATACCGGTCAGCACTACGATTACAAGATGTCGCAGGCCTTCTTCGACGACCTGGGCATCCCCGAGCCGAACTACAACCTCGAGGTCGGCTCAGGCGGTCACGCTCCCCAGACGGCCGAGATCCTGGTGCGCCTGGCCGAGGTGCTGATCAAGGAACAACCGGACGTCGTGATCGTGCGCGGCGACACCAACTCGACAGTCGCGGGCGCCCTGGCGGCCAGCAAGCTGCACATCCCGCTGGCCCACGTCGAGGCCGGTGAGCGTAGCTTCGACCGACGCATGCCCGAAGAGATCAACCGCATCGTCACCGACTCGATCAGCGACGTGTATTTCTGCGTCAGCGCGACAGCCGGCCGCCAGCTGGCGGCCGAAGGGCGGACCGCGCACGTGCACGTGGTCGGCGACGTGATGTACGACGCCGTGCTGCATAACCGCGAACTGGCGCTCTCCCAGAGCCGCATCGTGAGCGACCTCGGGCTGACGCCGGGCGGCTACGCCCTCGCGACCGTGCACCGGGCCGCGACGACCGACGACCCTGAACGCCTCGGCGCCGTGGTCGCGGCCTTCAATGCCGCGCCCGAGACCGTGGTCTTCCCGGCCCATCCGCGCACCCGCGCTGCCATCGAACGACAGGGCCTGGCCTTCGCCGCCAACGTGCGGTTGATCGACCCGGTCGGTTACTTCGACATGCTTCAGCTCGAAGAGAACGCGCGCCTGATCGCCACCGACTCGGGCGGCGTGCAGCGCGAGGCGTACTTCCTCAAGCGGCCGTGTCTCACCTTGCGCGACGAGACCGAGTGGACCGAGACGGTCAGCGCCGGTTGGAACCAGCTGGTCGGGGTTGAGGCGGCCCGCATCCGGGCGGCCTGGAGCACGTTCACGCCGCCGGCCGAACAACCGCCGATCTTCGGCGACGGCCACGCGGCCGATCGTATCGTCGCGGTGCTGCAGCAAACCCCGCCGGTCTTCGGTCAGACCGGGCGTCCCACTTCTTCCTGAAACGAGAGTACAGCATGACGATCGGCATTGTCGGTGGCGGCATCATGGGCATCACGCTGGGTTACATGTTGACCAAGCGCGGTATGCCCGTCGAGATCCTCGAGGCCTCGCCTGAGTTGGGCGGCCTGGCGGGTCCGTTGACCCTGCCCGACGGCGCGCAGGTCGATCGCTTCTATCACGCCATTCTGTCGAGCGACGCCTACCTCGGCGGCCTGATCGACGAGCTTGGCCTGCGCGATCAACTGCGGTTTGGCGAGACCAAGACGTCGTTCTACTACAAGGGACGCCTGCACTCGATGAACAACATCATCGAGTTCTTGCGCTTCCCGCCGCTGGGCTGGATCGATCGCTTCCGCCTCGGCCTGACCGTGCTGGCCGCGCAGTTCATCAGCGATTGGCGCAAGCTCGAGACCATCAGTGTCGAGAAGTGGCTGCTGCAGTGGAGCGGACGCGGCACGTTCGACAACATCTGGCGCCCGATGCTGAACGCCAAGTTCGACGGCGGCTTCGAGAACACGCCGGCCACGTACATCTGGTCGCGCCTGGTACGGATGAAGTCGACCCGCGGCGGCGCAAGCCAGAAAGAGATGGCCGGTTACCTGATCGGCGGCTACGCCACGTTGCTCGCCGCCATGGCGCGCGAGATCCAGCAGGCCGGCAACCTCATTCAGTTGAAGACACCGGTCAGTGAGGTCGTGATCGAGAACGGCCGCGCGGTCGGGCTGCGCGTCAACGGCGAGCTGCGCCGCTATGAGGCGATCGCGGTGACCGTGCAGGCGCCGATCTTTCGCCGCCTGATCCCGACCGCGCCGACCGAGTACCTGAACTTCCTCGACAAGACCACATATCTGGGCATCGTGTGCCCGTTGCTCGTGCTCGACGGGCCGCTCACCCCGTACTGGACCGTCAACATCACCGACACCAGCATCCCGTTCACGGGCGTGATCGAGACCACCAGCTACATCGACCCCGCGCACGTCGGCGGCCACAACCTGGTCTACCTACCCAAGTACACGGCGCCGGGCAGCAGTCTGCAGAAGCTTTCGGACGAGCAGATTCGGGCGATGTGGATCGAGAACATCAAGCGCATGTTCCCGGACTTTGATGAGCGCCGCATTCGCTATCTCCTCGTGCATCGCGAAAAATACGTCGAGCCGTTGCACGGCTTGAACGAGACGCACCTGATCCCGTCGGTCGCCACGCCGGTGCAACGCCTGTTCCTGGCGACGACGGCCCAGATCTATCCGGCGCTGACTAACGGCGAGTCGGTCACGCGCCACGCGGCCCAGACGGCCGAGTCGATCCTGGCGACGGTTCAGCCCGCGACGGCCGGCAGCACCCGCTCCCTGCCGTTAGCGCCAAAACGCTGATCGTCTGCCGGTCGCGGCAGGTCTTTTCCAGCAGGGGCGCCCCACGACCCGGGACTGAGCCCCGGAACGTGGGGCGCTCGTCGTTATGGAGATCTAAGGGGCAACTGCGTTGATTTCACGCGATTTTTAGGTCCTCAAGCGTTGATTGACGTGAACTTTAGGCGAAAATGTCGCCGGTCGACTCCGGCGCGTCCTCGTCATATTTGGGATGCGATCCTGGTGAGTGCGTTATGACACGTGATCTCCATTCTGCACGCTGGATGATCGGTCGACCTTCCGGGCCGGCAATCGTCGCCATCCTGGCAACTGTGGTCCTGGTCTTTTTCAACCTGACGGATTATCCGACGCCCTGGTATGACGAGGGCTCGCACCTGCACGTGCCCAAGACGCTCTTGCAGTACGGGCAGTATGCCGACTACAGCAGCGAGGGTTTCCGCTACTACGGCCCGACGATCGGCGTAGGCCCGACTGTGATGCTGCCGATCACGGCCATGTTCGCGGCCTTCGGCGTCGGGCTGTTGCAGGCGCGCGTGGTGATGGGCCTCTACCTGTTGGCTGCTCTGGCGACGTTCTTTGCGCTGGGCCGCGTGCTGAGCGGGCCGCGCGTGGCCTGGGTCGCGACAGCGCTCCTGTTGGGCAGCGGCGGGGTGGAGCTCCTGTTCCATGGGCGACAGGTGTTGGGTGAGGTGCCCGGCCTGTTCTTTGCCTGCGCGGGTCTGGCGCTCTGGCTCGGGGAGTGGGAGCGCGCGAGCGTTCGTCGCCTGCTCGCGGTCGGCGCGCTGCTCGGCCTGGCCGTGGTGACGAAGTCCCAGTACTTCATCGTCATCGCGCCGGCGTTGGCGGCGGGATGGGTGCTCAATCTGGTGTACTACCGTGCCGTGCCGCAGCGCGTGTTTATCGTGCCTGGGCTGGTCGTCGGCGCGCTGTTCGCGATCTGGCAGGTGGTCGTGGTGGTGGCGCTCGGCCCGGGCGCGTTCGCCGACAACCTGGCGTTGTACCGCGAGGCGACAGCCAGCGCCGCGACCGTGTTCTCGCGCGATCTGATGGAACGCGGCCTGCGCGAGCTGCTCAGCCTTAAGGTCTACCTGGGTTGGCTGATCCCGATCGTGCTGTACGGCACCGCGATCGCGCTGCCGCGCAACCGCGACGGCCAGCGGTGGGGGCAGGTGGTGCTGTTAATCGGCATCAACCTGGTGTGGTACGTCGTGGCGTCGGTGAGTTGGATCCGCTACGCGTTCTTGGGGCTGTCGTTCTCGGCCCTGTTGGCGGCGCGGTTCTTCTCGGACCTGACGGACGGCTACCGAATCGACCTGCGCGGGCTCTGGACGAGCTGGCGCGCCGGCGCCGCTGATTGGCCGACCCGCGCGCTCCGGATCGTGCTGCTGGGTTGGCTGGGCGCCATGATCGTCGTGCCGCTCGCGCGCGCCGCCCTGCCGATCGTGCGACCGCCCTTTAACGCGCCGGCCGCGATGGCCGCTTACTTGAAGGCCGAAGTGCCGGCCGACGCCCTGATCGAGACCTGGGAGCCCGAGATGGGTTTCCTGACCGACCATCGTTATCACTTTCCGCCGCAGACGTACCTGTATCGCTCGGTGAGTTACATCTGGGCCGGCGGCCCGGCGCCGTCGGAGGGGTATACGTTTGTCGCCGATGAGCAACCGGATTTCATATTGGCGGGTGAGTTCTCCAAGTACGTTCACTTCTATCCCGAAGAATGGCTGACGGATTACCACGTGCAAACGGAGATCGGACCCTTCACGCTGTATCGCCGCAACTGACGCGGACCCGGTTGGAGAACCGGCCCGGCCCGCGTTACAAACGACAGGAATTGAGGGCGGGTCTCCGCGCGTTTCGATGACGATGCGACAAAGAGTGCTGCGCCAATGGGGCGCTTTGTTGGGTGCGCTGCTGATCGTCGGCGCTGTCCTGCCGACCCGGACCATTGACGTGGCGCGGGCGTCCGGGACGGCGCCGGTGCTGGTGGTGGTGAACGGCGCGTACGGGGCGAACCCATACGGGCGCTACGTCGAGGAGATCCTGCGGGCGGAGGGTCTGAACGCCTACGACGTGGTCGAGTTGAGCGTGCTGACCGCCGGAGACCTGAGCAGCCACGCGGTGACGGTGCTGACCGAGACGACGCTGAGTGCCGGCCAGGCGACGCTGCTGAACAACCACGTGAGCGGCGGCGGGCGGCTGATCGCGCTGCGGCCGGACGCGCAGATCATCGGGCTGTTCGGGCTCGGGGCGAGCGCGGGGACGCAGACGGACGGGTACGTGAAGTTCGAGAACGCGCAGCCGGAGGCGGCCGGGCTGACGAGCTCGGTGCTGCAGCTGCACGGGACGGCGAACCGGTATGCGGTGGCGGGTGGGACGGCGCTGGCGACGCTGTACAGCAACCCGACGACGGCGACGGCGTATCCGGCGGTGGTGAGCGGGAGCAGCGGGCGGGCCGTGGCGTTCACGTACGACGTGGTGCGGAACGTGGTGCTGACGCGCCAGGGCAACCCGGCGCTGGCGAACCGGCTCGATACGCTCGGGACGTGGGACACGGCAGTGCCGCCAGTGACGCGGACGGTGCACCTGTTCGGGAGCGTGAACTTTGCAGGCGGGCAGCCGCTGTGGATCGACCGGGACCGGATCCCGGTGCCGCAGGCGGACGAGCAGCAGCGGCTGTTGGCGCGGGTGGTGCAGGCGCAGGTGAGCGCGACGCAGCCGCTGCCGCAGCTGTGGTACTTCCCGGGCACTGCCAAGACGATGCTGATCCTGACCGGGGATGCGCACGCGAACCCGTCGACTGTGTTTCAGAACGAGATCCTGAGCCTGAACAACCGCAATGCGTCGATCACGCTGTACATGACGATCGGCGGCAACGTCACGGAGATGGAGATGCTGACCTGGCAGGGCCAGGGCCATACCTTCGGCATCCACCCATACGCCTATCGGCCGGATTCGTACCCGCCGTACAACGTCTTGAACCTGTCTCAAGGCTATGCTGCGTTTGAGTCCTGGTTCCAGGGCTCGTATGCGGCCGTGACCCGCTCGCGAACGGTTCGGAACCACCAGGTGACCTGGCAGGGCTGGACGGACGCGGCGGAGCTGGCGGCGAGCTACGGGATCGCGCTGGACACGAACTTCTACCACTGGGGCCCGTGGTTGCAGAAGACGGACGGCACGTGGCCGCACGGATATCTGACGGGCAGCGGGCAGGCGATGAAGTTCGTGAAGTCGGACGGCACGGTGTTGCCGGTGTACCAGCAGTTGACGCAGCTGGTGGATGAGCAGCTGGTGGCGGGCGCGGGTGGCGGGTACGAGAACCTGAACGCGGCCCAGGCGGTCGCGGTCTCG
>JAEURK010000155.1 GCA_016789175.1 Anaerolineales bacterium
TCCTCCCCCCCCGACTTGGCTCGCCGGGCGCCGGGGATCACGCGCCGGACGCCCCCTGGCGGCGGCGCCGCGCCCGGGCCCCCGCATCGCGGGGGGGGGGGGGCACACCGCGGGGCGGCGCGGGGCGGGGCGGCGCCCCGACCCTCGCAGCCCCTCGTTTTTCACCCAACCCCCTGCTATGCTTGGGCACTGGCGCGGCGACGCCGCAAGGGGGCTTACGGATCGTGATCCAGGTCGACCGTCTATCCAAGTCGTTTGAGTATTATCAAAAAGAACTGGGTCTGCGCAGCTCGTTGCGCAACCTCTTTAAACGGCGCAAACTGGTGAAGGAAGCCGTCCGCGGGATCTCGTTCGAGGTTGCCGAGGGTGAGATGCTCGGCTTCCTCGGGCCGAACGGCGCCGGCAAGACCACCACGCTCAAGATGCTCGCCGGTATTGTGCATCCGACCAGCGGCCGGGCCGCCGTGCTTGGCTACACCCCATGGGAACGCAAAAAGGCGTTCAAGATGCAATTCGCGATCGTGATGGGCCAGAAGAACCAGCTCTGGTGGGACCTGCCGGCCAACGAATCGCTCTACCTCAACAAGTGCATTTACGAAGTTGAAGACGGAGTCTATCAACGCACTCTGGCCGAGTTGACCGAGCTGCTGGACGTCAAGGATCTGCTGACCGTCCAGGTGCGCCGGCTCTCATTGGGCGAGCGCATGAAGATGGAGCTGGTCGCGGCGCTCCTGCATCAGCCGCGTCTGATCTTCCTGGATGAGCCCACGATCGGGCTGGATCTGCTCTCGCAGAAGAAGATCCGGGCCTTTCTCAAGTATTACAACCAGCAGCGCAAGGCGACGGTCATCCTGACCAGTCACTATATGGAAGATATCGAAGACCTGTGCCGGCGGGTGGTCATCATCAACGCGGGCGGGATCGTGCACGACGGCGACCTCAGCCGCGTCAACGAGGTCTTCGCGCAGTCCAAGGTGATCCGGTTGCAGCTCTCGGAGGCCGTTTCGGCTGCCGATCTGGCCGCCTTCGGGCAGATCAAGGAACAAACCGAGCTCTCGGCCACGCTCGAGGTCCCGCGCGCCGAGCTCAAGGCACGCTCGCAGGCGATCCTCGATCGACTGCCGGTCGTCGACTTCACGATCGAGGACATCCCGGTCGAGGAAGGCATCGCCCTGCTCTATCAACGCCGGGAGGCCGCCGATGCGTCGGCTTAAGAAGTACCTCCAGGCTTTCGAGTTAGGCTTCCAGACCGCGCTCGAGTACCGGCTCAACTTCCTGATCTCGTTGATCAGCGCCGTGTACCCGATCGTCATCCAGACCTTTCTCTGGACCGCGATCTTCGCCGGCTCAAACGAAGAGGTCCTGTACGGCTACAGCTATCGCCAGATGATCGCCTATACCTTTTTGGCCGGGCTCGCCGCGCGCCTGGTCCACACCGGATTCGAGTACGACATCATGGAGGACATCAAGAGCGGCAAGTACAGCACGTTCCTGGTGCAGCCGCTCGGCTACTTCCCTTATCGGTTGAGCGCGTATCTTGGGCAGAAACTCCCCAATCTGGGTATGGTCCTGGTGCTGATGACGGCCGTCCTGATCGGCCTGAACCTGCTGTGGGGCCTGACGTTAGGCCTGGGCGGCGTCCTGCTGTTCCTGCTCACCCTGGTCCTGGCCGTGATCCTCAACTTCCTGATCTTCTACTGCTTCAGCGCTGTCGCGTTCTGGATCGTGGAGATCGGCTTCCTGTTCGAGGGCATCCGGATCGTGACGATCTTGCTGAGCGGCGGGATCTTTCCGCTCGAGGTCTTTGGACAGACCGCGCTCGCGTGGTTGAGCCTGCTGCCGTTCCGCTATACCGTGTCGTTCCCGCTGCTGGTGCTCAACGGCCAGGTCACGCCCAACGAGCTCGGGCGAGGTCTGTTGATGCAGGTGCTGTGGATCGGGCTGTCGGCCGGGTTGGCCCGCCTGATCTGGAGCCACGGCGGGCGCCGCTACGTCGCGGTGGGAGGCTGAGATGAGCGCGCTTTGGACCGAACTCCGCAAGCACCTGCTGATCTACGGGCTGTTCGTCAAGAATAGCCTGATCGCACAACTCGAATATCGCTTCAGCTTCATCGGCAACTTCAGCATGGAGGCCGGGTATCTGCTGGTCAAGCTCTCTTACGTCGTCGTGGTGTACCGGGCCGGCGTAACCCTGAACGGCCTGACCCCGGACGAAGTCTTGCTCTTCAGCGGAACGTTCGTCGCGCTGACCGGGCTGTACGCCGGGCTGTTCATGATCAACAACTACAACCTGCGCAGCCTGATCAAGGACGGCGACCTCGATCTGCTGCTCACCAAACCGGTCTCGACGCAGTTCCTGGTCACGCTGCGGCGCTCCGATCTGACGATCTTTGCCGTCGACGTATTGGCCGGCGGCGTGATGGTAGCCCTGGCCTGGGCGCGGCTCGGGCTGCCCGTCTCACTGTCCACCGTCGGCGGCTACGCCGTGTTCTTCGCGCTCAGCGCCCTGGTGAGCTATTGCCTCTTCTTACTGCCGCTGTTGCTGACGTTCTGGTTGTTGAACGCCACGGCCCTGGCCGGGATCGTCGACTCGTTCTGGGACTTCAACAGCATGCCGATGGACATCTACAGCCGCTGGATCCAAAGCGTCGGCATCTTCGTGTTGCCGATCTTCGTCATCACCAATTTCCCGCCCATGGCGGCCTTGAGCCGATTGGCGCCCGCGTACATGGCCTGGGCGGTGGGGTTGCCGGTGCTGCTGCTCTGGGTGGTTCACGTCGTCTGGACCCGCGGGTTGCGGGCCTACAACAGCGCCAGCAGTTGAGGGCCGGCCCGTGTGGTGAACCGAGTCTACCGAAAATCCGGGCAGGCCAGCTGCCCGGCCGGCGTGAATAGATCGAAGACGCCCTCGATCGGCACGTTGAACGTGAAGTCGTGCACAGTGTCGAGCGAGATCGAAAGGGTCCACACGCCGGAACGCAGGCCTTCGTTGTCCCACAGGCGGATGCTGAACGTGCCCTGCTCGGGTCCGCGCCACAGGCAGTAGTACCGCACCCACTCGACGCCGCCGTGCGACCAGATGCGGGTGTAGGGCATTTCGGGTTGCATGCCGGCGTAATCCCAGCCGACATAGATCGACGTCGTCTTCTCGGGGAAAACGTTGACGATCTGCGCGCCGGCCTCGGTGCACGGCCGATCACAGGCTCGGAAGTTCGAGAAGTTCGGTCCGGCGGCGAACGCAGCGGTCACCGTGCCCGCGGCGGGTGGCTCGCTCACGCCGGCCGGCGCTGTGCGCGTGGCGCACCGGAAGCCGTAATCGGCGAAGTGGCGCGTGGGCGTGACACCGTATCGCACGACGGCGCTGATGGCGTTGGCCTCGCTCGTCCATGAACCGCCTCGCGAGACGCGATAGCCGCCGTCCATCTCCTCGTCGACCCACTCGGCCACGTTGCCGGCCAGGTCGAGCACGCCATACGGGCTGGCCCCGGCCGGATAGCTGCCGACCGCGGTTGAATCCCCGACCTGATGGCCGTAGTTGGCGCGGGTGCCGTCGGGCGCCGCGTCGCCCCATGGGTACATCCAGCCGTCGGTGCCGCGGGCGGCCTTCTCCCATTCGGTGCCGGTCGGCAACCGGCGCCCGACCCAGTTGCAATAAGTCTGAGCATCGTCGAAGGCCACGTACACGACCGGGTAGGCATCGTACTCGGCGTTCTGGAAGTAGAACTTGCGCGTCTGCGACCCGGCCCCGGCCGGCGGCTCGCAGATTCCGGCAGCCACGCAGCGCGCGTACTGGGCGTTGGTCACCTCGGTCTGGTCGATCCAAAATGCCGCGACCTCGACCACCTCGTTACGCGGTCCCATCACGAACTTGCCCGCCGGCACGAACACCTGGGGCATGCCATCCTTTTCAGAGACGGGCAACCCCGCCGGCGCTTCGGTCGCCGCGATCGTCGCCGCGAGCGTCGGCGCGAGTGTGGGTGGCGGAGGCTCGGTCGCGGCGGCCGTGGACGGCGGAAGTGCTGACGGTGTCGGCGCCGTCGCTGCAGCCATAAGTTGGGCCGTGGCGGTCGCGCCCAGCACGCCGACGCCCAGGCCGCGCAGGGCGAGCCAACCGCCGCCGGCCAGGATCACGCAGCCCGCAACAGCCGCCAGGCCAACGGCGCCGACCCAGAGCCAGGGCCGCGCGCGCGGTCCGGCCGAGACCGGACCGGCGACCTGCGCCAGCCGCTCGAGCGCGGCCGCCAGATCGCTCATCGTGAGATAGCGATCCTCCGGCTTCTTGGCCATC
>JAEURK010000035.1 GCA_016789175.1 Anaerolineales bacterium
GCCCGTGTTCCGCGGCGACCAGATCGTGGCCATCCTGGGCGTGGGCAACAAGTCGAGCGACTACGACCAGACCGACGTGGCGATGGTCGAACGCCTGGCCGACCTGGCCTGGGACACGGTGGGTCGCAAGCGCGCCGAGGACGCCCTGCGCCTGGCCAATACTCAGCTCGAGACCAGGCTGGCCGAGATCGAGGCCCTGCAGGGGCAACTGCGTGAACAGGCGATCCGCGACCCGCTGACCGGGCTCTACAATCGGCGCTACATGCAGGAGACGTTTGAGATGGCGCTGGCCCATGCGGAGCGCCTCAATGAACCCATCGGTGTGCTGTTGATGGACGTCGATCACTTCAAGGCCTTCAATGACGTCCACGGACACAAGGCGGGCGATCTGGTACTGGAAGCTCTTGGCCGGCTCTTGCGGGCGACCACGCGCCAGATGGATATCGCCTGTCGCTACGGCGGTGAGGAGTTCGTGCTGCTGATGCCGGGCGCCACCCTGGATATGGCCGCCCGAAGGGCAGAGATGTGGCGGGGCGCCTTCGCAGCCGAGCCATTGAGTTACGCGGGTCGCGGGTTGCAGGCGACGCTTTCGGTTGGGGTGGCCGCCTACCCGGTGCACGGCCGGAGCGTGGACGAATTGCTCAAGGCCGCTGATGTCGCGTTGTATCAGGCGAAGAGCGCAGGGCGCAATTGCGTCAGGGCACCGGCGGCCTGACGACGGCGTATGCGTGTGGGCGCCGACGCTTTTCGGTAGAATCTCGGTATGACCGACCCCACCCGTCGTTTCTCCGATCGTGTCAATGACTACATCAAATACCGCCCCAGTTATCCTTCCCGAGTGCTCGAGATCTTGCGCGCACGGTGCGCTCTGACGCCGGCGACCAGCGTGGCCGATATCGGCTCAGGGACCGGGCTGCTGACCGGGTTGTTCCTGCGCCACGGCAACCGCGTCTTCGCCGTCGAGCCCAACCCCGAGATGCGGGCCGCCGGTGAGCGACTGCTCGCCCACCAGGACGGTTTCACGAGCGTGGCGGGCACCGCCGAGGCGACGACGTTGACTGACCACAGCATCGACCTGATCACGGCCGGCCAGGCCTTTCACTGGTTCGATCGCGCCCGGGCCCGGACCGAGTTCGCGCGCATCCTGCGCCCGGGCGGGTGGGTGGCCCTGATCTGGAACGAGCGTGAGACCGAGACCACGCCGTTCCTGCGCGCCTATGAGACGCTACTCCACACCTACGCGACCGATTACGCCCAGGTGGATCATCGCCAGATCGACGACGCGCTGCTGGCCGACTTCTTCAGCCCCCAGCCCATGACGCTCGAAACGCTTCAGAACCGGCAGGACTTCGACCTGGACGGCGTCCGCGGTCGATTGCTCTCGTCCTCCTATGCGCCTGCGGCCGGACACCCCAACCACGAGCCGATGCTGGCCGAGCTGGCGCGGCTGTTCGCCGCGTACGCCGTCGACGGACGGGTGGCCTTCACGTACACGACCAAGGTCTATCTCGGGCGCCTGTGATCCGCGCCGCGTTCCGGCCAGCACGATGACGTTCACAAAGAAACTGCGGGGCGCCGTACAGATCATCCGTCCAGAGCTGCCGCTGGCCGCGGGGATGTGCGTGGTCCTCGGCGAGGCTGTGGGGCTGGGCGGTCTGCCGCCGCTCACGACGATCGGGTGGGGCCTGGCGTGCGGCGTGCTGCTCTCGGCCTCGGCGATGGCGACCAACGACTATTTCGATTTCGAGGTCGACCGGGTCAACACCCCCTGGCGGCCGTTGCCGGCCGGCCTGTTGACTCGCCCGGAGGCCATGACGCTCGGGCTTGGGCTCGGCGCGCTGGGATTGGCAGCGGCCGCGGGGCTTGGGGCAACGGCATTCGGGGTCGCGGCCGTGACCTGGGTGCTGGGCTTCCTCTACAATTGGCGGCTCAAGGCAGCCGGGGTCTGGGGGAACCTGATCGTCGCGCTCTCGGTGGCGATGACGTTCGTGATCGGCGGCATCGGCGTCGGCGATCCCTGGAATTCCGACGTCTGGTTGTTCGCGGCGATGGCGCTGGTCTTCGACCTGGCCGAGGAGATCGCGGGCGACGCCATGGATGCCGAAGGCGATCGCCAGCGTGGATCGCGCTCGATCGCCCTGATCTGGGGCCGCCGCGCCGCGCTGCGGATCTCGGCTACGCTGTTTGGCGTGATGCTGGCGCTGAGCATCGTCCCGCTCTTCAACGGGCGTTTCGGCCTGACGTATCTGCTCCCGATCGCGGTCGCCGATGGGTTGATCGCCACTTTCGTGCTGCAGTTGGTACGCAGCCGCACGCCGACCGAGGGACGGCGCGCCATGCGCCGGTTGTATCTCAGCGGCTCCCTGGGGCTGTTGGCTTTCCTGGTGGGCGTGTTGTGGGGGGCGTGATCGTGCGCCGGGTCAACGGCGTGCCGTTTGCCGGGGGGACGGGTGGTTGATGAAGCCTCGCGATGTGATTGAATACGTGTTCCTCGCCCTGGTGTGGGGCGTGTCGTTCCTGGTGCTGTTGCAGGTCGTCGAGGCCTTTGGCTTCATCGGTGCCGTGGCCTTCCGATCGTTGGTCGCCGCAGGATCGCTGCTCGGGTTCGCCGCGATCCTGCGCCGCCGCCTCGACTTCAGCGCGGGCTGGCGGCCGTACGTCATCGTCGGGGCAACCACCGTGGCCGGGCAGCTGATCGGCCTTTCGTACGCGACACCGCGGATCGGCACCGCGATGGCCGCGATATTGGTCGCCACGATCCCGCTGTTCTCGATGATCATCAGTCAGCTGTGGGGCCTGGAACGGATCACGCCGCCGGGCGTGCTTGGCCTGGTGTTGGGCGTCGTCGGGATCGTGTTGCTGGTCGGCTTCCCGGCCGTGGCCCTGACCGACTCCTTCATCTTCGGCTGCCTGGCGATGGTGTTCGCGACATTTTGCGCCGCATACGGCAGCAACTACGCCAGTCGCTATCTGCGCGCTGCGGGCTCGTTCGAGGTCACGGCCGGGTCGTTCCTCGCGGCCGGGGTGATGACGCTGCCGCTGTTGCTCCTCGTCCCCGTGCCGGGCCGGCTCGAGGCCATCGACTTCCTGTACCTCTTCATCGCCGGGGCCGTGATGAGTGCGTTGACCTATGTCGTGTACTTTCGACTGGTCTCGGCGATCGGGCCGACGCGAACCATCAGCGTCGAGTTTGTGGTGACTGTCGTGGCGGTGCTGGTCGGCGTCTTTGTCCTGCACGAGCCGCTCAACGGCATCCAGATCGTCGGTGCCGCCGTGATCGTCCTCGGTTGTCTGCTGGTGTTGGGGTTGTTGCCGCTGGGCGCTCCGGCATCGATCGAGGCCGAGTGAGATCCCGCGTCCACGGTCCGGCTCACCGTCGGCGGGTCGTCACGACGGCCCGCGACCACCCGCCGACGGTCGCGGCTCAGTGCTGATCGATCAGGATGGCATTGCCGTCGGGGTCGTTGAGCACGATGTGCGCCGGGCCTGTGGTGCTCTCGTCGGCCTCCACAGACAGGGCGACGCCCCTTGCCTTGAGCGCTTTCTGGATGGCGCGCACATCGGTCGGGTTGAAGGTGAGGATGTTGTCCTCGAACATCCCTTGAAAGAGGCCGATCTTGGCGCCACCGTTACCGAGGATCAGGTAGTTCTGGGCTTCATCTCCGGCGAAGGCTTCGAAACCCAGAGCCTCGTAAAAGGCGCGCGAGGCCTTGAGATCTTTGACGGCCAGGCTGATTGAAAATATCCCCAGATCCATAACAGGCTCCTTGTGTGATCGTACGTGTGAAGGAATGGGCGCATCGGCTTGGTTAGCGGATCCGACGCTCCGAGGCCACAACCGGCTACAGCAGCTCGATCGGCAACGCGCAATCCAGGTCGTAGGTCTCCCAGCCCAACTCCGCCGGCTGCCGGCGATAGATCTCGAGCATCGGCAGGTTGGCCGGCTGATAGCGGCTGCGCGGCAGCCAGGTCAGAAGCAGGAACTGCAGCGCCAGATACTCCTGCGTCACGTCACCCTGGATCGGGATCGATGCGATCCGGCCCGCCGGCCAGATCAATTGCCCGACCTCGTCGTCGGGTGTGAATGGCGTCGGCATGGTCAACGCCCAATCGAACCGACAGAGACGGATCGGCGTGACCTCGGGATCGTCCTGCGACAGCCCGTACAGCGTCTGTTTGAGCGGATCGACACCCTGGCTGCGCGCCCAAAGGCAGAGTCGCTCATAAGCAGCCGGGATCGCGCCCCTTCGGCGGTACGGATCGAACACCCGCACCGTGGCCAGGGTCTGCTCCGGCAGCGACCGGATCGATACCCGAAAGCGTTGATCCGCAGCCAGCGGGCCCAACTGGTCGGGAGTATAGCGAGGCACGCCGTCGAGTACTTGCCCGTTCTTGCTCTCTTTGAGCGGCGAATGCCGATCCCAATCTCG
The DNA here is from genome assembly GCA_016789175.1 of Anaerolineales bacterium. Taxonomy (GTDB): domain Bacteria; phylum Chloroflexota; class Anaerolineae; order Anaerolineales; family UBA6663; genus UBA6663. Next base: position 4,431 of record JAEURK010000035.1, read on the forward strand.
GGCGGTGAGGCCAAAGCGTCTTTTGAACGCGCGCGAGAAGCCGGGACCGGAGGCGTATCCACACGCGAGCGCGGCTTCCGTGACCGATACGTTCGAGCCACGCAGGAGTGCCACGGCGCGCTCGAGCCGCAGGCGATTGACGCAGTCGTTGAGGGTCTCACCGGTGAAGCCCTTGAACAGCCGGTGGAAGTGAAACGGCGAGAACCCTGCGACGCGTGCCAGCGCAGGCAACGAGAGATCGCCGTGCAGGTTCGCGCGGATGTGATCGAGGACGAGGTTGATCCGCTGAAGGTAGGGGTTGGGGCGGCGGGCCATCCGCGGATTATACGGTTCCGGTTGAGCCGACCGCTCGGGCCCGGCTCGGATTTCGGCGGCCGTTCAGCCACGCGCCGATCGGCGTGTCGCGGACGA
>JAEURK010000099.1 GCA_016789175.1 Anaerolineales bacterium
CGGACCTGGTCCGGGCGGACTGACCGCAAACAACTAACTGCCGCCCCTTCCCCGGGTATTGCGGGGCCAGGCCGCGCCTCTTCGTTGCATTTCACTCGAGTTCGAAGTCGAACATCGACTGGAACTTCAATGCCAGGCCGAGGTCGCCCTTGGCCTTCAAACGGCCCTGCATAAACGCCTTGACGGGATCCAGTTCGCCGTTGGAGATGGCCAGATAGTCCTCGGCGCTGGCCGTTAGCGTGAGGTTCGGGCTACCTGTCGGCCCCGGTTGGATCGCTAACGCTCCGTCGGCGACCATGAAACTTGTCTGGCGGGGCTCGGCGCCGGACAGGTCGAGTTGAATCGTGGCATGTATGCCGGCGGACTTTTCGGGGAGCCAGCGACGCGACATGTCGCTGAGCAGTTGATCAATGGTTGTGGCTTTGTGCATAGCGCCCTCGTGTGTTGCTCAATTGTCGCCGCGCGAAAACCGGTGCGGTGAGCGGAAGTTGAGTGTACATCAAGTCCGGATTGAATCCCGTTTTGCCCAGGGTATGTTTCAGAGCAATCGCATCTAAAGTGGAAAAGCGAGCGGGCTGACCATCCAAAGGACGAAGGCGCCGAATCCCACCGCAAGCCACGGCGCAGCCGGATGGCTCCGGTTCCGATACGCCTCATCACGCTCCGCGCGTGATGGCGGCGCCCGACGACCGAGCCCAATCCAGGCCGCGCGCGCAACCCGCCCCCAGCCACCGGGGTGTGGCCCCCACTGCAGATAGACGGCGCTGCCAACCAGCAACCCGAGCGCGATCAGGAAGGCGGCAGCCCAGGTCGGAAACAGAGCCAGCAGCCCCATCGCCAGCTTGGCGTCGCCGCCGCCAAACAGACGCGTCAACCAGGCCGCGAGACAGACCAGCCAGGCCAGACCGACCGCACCGAGTTCGGCCAGGCCCCAGTCGCCGACGAACAATCGGGCCACGGCAATCATCAGGGCCGCGAGGATGAGCCCCAGAGTCACCGCATTCGGCACGCGCCGCCAAACCAGATCCAGCCCGCCCGCGACAACCGCGCCGATCAGACCCAGCGCGGCCGCGAGCGAGGCCAGTCCATCGACGGGAGGCCAGGCCTTCACCAGGGCGATCAGGCCGGCCAAACCGGCCACGCTCAGCGCAACCCATGCGATCCGATCCGCCCCGTTGGGCTGGATCGAGACCGCCTTTGGGCTGTTCAGGGCGCCTCGCCGCGATCGGGCTCCCCGCCCGAGTCAGGCGGCGCGATCGCAAAACCGACGTTGGGCACCGTCCGGATCAGGCGTTTGCCGCCTTTGACCTCCATCTTGCCGCGCAGGCGATAGATCGTATTGAGCAGCGCCCGCATGTCGCTCCAATCCTGCACGGCGTTGGCGGAGCGCCCCCACCCGATCTGCAGGAGCTCCGCATGTTTGACGGCCTCGCCGGGCGTCTGCAGCAAACGGCCCAGCACGCGCGACTCGACGTCGCCGAGCGTTTGCACCTTGCCGTCGCGCGTCAACCTGCACTCGGTCAGATCGATGCTCAAGGCGCCGTAGCGAAAGAGAGTGGGCGTCGCCTCGGCCAGGCGCGGCGTCCGTCGCCGCAGGTGTGCCTGGACACGCGCCGTGAGCTGCGCGTCGGTGACCGGCTTGACGAGGTAGTTGTCGGCGCCGAGATTGAGCCCACGCAGTTGATGCTCCTCGCCCGCCTGCGCCGTCAGGATGACGACGTGCACGGCGACGTCGTTGCGACGGATGTGGGCCAGCACGTCGAAGCCGGTCATGCCATCGTCGGCCAGGCCGAGGTCGAGCAGGATCAGATCCGGCTTGAACTCCGCGAACTGCTTCAGCGCCTCCTTCCCGTTTCGGGCGCGCGCTGTCAGATAGCCGGCGTGTTGCATCGCGAGCTCGTAGAAACGCGCCGGTCGGTCTTCATCTTCGACGATCAAGATCCTGGGGGTAGCCATGGTTTTTCGGGCGGCCGGCCGATCACCCGGCGCGGCGCGCGTCCTCCTCGAAGTGCGGCAACAGCAAGGCCGCCAATCGGTCGGGTCGGATCGGCTTGCGCAACACGCCCAGACCGCCGCGGGCCCGCACGTTCGCCTCGACCGCTGGCCCGCTCTCGCCGCTGAGCAACACGACCCGCAACGCCCGCCCGGCTGCGACTGCACTCAGCCGGTCCCACACGGCCCAGCCGTCCGCATCAGGCAGACCCAGGTCGAGCAGGACCACGGCCGGCCACGCGGCGACCGCGGCCTCGAGCGCGCGGGCACCGTTGACGGCCACACGAAACGGCAAACGGTACCGAGCCAAGGCCGCCTTAAGAAACTGACGGACGCCCGCGTCGTCATCGACGACCAGCACATCGTTCATGGCGCGACCTCGCGCGGCAGGCTCAGCTCCCAGGCGTTGCCGCGCCGGGCCCGCGGCGCGCCGGCCGGGCCGACCGTGAGGTCGCCGCCCAGGGCGCGCGCCAGCTCGCGAGCGACGTACAGGTTCAGGCCCAGCCCGGCTTCGGGCCACCCCCAGGCGCGGGGCACGGGCTGATCGGCACGGAAGACGGCATCGCGCAGTCGGGCCGGGATGCGCGCGCCGGCGTCTTCAACCCGCACCACAACCGTGTGTCGGCCGCCGCGGGCGCTGACCTTGATGAGGCCTGGCGGCGAGACCCGCGCCGCCTGGCGCAGCACGGCCGTGAGCACGTCGACCACGCGCTCCTCATCAACCCGCACCGGTGGCACCCGGGTGGCGCGCAAATCGATAAAGCGATCCACCTGCTCGTGCTCGAACATCAGCGCCAAACGGCTGAGCAACGCGCCCAGGTCGCAAGCACGCCGATCGAGCGTGAGCTCGCCGGCGGCGATCCGGCCGCGCCAGCCCAGGTCGTCGAGCATGGCCATCAGCCGGCCCGAGTCCTCGCGGATCAGGCCAAGGGCCTGGTCGAACGACTCACGGGGCATATCCTGCGTCAACAGGTACGCAAAGCCGTGGATCGTCTGCAACGGCGTGCGCAGCGCATGCACCGCGGTGCGCACAAAACGCGGCGAGAACGCGGTTGTGTGTTCCCTGTCGGTCATGTGAACCTCGCTCCACCGGCAGCCGGCAACGTGAAGAGGAAGCGCGCGCCCTGGCCCGGCTCGGAGTCGGCCCAGATCCGGCCGCCATGCGCGTTGATGATGCGCTTGCAGCTCCACAGCCCCATGCCGTGAGCGCGGGCGCGGCCAGTGGAGTCGGTCGTGACGCCGAACTCGAACAACGTCTCACGCGCGGCCGGGTCGAAGCCCTGGCCGTCGTCGCCGATCTCGAAGAGCACTTCCGGTCCCTCGCGGCGGACGCGCATCCACACACGTAACGACGAGCGGTCGCCGTTGTGGCGGACGGCATTGGTCAAAATGTTGTCGAGCACCCGCAGCACTTCGACCCGCTCGGCCCAGACGTCGGGCATGCCGGGCGCGATATCGAGCCGGAAGTCGACGGCCTGATCCTCTTGATACACAGCCATCAAGCCGGCGGAGAGCTCGACCAGTTCTTCGACACGCACCGCCTCGGGCGAGATCGGGCGATCGGGATCGCGCAGATCCTCGAGCATCTCGCCCGCCAGCGCGATCTGCGAGCGGGCGCGCTCGAGTTCGGGCGAGTCGCCGCCGGTCAGTTCGAGCGCACCCAGCGAGGCCGTGACCTTGTTGAGGACGTCGTGGGCCGTTGTCCGGCTGAGCACTTCGAGGTGTTGAATCCCGGCGCTGAGCGCCTGGACGTCGCGGGCGCGCTGCTCGGTCTCGTCGAAGCCTGCCAGCACCTGACGGGCATAGCGCCCGATGTCCGGCAGGAGCGCCGCGACGTCCTGGGCCCCGCTCTTGCGCCGCCAGCCGATCAGCAGGAACTGCTCGACCGCCAGCCCGCGCGGCGCCCCGATCTTGAGCGCCGCCAGGGCCCGCGCCTTGCCGTTAGCCAGGGCCGCCCAGCGCAGGCTGGGGTTATCGACCTCGACCTGGAGCACATCCTGCTTGTGCGCGTTGAGCGCCTGCACCAGCGGATCGGTGACCGGCACGCGCGCGATCTGATCGAAGTGATCGACTCCGATCGCGTAGGCGGCCTCGATCTGACTGGTGCGCGGATCAACCAGGTAGGCTACGGCGCCCTCGGCCCGCACCACCCGAACAACGGCTTCGAGCAGATGCCCGAGCGTCTCACGCCGACTGCGGCGCAGCACCGTGGCCGCCATGATCGTGCCGAGCGGATCATGCACGCGTGCACGGCCGGCGGTCGTCGCCCGCCCGATCAGCCAGCCCATCACCAGCAGCCCCCCGGCCGCCACGATCCAGATCCAGGTTTTGTCGGAACTGAAGAGGGTTTCCAAATCCAGCGCCCCCGTTGTCGAAAAATATGGAACGTCGTCCAAGACGGACGTTCGATGAGGATTGTCGCCAAGAACCGCCGGTCGTCAAGGGAGAAGGAAGTCATCATCGCCCCAACCACCAGGCCGTCGTGACGCTGGCGGCCAGAGCCGAGACCAGACCCACGAAGAGCAGGCCCAGGAACGGGCCGAGGAGCGGGCGCCAGCCCGGCCCGGCCTGGGCCGAGGCTGCCACGGCCAGCACCGCCGCCGATATGTTGTCGTCGGCACCGCGCCCGTGCGCCAGGCCGATCAAGGCATGCACCGCGGCCTCGGCCTCGCCATACTCGAGTTGGTCGCGCAGCTCGGCATCGCTGACCGTCGCGCGGCCCGAGCAGTCCGCTCGCGACTTGATCAAGCCGTCACTGCAGACCAGCACCCGATCGCCGGCCTGCAATGCCAGACCCTGGTTGTCGCGCGCCGCCGTCGCGTCCTCACCGGCCAGCGGTCCGCCTCGTAGATACAGACCCAGGTCAGGCTCGACGTCGCCGTCGAGGCCCAACGCGCGCGCCAGTTCCTCGGCGCGGGGGTGGCGTCGGGCATGGTCCGCCTCGGCCCGACCTTCGGCGACTGCCAGACGCCACCAGACATGATCGTCGGTCACCTGTGTCAGGCGAGCGCCCTGAAGCAGATAGATCCGGCTGTCGCCCACGTTGACCACGTACAGTCGCCGTTCGACCACCAGGGCCGCGGCGAGCGTGCTGGCCAGACCGCGTCGGCTGACGTCTCTTCCGGCGGCCTGCACCGCCTGATGCGCGGCGCGCGTCGCTTCAGCCAGTGCTGCGACGGGATCGTCCACGGCCTGACCTGTCAGCCGGGCCAGCACTGCCTCGACCGCCAGGTCTGCCGCATGCCCCCCGGCCGGCCCGCCGCCGACGCCGTCGGCCACCACCGCCAACCAGGCCTGGCGGCCGTCCGGCAGATTCACAGCGCCGGCGAAAGCCCGATCGTCAAACCGCCGGCCGTACGCCGCCGGGCCGCCCAGGTCGGCGCGCGCAAACGCCTGAAAAACCAACGCCGGTTGAACCGCGGATCGCGGCGACTTCGATCCGGCTCGCTGTCGGGTGTCGATCATGTCTCCGCCAACTCCCTTCCTTGAGATGCACTCCACGCGCTACGCCGCCTGTCCCCAGACCCGCAGGGCATCGAGTGACGCCCGCTGCTGTCCGCGTACGGTTTCCAGGAAGCGCAGGAGTTCGAGCAGCGACGCACGGGCCGTCGGCTGCTTGGCCAGGCAACGCTCGCGCACGAAGCCATCCACCTCGGCCGAGACCCGCGGGTTGAGCGCCGGGATCGGGGCCGGCGTGCTGTTCAGGATCTGGGATGTCAGCGAGTGTTCGGCCAACGCCGGGAAGGGCAGCCGGCCCGTGAGCATCTGATACAGCAACACCCCCATCGACCAGACATCGCTGCGGCCGGCATCGGCCGCACGCTCGGGCGCATGCTGACCGCGCATTGCCAGCACCCGCTCCGGCGACATGATGAACGTACTGCCGGCCTGGTCCTGCTGCCGATTGAGCGGCGCCGCGATCCCGAAGTCGATCAGCACCGGTTCGGGTGCTTCGCCCGGCGCGACCGGGCGGCGGAACATGATGTTGTCGGCCTTGAGGTCGTTGTGGGCCTGGCCGCGATCATGGGCGTGATACAGGCCGAGCGCGACGTTGCCGGCCACGTGAACCGCCTCGTTCAGGCTGAGCGGCCCGGCCGCTTGCAGGTGATCGGTCAACGTTCCCCCCGCCAGATACTCGAGCGCGAAGAACCACGGCGCGCCGGGCACGGCGACAGCGCGCGCCAGGTAGCGGTCGGCACCGGCGCCCTCGAGCGGCAAGATGCGCACGACCCGTTTATGGCTCAGCCGTTGGAGGATCTCGGCTTCGCGGCGCACCGCGGTCTGCACGGCCTCATCGGTGGCGTCGCCGCGCAGCCGCGCGACTTTGAGCGCCAGCGGCAATGCATCGCGGTCGCGCGCCAGGGCCAGCACGGCCATACCGCCCTGGCGCAGGACGCGTTCCACACGATAGGGCCCGAGCGGATCAGCCGGTCTGAGCGTGAACATCGTCATCTCCGGATCGCGCCGATCAGAAGTCGTTCCGGCGAGGATCGAACTCGAGCTCCGGCTCCGGCGCTGGTCCGCGTGCCGCGATCAGTGGCCGGGTCGCACGCCCCGGTTTTGCAGGGCTGCTGCGGGTCGGGTCGGGCGCGCGCCGTATGTCGGGCGCGGCCGTGACCGCCGCCAGCCGGAACCGGAACTTGAGGCCGCCGCGCTCGACCTGAGCCAGCTCGATCACATCGCCGTCGTGGAGCGCGAGCCGTTGACCCAGGCCAGGCAGGCGCACGCCGTTGACGTAGGTGCCGTTGGTGCTGTCCTCGTCCTCGATCGACCAGCCCACCCCGCCCTCATCTTCATGCACGGTGCAGTGCAGGCCGCTGATCGGGCTGCGCTGGCGTTCGGCGTGGAAGCACAGCTCGGCATAGTCGTGTGAGCGCCCGATCGGGGTCTGACCGAAGAGATCGAAGCTGGTGCGTGCGGCCGGGTCGAGGCCTTCGAGCGCATCGAGATAAGCCAACGGCGCGCGCCGGCCGCCGGTCCGCGTCAGCCGACGATAGACATCGGTCAGGCGCCGGCTCACCTGCTGGCCCGCCTGCGAAACCGCGCCGCGGTACCGCCAGAGCCAGATCAGGCCAATCAGCATGCCCATAAGCAAGACAAACAGCACGATCAGTGGCGGCGTCAAACCGGTCGCGCGGCACGCGGCATACAGGCTGCGACCGACCGCCGGCACGCTGCGATAGGCCGTGCAGGCGTCGACGCCGGGGAAGCTGGCATGGCCGCGGATCGCGGACGAACGCGTCTGGCCGATCGCATCGGTGACCTGCACCCGCAGTTCGACAACGCCAACGCTCTCGCCGTCGGCTGCGAGTTGCTCGCCATAGGGCGCCGGATCCCAGGCCCAGGCAAAGGGTCCGGCACCCTCGCGCACGCCCAACGACTCGTCATTGACGAAAAGTTCGGCGCGATCGATCGCGGGTGACCCGGGCGGGGTCGTCACGCTGACCCCGATCAACTCGGCTACCAGCCGGCCGGCCTGGAAGCCGGCCGCATGCGACGTGAACACGATCTGCGGTCCGTCGGGGACCGGCGCCTGATACGACGTGGTGGCGGCCACGGCCTCGGCGTCGTGCAGGCGCAGCCCGATCTGGTGAGAACCGGGTGCGCCGGTGGGCGAGGTGTACGTCAGGCGGTAGCCGGAGCGCTCGGTGTTCCAGGCGCCATACAGACTGCGCAGCGCCTGTGGGCCGGTGTAGTGCAGGAACAAGCCCGGCCGGAGAACGCGCCCCACCAGCGCACTCAGGCCCGAGTTCAGGTCGAGACCGCGACGGGTCAACACGCCGCTGAGCGCGGCCCCGGACGCGTCCAGTCGCTGCACGAGGGCCGGATCCGGCCGATCCCGCCAGCCCGGAGAGAGCACGACCAGCATGCGCTCGCTCACGGCGGAAGTCTCGAGCGCCAGCAAGGAATCCATAGCCGCCTCGAGCGCCGGCGTGACTGTCGTGGTGGGTTGGAGCGAGAACGCGTCGAGCGCCGTCAACACGTCGCTCGCAGCGCCGGTCGGGGGTTGGAGCACAAGGGCTTGCTCGCCCTGCATCGACCAGATCCCGACCGTGTCGCCGGGCCGCATGTACTCGTTGGCAAACAACCGGATCGCCGCGCGGGCCTCCTCGAGCGTGGCCTGCCCGGTTTCGCCGACTCGCTCCGGCTGTGCGCCGGGATCGATAACGAACATAACTTGCAGGCCCAGAGCAGCGGGCTCCACGACCAGGTCCGATGTGACGCGCCCATCCTCTTCGAGGATCAGGGCCTCGCGGGTGAGGCCACCCACCGGTTGCCGGGCCGAGTCGACCACGCGTGTGAACACCCGCACCTGGGGATACGCGGACAGGTCGGGGCGGTCAGCCAGCTCGAGCACCCAGTCGGCGGCGGCTTCAGAGGTTGATTGGGCGGCGACGGTTGTCGCGCCCAACACTTTACTACAGAGGATGGCGGCCAGAAGGGGAAGACGAAGAGCGCGCATGGATCACCACTTCTCAAGATGTCGTCGAGTGTAGGGCGCGCGCGGTGTCCTGCAGTCCTCGACGAGTCCTCGTGATCTGACCAGGCGCACTTGCGATTTTTCTCTAACGAAAATCAATCCGGGTTAGAGTTGCACTGTAACCGTTATCACCTACAATTATCATCATCGAACTCAGTGATCCGTGTCTTCAGTCCACATGCCGGGGCGAGTGTTCGGCAGTTTAATAAATTCTAGGAGATTGATCGATGCGGCATAATACGCCTTATATCAAGATCGAAGCACAACCTGAGTGTCCGGAGTGCGGGGCGGCGATGTCGTTCGCCAAACAAGTCGATGTCGGCAGCGATCGACGCGCGCACTTCATCTTCCGGTGCAGCGCCTGCCCGAGCGAGGCCAAGCTCTGGCGCCCTGAGTGGCAGGCCCTGACCGAAGAATTCATGTTGATCGAGGAGTAATCCTCGCGGCCTTTGGCTGTCGCCACCTGAGGCCACCTTAAACTATCGCTCAGCAACAGGGGGATTGCGGCACGATACGCCCATGAAACGACCATGGCGGAGTGTGGTTCTGGTCCTGACGCTCTGGTTAGCCCAAATCCCGGGGCTGGCCCAGGCCGAAACCCTGACTTACACCGTTCAGCCCGGCGACACGCTGTATCAGATCGGCCTGCGGCACAACGTCGACTGGCGCGAAATCCAGCGGATCAACAACCTGGCCGGCACGTGGATCTATCCGGGCCAGACCCTGATGATCCCCTCCACGGACGCGGCCCCTGCCTCCGAGACAACCCAACCCGAGGCCGCACCGGTTGACTCGTCTATCGTGACCGAGGTCGCGCCGGCCCGCACGCACACGGTCCAGCGCGGCGAGACCCTGAGCGGCATCGCCCAGGTCTACGGGGTGACCTGGCAGGCGCTGGCGACGGCCAATGGCCTGGCCAACCCGCGCTGGATCTACGCCGGTCAGGTCTTGACGGTGCCGGCGGCCGCCGTGGCAGCCGTCCCGCCCACCGTCGTCGAATCCACCCCAGCCCCAACACCGGCCCCGGAGCCCGCCCCCAGCGCTGGCAAGCGGATCGTGATCGACATCTCGGATCAGCATCTGTGGGCCTACGATGGCGAGACCGAGGTCTACAGCTTCGTGGCCTCGACCGGCCTACCCGGCCTCGACACGCGCCCGGGCGTCTACAGCGTCCTCGACAAAATCCCCAACGCGTGGGGTGGCACCTGGGGCATCTGGATGCCGGATTGGCTCGGCATCTACTGGGCCGGCTCATTGCAGAACGGCATCCATTCGCTCCCGATCCTGCCGGACGGCTCGCGCCTGTGGGACGGCTATCTGGGGACTCCGGTCTCCTATGGCTGCATCATCCTGGGCGTCACCGAGTCAAAACTGCTCTACGACTGGGCCGAGGTCGGGGTGCCTGTGATCATCAACTCCTGAACCGAAGCACCGTTCAATTGCGTTGAACACCGAAGGCTGACCTTTCGTCAGCCTTCGGCGTTCAGGCCGGGCCTTCACCGGTAGTTTTTTTGTTCGCCCGCACTTGCCAGCGCCTGCTCCCCCACCCGCCGTAGCGCGCCGCGCAGTTCAGCGCAGCCCCGGACTGTGAAGTCGCAACCGAC
>JAEURK010000122.1 GCA_016789175.1 Anaerolineales bacterium
GTGGCCTCGGCCAGCTGCGTCTGCGCGACCTTGAATTGGGTCTCCAGTTGCTTGCGCTGGGTGATTTCGCGGCACACATCCATGTAGCCGCTGATCCGGCCCTCGGCATCCTCGAAGGCAGTCACGGTCGAGCTGACCCAGATCGTGCGCTCCTGACCCGGTATTCGATAACGGCGTTCGACGTCGGCCTGCGCTCCGCCCGACTCGGGCGCCCTGACGATCGGGTCGAACCCCGAGCCATACACGGCCGCCATCTTCTGACCCAGACACTCCACAGCCGGCCGGCCAAACAGGACCTCGGCCGAGCGGCTCCAATACGTGATGTTGCCGGCCGTGTTCCAGACCACGATGGCGTCGCGCACGTTGTCGAGCAACATCGCCTGGTAGTGCACGCGCTCGAGCGAGTGCCGGGCCGCCTGGATAGCCTGATAGTTGCGGACGGCCTTTTCGACCAGCGCCGGCAGGGTTTGCAGGTAGTCGCCTTCCTTGACCAGGTACTCGATTGCACCGCGCTGGATCGCCTGGGCCGCGACGCGCTGGTCACCGCGACCGGTGACCATGATGACCGGCGGCGCGTCCGGGAGGGTCTTGAGCCGGTTGAGCGCATCCAGGCCGGTGCCATCCGGGAGGTTGTGATCGAGCAACGCGATGTCATACCGGCCAACCGCGAGCTTTTCCCAAAGGGCCTCGAGGCAATCCGCGATGTCGACGTTGTACGAGCCCGACAGCTTGAGGAACTCCAGCGCCAGCTGGGCGTGGTCCTCATTATCATCGACGATCAATACTGATAACGGAACCTGGTTCATGACTCAGGCGCCTCCACTTCGCGCGGGCCGACGACACCGGCCAGGTCGAGCAACTGCGCGACCGACGACGCCAGTTCGTCGGTATCGAACGGCTTGCCCATAAACAGATCCACCTGGGCGACGTTTTTCGCAATCGTGCGTTCGATCGCATCGTCCTTGGCGCTGACCACCACGACCCGCATGCGGGCCGCCGGATTTTCGTGGCGAATGCGGGCCAGGAGCTCCCAGCCCGTGATCCCGGGCATCATCAGATCGAGCACCAACAGATCCGGCGCCTGTTCGCGCGCCAGCTCGAGGGCGTGGCTCGGCCGCTCGGTCGAGATGCACTCGACCGGCAACCGGGAGACGATCCGCGTGACGATGTCCAGCGTCCGGCGGTCGTCATCGACACATAACACGCGTGGCAAACCTTTGGTCGTCACGTTTACCTCACCTACGCCCCTGCCCCGGCCGGGGTCGCATCATCACCGATGATTTCGGTCGCTGCCTGGGCCTCCAGGGCCGAGAGCAACGCCGCCTCGCCACCCGCATTGAGCGTGGCAGCCCGTTCAGCCGCCCAGCGCCGTCCGGCTTCGCGCCGGGCAGCCAGACGCAGCCAATACTCCACGACATCGCGCACGCTCGAAGTGAAGGTCTCGGGCCCGACCGCCTTCGAGAGATACCCATTCGCGCCGTTCGCGTAACACTCGTCGATGTCGACCGGCCGGGTCAGGGTCGTCAACACCACGACCGGCACCTGGCGCCAGTTCGCGGCCGCCCGCATAGCCTTCAACACTTCCAGACCGTCGACCTTTGGCAGCTTGAGGTCGAGCAACACCAGATCCGGCGGTGGCACCAGGTTGCGCCCGGCCACGTCGGAGGCGATGAAGTTCAGCACCTGTTCGCCGTCGCCGATCACGCTGATGTGCGGCGCGTAGCGGCTGCCCTCCAGCGTGGTCTGGATCAGCAGCGCGTGGTCGGGATTGTCCTCAACCAGCAGGATACGTAATTCCCGCGGCCACATGCTCGACCTCCGCCATCGCTTCTGGGCCCACCGGTCGAACGACCGACGAGTCGACCGCTACCAGGGGCGCCGTGAAGTAAAACGTCGCGCCCTGCCCCGGCGTGCTCTCGACATGCACGGCGCCGCCGCGGCCCTCGACGATTCGACGCACGATGCTCAAACCGACACCGGTCCCGTCGACCTCCACGACCTTCAACCGCTGAAACGGCCGGAACACCCGCTGGTGATAATCCGGGTGGATGCCGATGCCGTTGTCGCGGACCCAGAACTCAACCAGGGCCGGCTCACCGACCTGTAACCGCCAACCGATCTCGATCCGCGGTTGCGGTTGGGTTCCCAGGAACTTGATCGCATTGGAGACCAGGTTCGAAAACACCTGGCGCAGCCGCACCCGCGAGAACCGCACCTGCGGCCAGGTGCTGGTCATCATGACGTTGACACCGCGCTCCTTGAGCGCCGCTCGCAGGTCCTCCAACACGGCCTTGACCACGTCGCCGGAGGCCAGCACCTCGTCCGGCTCCTCGAGCCGCCCGACGCGCGATAGCTCCAACAGGTCGTTCAGCAGCCGGCTGAGGTATTCGGCGTTGGCCGCGATCCGGTCGATGTACAACGCACCGCGCTCGTCGAACTGGTCGCGGTGGCGGTTCTGCAGGAGTGAGGCAAAGCCGCGCATCGACACGACCGGCGCCTGCAGGTCGTGCGAGACGGTGTACACAAAGGCCTCGAGCTCGGCGTTCTTGGCCCGCAGCTGGGCTGCGGCGAGCTGGGTGGTCTCGAAGAGTTGCGCATTCCGCAACGCCAGGGCCAGCTGGCCGGCGATGCCGCGCAGCAAGGTCTGCTCGTCTTCGGTCCAGCGCCGGCCATGCGTGACCTGCATCAGCATCAAGACGTAGAAACGGTCTTCGATCTGGGTTCGGATCGGCACCCAGGCCACCGACCGTAACCCAAACCGCGTCGACGTGTCCTGCCACCACTCCTGCAGCACGGGGTCAACCAGGTCCTCGGTCGTGGTGAGCACGGACCCGGTTTGCAGCCAATGCGCCAGGAGCTTCAGGCTATGCCCAAGCGGCTGCGGCTTCTTCAACGAGCGTCGCTCGCCCAGCGAGGCGTTGACGTATTCGTGCTCGGTCAACAGCAGGCCGGCCCCGAGGTCGACCTGGCTGAGTGCGCATAGGTCGGCTTTCAGCACCTCGCCCACCTCGGCCACCGCCTGGCCCAACACCTGCTGGACGTCGAGGCTGCTGTTGACGGCACTGGCCACCCGCGAGAGCAGCGCCTCGCGTTTGGCACGCTCGGCCTCGCGTTGAAAGGCGTGGATGCCGCGCAGCGACGCCGTCAGCGGCTCCGCCAGAAGCGCCAGCGTGCGCTCGTCTTCCAGGCCGAATTGCCCGGGCCGCTGGGCCGCGATGGTCAGCGCGCCGATGGCGTGATTGCCGTCCCGGATCGGCACCGAGAGTTCCGACATAACCACGCCCAGGCCCAGACTGGGCCGCAGACCGGTCTGTCCGCGCCCGGCGAATTGTTCGACGACAGCCGCCCGGTTGGTCAGCACCGCACGCCCGGCCGTCCCATAACCCGGCGGGATCCGGTAGGCGTTCGGGGCCAGGACGCGCCCGTCCAGCCCGGCGATCGCGCACAGCGCCAGGCGACCGTCATCTTCTTTGAGATAGGCCGCCACGAACTCGTAGCGCAGGTGCAGGTGCGCCTCGCGCACCACAGCTTCGAGGATCGGCGCCAGCTCGGGCGTGGCCGCGATTTGCTGGGTGACGTTGAGCAGGGCCTTGAGCAGGCTGGTCTGGCGGATGACCATCCGCCGGTTGCGGGCCTGCTCGAGCATTCGCCCCATGGCCCGGGTCAGACGGTCCGGCGATTCCTGCCGGACGAGGAGGTAGTCGGCGGCGCCCCGCTCGACCGCCGCCCGCGCCTCGGCCTCGCGTTCAACGTCGGCAACGACGAACAAGGGCAGGTCCGGGCGCTCACGCAGGAACAGGTCCAACACGTCATGTCCGGCCACGGTCGCCGCCACGTCGAGCACGGCCACGTCATAATGCGTGCCGTCGTCGAGCCGTCGGCGACAGTCGGCCTCGGTGATCGCCCAGTCGGCCGTGGCGCCGCCGCGATGGTTCGGCAGGGCCGACTCCAGGCCCAGGACCAGGTCCTGACCCAGACCGATGGCGAGGACATGCATCATGCCGCGGCCGCCTTTCCGGCGGTTCGGCTGATCACCCGTTTACTTGAGGCCCCGACCCTTAGCTTCACAGAAAATTCCCTTAAGACTTCGTCATCATAATCAACGGGTTTGGCGGGCGCCATAAACGAGACGTAAAGAGTTTACGCGGTACGTAAAGGCCAAGTAAAAGCTCTTCAGCGCGTTTTCGGCCGAGGTCACGAGGACCAATCGAGGACCAGCCGGCTGAGAAAAGCGCCTATTCTGGGTCAACGGCTCGCTTCAACCACCCTTCAGCGGGCCTTCAGGGGGACAGGCGATGACGACTCTCCGAATGGAGCCCGATAAGCTCAGAAACCTGGCGGCCGCGATCCACGCCACCTACACCGGATCGCACCATGAGGCCTTGACCCGGCTTGGCAGCCTGCGCGGTGCTTTGCGAGCCGCGTGGAGCGCCCAGGCTCAGGCCGCGCTGGATGCGGCCTTCGGTGATTGGCTGACCGGCTTTGATCGGCGCGGCCGCGACCTGATCGCCGTGGCGCGGTATCTCCGGCTGGCTGCCGAAACCAGCGAAGCGCAGGAGGCCAGGTTAGAACAGGCGTTGCCGTTTGCCACCGGCGGAGCCGGGAAAGCGCTTCACAGACCCTCGGCTCAGGGTAACGGCCCAGTGTTGAACGGGCCGGTGACCACTGCCGGCGGCAGCCTGGCTGCCCGCGACATTCCGGGCCTGGCCGCCGTCACTGAGGGTGTGCCGGCCGTGCCGACCTTGATCTCCTATCGGGCCGACTACAGCCTCCAGACCTATACCGATCGGGTCGAGCTGCGGCTGACCCAGTACACGTCCACCAATCGGACTGTGGGAGCCGCGGCCTGGTGGACAACCGCCACCGTGACCACGGCCAGCGGTCGGACCGTCACGTATAATCTCGGCGCACTTAACCTGAACCCGGCCAGGCCAGACTCGGCTTTCCTGAGCATTCCGACCGATCCGAGCGATCCACCGGTCTCCCTGGATCTCTCGGTCGGGAATGCTGCAGCCAATGCGGTGGGGGCTATGCCGATCACGACGCACTATGCCACGGTTCCGATCCAGGTTCCGAGCTCCAGCCCGACGCCGACGACGACCGGCCCGTACAGCCCGACGCCCACGCCATCGAGCGTGCCGGGTTTGCGCGGACCCCAACCGATCCAGATCCCGACCCCGACCCCGACGCCGTCAGTTCCCGTCGGGCCCGTGCTTCCAACGCCAAGACGACCTGCGCCGCCGTCGTTTCCCGGAAGACCCGCGATCCCGGAATGACCGATCGCTTTTCGAAGTGCCGAGGACTACCAACCATGTTTAATTCCGTCTCCCCATTTAGTTGGGCCGTCCGTGTCTGCGCGGTGCTGGTCAGCCTGATGTCGATCGTCAATGCCGTCTCGATCTATGGGTTCGGGCTGGTCCCGCTTACTGGGATTGCACCATGGGAAGCCGTCTGGCTGGCGGCCCTGCATGTCCTGAACACTCTGCTCAGCCTGGGGGTAGCCTTCATGGGCGCTGAGGCCGGCCTCGCCGGCGGCCCGGCCGATCGCTCCGCCCGCCAACGGCTGGCAGCCCTGACGGGCTGGTTGCCGATCGCCGGGGTGCTGGTGGTGTCCTTCACCCTGATCAGCCCCGGGTTGGGTCAGGCGCTCGGCACGCCGATCCTGTGGACGCCTCGTCAGGTGGTGGGTGCGCTGATCGTGTTGGGTTGGGCCCTGTTCGGCTGGGCGGCCGTCCAACGCTGGCTGAGACAGGGATCGCCGGTCGCTTTGAGTGCGCTAACCCGGATCATGGAGGGCCTGGCCCTGGTCGCGCTCGTCATGGACATCGTCCAGGTTGTCAGCATGGGGTTCGGCGACGTCGTCCAGATCGGCGCCGCGTTGGGCGAAGCCCTGAACGCACTGACTCAGGCGCTGGCCGTGATCGTGTGCGTCGAGGCGGTTTCGGGGCCCGACCCCGAACGACTAAACGGATGGCTCGGGTCTGGCGTGCGTTGGTTGACGATGCTGGCCTGGTCGTGTCTGGCTGTGCAGTTGGGCGCGCAGGTGCTGGCGATCATCGGGCGGTTTGAACTGTCGGCCCTGGCGCTTCTCGGTCCGCTCACGGTCGCTGCGAGCGTCTTGCTTTCGTTCTCCGAACGGCTGCTGCTGGCGGCCACGTTGTGGGCACGCGAGCAGCGTCTGTTGGGGGGCAGCAACGGACGGGCGTAGCGAGCGACGGGGTCAGGCGAGATCGTTCGACCGGAACACACACACCCGGTTCCGGCCGAGCTCCTTGGCCTGCATCAGGGCTTCATCGGCGCGGGCGACGAGGTTGTCGAGGTGGTACAACTCGGAGGTGCTGGCGCTCAGGCCAAGCCCGGACGCGGTGCTGGCGATGCCGAAGCTGGCATTGAGCTGGAGCACGCCAGTCGCAACCGATAGGTGCGTGTCGAGGATCTGCAACCGCATGCGCTCGGCGATCGTCACGGCGACACTTTCATCGGTGTTGGGCAGCACCAGCAGGAATTCTTCACCACCCCACCGGCCGGCCCAGTCATAGGGGCGTTTGTTAACCTTGAGGGTGTCGGCGATCAAGCGCAGGGCCTTGTCGCCGATCAGGTGGCCGTGCCGATCGTTGACCTGCTTGAAGTGGTCGATATCCAACATCATCAGGCTGACCGGGTTGCGATCGCGGCGCGAGCGGCTGAGCTCGGCCTCGGCGTGCGTATACAGTGCGCGGCGGTTGAGCAGGCCGGTCAACGAGTCGAGCGTCGCCAGCTCTTCCATCTGTTGCAGGGTCTGGTTGAGCCGGTTCTCGAGGTTGAGGATCCGCTCGCCGATCTTGACCCGGGCCCGCAGTTCACCGGTGTTGAAAGGTTTGGTGAGGTAGTCGTCGGCGCCCGCTTCGAGACCGTAGATCACGTCGCCCTTGCTCTCCTTGGCGGTGAGCATGATGATGTACGTGTACGCGGGGGCGGAGACGGCCCGAATGCGCCGGATCAATTCCGGGCCGTCCATCACCGGCATCATCCAGTCGGTGATGACCAGCCGGATGGTCTCGCGCTCCCAGATATCGAGCGCGGCCTGGCCGTTTTCGGCCAGGGCGACATCGTAGCCGGCCCGGCTCATGTACGTCTGCAAAATCTGTCGCAGCACAGGGTCGTCATCGACGATGAGGATCCTCATCGGTGACGTCGCGGGCAGCGCGGAAGCAGGCGGTAATGTCATGATCGGTGCGCGTCGAGCTGGGACCACGACGCGCCCAACAGGGCTCGATCCCGCCCGGCCAGCGGTGCGGGATCGACAAACCAGGCGTCAATCCACAGGGCGACCGGACGGTTCATGGGCCAATTCTTTATTCTACCGCGATACCGCCGGGCCCTAGGCCAGCGCGGGAACGGCCTGCAGGTCTTTCTTCTCTTCCAGCGACAACACCCGGGTCAGATCAAGCAGGATCACCAAACGCTCATCCACCTTGGCGATGCCGCGGATAAAGGCGCTGTCGAGGGTCGTGACAATCGGCGCAGGCGGCTCGATCGACTCCGACTGGATCCGCAGCACCTGCGTGACAGCGTCGACGATCATGCCGACCTTCTGACCGCCCAGTTCGACGACCACGATCCGAGTATCGTTGGTGTAGGCCTCCACCTTGACCATACCAAAGCGGGTGCGCAGGTCGATCACCGGCAACACCTCACCGCGCAGGTTGGTGACCCCCTCGACGAAGTGCGGCGCGCGGGGCACCACGGTAATGGCCTGCATCTTGATGATGCCGTCGACGGCCGCGATCTCAACACCGTAGTGCTCGTCCGCCAGGTTGAACACCACAACTTGGTTTTCCATGCATACCTCCTTCAAACTTCCCCAACGGTAGCGAACGCCACCCGAAAAGTCAGTAAACGTGCTCTAAAGAGCCGCCGGTCGTCCGGGATTTCACCCGATCCTCACCCGAACTTCGGGCTGGCGGGCACCGCGATTTGGGCGGCCTTGGCGGCCGCGTTGCGGCCCTCGCGGATCGCCAGATGAACCGTCAGGGGTCCATGATCGGTATTGAGAGCCACCACCAGCCGCGGCATGTCGAGGGTCGACAGCGTCGAGCCTTTGCCAAGCAGGAGCGTCGGCGGCGAGATCTGCGACTCGAAACCAGCCTGAGCGAGCTTGACGCTCGCCCGACCGGTGATGACATTGCCGAGCTCGGCCAGTCCCGATTGGGCCAGCGAGGTCACCGACTCGAGCTTCTCACCCAGCATGTTGCCGATGAGGGCCAACGAGAGCGGATTGCCCAGGGCGTAAAACACCGTGCCGTCGACAGCGCCGACCAGGCTGAGCATCACCGTGACGTCCTCGGTGATATACGGATCCTTGTTGAGCCCGATCTGGCCCCGCGTGGCCCCGACGTTGGCCTCAGCCAACAGGACCTCGGTAGCGGCCTCCAAAAACGGGTTGAGGAATTTGACATTCATGTCGCAGCGATACCCTTTCCAGCGCCCGGCGCGGCGGCTCAAGCCCGCACACCCAGCCCACGCACGAGCGGGACATGCGATTGATTGCTGCTCGCCTCGGCCAATCTCAGCGCCAGGTGCGCCTCCATGGAATGGTCCTCAAAGCGGATCGGCACGACCAACCGTGGAAAGTCGAGCGTGCTAACTGTGATCCCGGCCCCGATGATCACGGTCGGCGGCGAGATGTCCGTCTGCAAGCCGATCTCCGACAGCTTGATCGTCGCCCGACCGGTCAGCACGTTTCCCAGCTCGGCCACGCCGGATTGGGCCAGTGAGTCGAGCTCCGTGATCTGTTCGCCCAACATCTTGCTCACCAGCATGCAAGCCGTGGCTTTGGACATGCCGTAGAGCACGACGCCCTGGAGCTGCCCGATCATGTTGAGCAGGACAGTGACCTCGTTCGCCGTCAGAGCCGAGCGCTGCAGGCTGATTTCGCCGCGCTGGACCTCGACGCCGATCTCGGCCTTGAGGACCTCGTTGGCGGCCTCAAGAAACGGATTCAAAAACTGAACGTTCATTCGCTCGACTCCTTCGACCCGACGACCAAAACGTCGTCGCTCGACACTCCCAAGGCTCAGGCAGCCAGGAAGGACTCCGCTTCCTGGACGGCCGGCATCACTTGTAACAGGAGGGCCTGAAAGCCCGCTTCATCCAGCCCCAAGCGCTCGAGCGCAGACGGCTCGATCTGATACTGGAGGCCATCGCTCCCGAGTCCGATTCCCAACATCATGACAGCGATGTCCGCGGTGTACACCGCAGCGACCAGCCCGGCCGCCTCTGGATCCGGCACATCCAACGGGCGATGGTGAAACTGGATCGCCTGGACCAGTCGATCCGGCAGGTTCCAGCGCCGGGCCATCTCCGCGCCGAGGTCGGCGTGATTGAGGCCAAAGCATTGGGTCTCCAGCTCGTCGAACGGTAGCTGCGCCCATTCGGGACGCGCCAGTTCGACGTCGCGCAGCAGGAGCTCATAGGCGAGCTTGCCGATATCGGCCAGCAAGGCGGCGTTGTACGCTTCCTCGGTGATCGCGCGGCCAAGCTTGGTCGCAGCCAGGCGGGCGGCCGTGGCCATGCCCACCGCGTGCTTCCACAGCGAGCCGCGCTCCAGTCCGTAGCCGGGGACGGGTCGGTTGAAAAGCGACGCAACCGAGGCCGCGATCACAAGGTTCTGCACGGTGCCGTTGCCCAGGTAGACGATCGCATGCTGAACCGTGGTCACCGGATGGCGCAGACCGAAGAAAGCCGAGTTCGCCCAGCGCAGCACCAGGCCGGCGAGCGCCTGGTCCATCGACAGGACGCGCGCCAACGCGCTGGCATCCGAGCGCGGATTGCGGATCAGCTCGAGGGCCTTGTAAGCGGCCGCCGGAAGCGGAGGCAGTTCGCCGATCCGCTGCAGGGCTTCCTCAGCCGTGAGGGGCTTGCCGATCTGGACGGTCATGACGCCTCTGGGCGCTGGTAGAACGAGATACCAGCGCTCTTGAACCCGATTTGTGCAGCTTGCGAGACCACTTCCGTGCCGCCGACGAAGAGCACGCCGCCCGGCCGCAGGCTGTCATAGAACTTGCGATACAGTCCGGCCTTGGCCGGCTCGGTGAAGTAGATAACCACGTTACGGCAGAGCACCAGGTCGAAATCGGTGCCGGCCGGCGGCATCGTCACCAGGTTGTGTTCGCTGAACGAGATCCGGCGCTGGATCTTTTCGACGACGCGATAGGGCGGGCCGCCCGGCTCGAAATACTTGGCCTTGAAGGCGGCGCTGACGTTGGCGGTGTCCTCGGCCGGATAGGGGCCGCGCGCCTTCGAGCGCGCCAGCGCGCCGCGGTCGAGGTCGGTCGCCACGATCTCATAACGGCCGCCGTGACCGAGCTCTTCGAGCATCATGGCCAGGCTATACGGCTCCAACCCGATCGAGCAGCCGGCGCTCCAAATGCGGAGCTTGGCGCCCAGGGTGCCGCCGGCCGCGGCCTGGCGCCCTTTAAGCACCAGCGGCACGATCGCATCACGCAGGTAGTCCCAGCGATCGGGGTCGCGGAAGAAGGCCGAGACGTTGATCGTCAGATAATCGCGCAGCTTGGCGATATCCGGCTCCGAGCCCTTGATCGCTGTGAAATATTCGGGCCAGGTCTTACGACCGGAGCGGACCAGCCAGGCGTCCAGACGGCGCCGCATCTGCTCATCCTTGTAGTAATCCAGGTCGATATCAAGGATGGCGCGGATACTGCGCTTGACTGTCGCGTACGTCTCGAGATCCATAGCTTAGCTACCTCACCTTATCGGCGCACCGCGCGTTCGATCGCGCGGGCCACCTCGGGCAGCGGCGCGATTTCGTCGGCCACACCCGCTTCGGCGACGCTGCGCGGCATCCCCCACACCACGCACGTGCTCTCGTCTTCGGCGATGACATGTCCGCCGGCTTGATGCACCAGGGTCGCACCCTGCGTGCCGTCGTGGCCCATCCCGGTCAGGATGGCCGTCACCAGGCGCCCGCGATAATGCGGCACCAGAGAGGTCAGGGTCACGTCGATTGCCGGTCGTACACCCTGGACGGGCGGGTTCTGGTTCAGCGTCGCGCGCACGTTGGCGTCGAACTGCAAATGGAACCCCCCGGGCGCCAGCAGCGCCAGACCGGCCTCCAGCGCATCCCCGGGACGTGCCTCGCGCACATGGAAGCCCGAGATCCCGTCCAATCGCTCGGCCAGCGAGCGCGTGAACCCGACCGGCATGTGTTGCACGATCACCACAGCCGCGTTGAGATTCCCGGCCAACCCTTGCATGACGGTCTGCAGCGCCCGCGGACCGCCGGTCGAGGAGCCGATGAACACCACCCGATCGGTGTTGCGCAGCTCACGCGTCGTCTTGACCGTCTGCGGCGGGGCCGGCTCGGTCGCCAGCGTCATCGGGCGCGAAAGTCGTCCGACCTTGACCCGGGCCGCGGCGCGGACCTTGGCGATGACCTCTTCCATTACACCGGCAACGTTGGCGCGCGAGGCCGGTTTCGTGACGAAATCGACAGCGCCCAGCGTCAACGCCTGGACCGTCTCACGCGCGCCCTCACCGGTCAGCGAACTCAACATGACCACCGGTCGCGGAGCCGAGGCCATGATCTGACGCAACGTGGTCAGCCCATCCATCCTCGGCATCTCGACGTCAAGGGTCACCACATCGGGCTGAAAACGCTGGATCAACCCCAACGCCTCTTCGCCGTCATGGGCGCTCGCCACCACCTGGATGCCGGCCGCATCGTTCAGATGCTTGGAGATCGTGAACCGCATGAACGCGGAATCGTCGACCACCAACACCCGGATCGTGCCGGTCGCCGCAGGCGGCGCATCAGCGGATCGCGTGACCATCATGGGGTGTTGACCCTTAGGCCAGGGCGCGCTTCAGGGCGGCCAGCACGCGATCTGGTTCGAACGGCTTGACCACGAAGTCACGGGCGCCCGACTTGATTGCCTCGAGCACGACCGACTCCTGCCCGAGCGCCGTGAGCATGACGACCCGCGCGTTCGGATCGCCGCTGCGGATCTCCTTGAGAGCGGCCAGGCCGTCCATCTCGGGCATGGTCACGTCCATGAGGACCGCATCGGGCCGGTTCTCGCGATACTTGGCCACGGCCTTGGCGCCGTTGTCGGCCTCGACGACTTCGTGACCGTTGCCGGTCAGCATCTTCGTGATGCGCACCCGCAGGAACTCCGCATCATCCACCACTAGAATCTTCGCCATCGTTCATCCCTCCATCACAACTTCGACTGTGCGCTTGAACGCCGAGTGCGTTCGCGCGCCCTGCCCCGGGCCGCGACCTTGACCGGGTTTACGCCAATGCCTTTTCCTGATTGCCAAGGGCCTTCACCGTCATGCGTCCGTCGGTCACGTACAGCCGCACCGTTCGCCCTACCGTCCCGCCGACATCCTCAGCCAGCAGTCTGAGCCGCAACCCGTCGAGCACGATCCGCGTCTGCTGCACGTTGCGCTCGCCGATGTTGAAGGCCTGCTTGGCGCCCGGCGCCGAGAGCATGTTGGCGCCGCCGGCGATCCGCACGTGCAGCCGGCTGCGCATGGCTCCGGCCTTCTCCATCTCTTCGAGCAGCTTGGGGATGCCGGTCGTCACGAACTTGCCGGGAACCTGCTCCGTGCCGTTCAGGCTCTGGGGCAGGACGGCATGCAACAGGCCGGCCACCTTCGAAACCGGGTCGAATACGCCGACCCCGACGCAGGAGCCCAGACCGTAAGCCACCAACACATCGCCGGGGCTGCTGCTGATCTTGATTTCGCCCAGCCCAACGGGCAGTGCCTGATCGGCCATGTCAGCTCCCGGTCCCCCGGAACATCTCGAGCGAGTTCGCGTCCGGGATGATCCAGAACATCACCTCGACCTCGCGGCCGGCGCGCACGAAAGTGCCCTGAAGCATCAGCACTTCGTCGCTGATCCCGGCCACGGTGGCGGTCACGACGTTCAAGATCGCGCCCACCATATCGACGATCACGGCCGGCGGGCTCGGACGAGCATCCCAGTGCATGATCGTGGCCACCCGGTTGAGGAAATAGCCGGTCGTGATGTTGCCGACCTCGCCCAGGGCCGAGCGCTCCATCGAGCCGAGCGTCTTGGTCGAACCGACCGGCTCGCCGATCACCAGATCGACCAGCTCGCAGGCTTTTTCGAAGGGCAGTACGAGCACGAATTGCGCCACCAGATCGCCTTCGGATTGAAGGTAGATCCCGACCGCCTCGCGCTCGGGGCCGCCCAGCACATTGGGGATCTCGACCAGCGGCACCATCCGGGTCGCCGGGCGGCTGGACATGATCTGTTCGCCCAACATCCCCGACAGGCCTTCGGCCGCGTGCTGAAAACCCTGGATCCCGGTCGTCTCGAGGAAGAGCTTGAGCTTCTCGTCGTTATTCATCATTGCCAGGTGCTTCTTTCTAGCCTTACGCACCGCCAAGCCGGAACAGGCCGGGCACATCGGCGATCAGGGCTACCCGCCCATCGCCCAGAATGGCGGCCCCGGCCGTGCCGGGCGTGTCGCCGATCAAGGAGCTGATGGTCTTGATGACCAGCTCCTGCTCACCGATCAGGCGGTCGACCGCCAGACCCATCTCGAGCTTGCCCCAGCGCACGGCCACGACATATTCCTGGGCCCGTGGCTTGCGCTGGCCGCCGTTCAAGGCCAGGACCTCGCCCAGATACACGATCGGCAGCACCCGCTCGCGCAGGCGCATGACCGGTCGGCCGTTGATCTTCTTGATCTGTTCCTTGGGCACCCGCAGCGCTTCGACCACGCTCGGCAACGGCACGGCCATGGTGTTGTCGTTGACCTTCACCAGCAGTGCCGGAACGATCGCAAGCGTCAGCGGCAGCGAGACGCTGAACACCGTGCCTTCACCCGGTTTGGTGTCGATCGCGATCGAGCCGTTCAGGCGTTCGATGTTAGAGCGCACAATGTCCATTCCGACGCCGCGCCCCGAAATGTTCGAGACGTTGCGGGCGGTGGACAGTCCCGATTCAAAGATCAGGTTGATGGCTTCGTCGTTTGACAGAGCCGCGGCCTCGGCCTCGGTCAGCCGGCCCTTGCGGACCGCGCTGGCCTTTACGGCTTCGACGTTGATACCGCGGCCGTCATCCTCAACGGTCACGATGATCCGGCCTTCTTCGTGGCGCGCCGTGAGTAGCACGGTGCCGGTCGCGCTCTTGCCGGCCGCGATGCGCGCCTCGGGCCCTTCCAGGCCGTGATCGACCGAGTTGCGCACCAGATGGATCAGCGGGTCGCTGATCGCCTCGATCACAGTCCGGTCGAGCTCGGTGTCTTCGCCGCGCATCTGCAGGTCGATCTGCTTGCCCGTCGCTTTGGCCAGGTCACGCACCAGACGCGGGAACTTGTTGAACGCGGTCGAGATCGGCAGCATGCGGATCCGCATCACCTCTTCTTGCAGTTGATCGGTGATGCGGGCCAGATGCTGGGTCGTCTGAACCAGGTCCTCGTACAGGCTGTCGCCGCGCAGTTTGGGCTCGATGCTCGAGCGGAGTTGCGCCAGGCGGTTGCGATCGGTGATCAGCTCACCGGTCAGGTTCATCAGGGTGTTGACCCGCTCGATCGTGGTACGGATCGTCTGTTCGCCGGCGGCGGGCTTGGGGGCCGCAGCCGACTTCCCGGCCGGCTCGGGCGCCTTGACCTTCACCGGCGTTGGCTCGGGCAGTTGGGCGGCCACCGCCACCGGCGCCGCGGCTTCCGGCAGCGGCTGACCAGCGGGCACCACCGCCACCCGCGTCACGTCCGAGACCCAGGCCAGGGCCTGTTCGATCTCAGCCGGGCTCTTGTCGGTCTGCATCTGCCCCACGAAGCGTGCGCACGGCTTGGCGGCTTCGATCGTTGCCGCATCCGGCACATGGCTGGCCAGGGTGCCCAGCCCCTGCAGCGTGATCATGATCTGCAGAGCGCGCGCCGCCGAGGCGACGCTGGCCGGGTCGATGTCCACCACGACCTGGAGCCCGTTGCCCGTCGCCGGCTCGGGCGCCGCGGTCGGCACGCTGACAGACGCCTCGGGCGCCTCGGGCGCGATGTTCTCCATGTTGATCTCGAGGGCCGTGACCAGCACGTGGTGATCGACGTCGCTGACCTCGTGTGTTACGACCTCTTCCAGGAGCAGCCGCAGCGCGTCCAGGCTGCCCAGCAAAGCATCCATCATCTGCGGCGAGGTGCTGTACTGGCCCTTGCGCAGTCCGTCGAGCACGGTCTCCATCGCATGCGTGAGTTCTGTCATGCGGATGTGACCGATCGCGCCGGCCGCGCCTTTCAGGGTGTGCGCGGCCCGAAAGATCACCTGGAGCAATTCGTCATCGGCGCCCGAGCGCTCGAGACGCATCAGGCCGTCTTCGAGTTTCTGAAGTTGTTCTTCGGCTTCGGGCATGAAGACCTGGAGTTCATCGTCTGCGATATCAAACATGATCGGCATGTTGGCACCCTCTCCGCTTCACTGTAGCATTTCGGTTAGTGCGCTTCTATAAATCGGCTGTGAAGGCAGCGGAAATTCGAGCGAAAAGCTAACCGACCGGCACGGCCTGCGATTCGACCAGCAGAATGTTGTGACGGGCCGCGAAAGCCTCCAGGTCAACGGCGCGTATACGGATCTTTAATCCCAGCTCGGTGTTGTAGGCCGGCAGGCCCTTGTACCGGATCCAGCGCCGGATAGTCTCGGTGGAGACGCGGCAGCGGGCTGCGGCTTCCCGGGTCGAAAGCACGGCATCAGCACGATCGATGGGTTGAGCGACGTGAGCGATCATCAGCGTGACCTCAGAAATTGGCCGTCGATCCAGCCGGTTCCATCCCAGGTGTCGGTGGCCCGCTCTGTGATTCGGACCTTGTACCACCACGAGTCGCTGCACACCTGGCGGTCGAGCACCCGCGAGCGCTGGCCATCGGTGGCCAGACCCACCACGCCCGTCCAGACCGCGCCGGGGCACCCCCGGGTCAGGCTGGTGCTGGCCTCGCCAGGCACCGACACCGTCACCGACGAGCCGACGCTGAAGCGCGGCGGGGCCGACGGCAGATCGGCCGGCTTCGTGAACTCGGTCCAGGCCCACCCGAACAGGAGCGCCAGGATGAGCGCCAGGCCGCCGAACACCATCACCTTGGTGCGGGTCGATGGCTCGTCGCCGGCCGGGGCGACCGCGGCAACCGTCGAGGGCGACGCCCCGCGCGGGCCGGTCTGAGCTCCCACCCACAACCGGGGCAGTTTGGTCGCCGACCCGCCTTGCGTGGCGACGGGCACAGTGTTCTCGGACGGCTGTGCGCCGTCATGCGAGTCGGCGCCTGACCGGAGCGCCCGCACAAATTGGCTGACTGTGGCAAATCGATCGCCGGGCTCCTTGGCGAGACCCTTTATCAGAGCGGCCTCCACGGCCGGCGGGAGCTGTACACCCAGCGAGCGGGGCGGCGGAGGAGGCTCGCTGATGTGCTTCATCACGACGCTCATGGTCGCACCGCCGAACGGCGGTTGGCCGACCAACGCTTCATAGACGATGGCAGCCAGCGAGTAGATGTCGCTGCGGCCGTCGCAGTGCAACCCGCGAGCCTGCTCGGGCGAGATATAGGCTGGCGTGCCGACCAGGCCGCCGTAATGCGAGAGCCGGGGGGAGTCGGTGACCTGGGCCAGCCCGAAATCGGTCAGGACGGATGAAGCCAGGTCGCCGTTGCGAAACAGGATGTTGGCCGGCTTGAGGTCGCGGTGGATAACGCCCAGCTCGTGGGCGACATCGAGCGCGTCGGCGATCGGCCCCACCCAGGCCAGGACATGGCCAAGCGTCATCCGGCCCGATTCCTCATTCGCGGCATGTAGATGCTCATCGAGCGTCCCACCCGCCAGGAATTCCAACGCCAGCGCTTTCCTGCCGTCGTGCTCATACGTGCCGTACAACTTTCCGATCGCGGGATGATCCAGGCGCTGCATGGCCTGGATCTCGCGCTCGAAACGCCGGACGACGTCGAGGTTGTGCGCCAGATGCGGGAACATGATCTTCACCGCCGCCGGTTGTCCGGTCAGGGTATGAATCCCGCGGTATACGTCGGCCATGCTGCCGCGGCCGATCAGGTTCGCGATCCGATAGGGCCCGATTTGAACGTCCAGTTCTTGCGAGGGCAACGTCATGGCCAGCCTCCATTCGCCACAGAGACGTCATCGGCCACAACCGCCACATGGGGCGTAAAGCTCTGCTAAAATTCCGCGGGTTTCACAATCGATAGCTTTGCCACCCACCTCGGGACGTTCCGCGCCGAACGCGGTGCTTCAAGCGCCGGGTGCGGGCTCGCCCAGCCCGTGGGAAAGGCACTGCCAGTATTTCACGCAAGTTGAAAGGCACCGACACATGGACAAGACACTGGTCATCATCAAACCCGACGGCGTGCAGCGCGGGCTGGTGGGTGAGATCATCGCCCGGCTCGAGCGCCGCGGGCTGCGCCTGGTTGCAATGAAGATGCAGGCGGTCAGCCCCGAACTGGCGGCCCGGCACTATGCCGTCCATCAGGGCAAGCCGTTTTACGAGGGTTTGGTGAGCTACATCAGCAGTTCGCCGGTCATCGTACTGGCGGTCGAGGGCAATAAGGCGATCGAAGCGGTCCGCCAGACCGTGGGCGCCACGAACCCGACCGCGGCCGCGCCCGGCACGATCCGCGCCGATTTCGGGATGGACATCGGCCGAAACCTGATCCACGCCTCCGACGGCCCGGAGACCGCGGCGCAGGAGCTTGCCCTCTGGTTCGGCGAAGGCGAAGTGCTCAGCTGGGCGCGCGATGGCGAGCGCTGGGTGTACGAGAAGATCGCTTAAAGCAGAAGAGGGAGGAGAGAGGAGGGAGCGCTGCCGCGCGCTCCCTCCTCTCTCCTCCCTCCACATTCGTCCTGACTTCCTACTGGATCCTCAAGACCGTCTTGGCCTCGTTCCAGAGCTCTTCGAGCTTGTAGCGCTGTCGTTGCGCGGGCGAAAAGAGGTGCGCGATGACGTCGCGACAATCGACCAGGATCCAGCCGCCGGCCGGCTGCCCCTGAATGCGCGGCGACTTCTGGCGCAGGTTTTTGCGCATGTGCTCGGCCAGACCGTCCGCGAGCGCGTCGAGTTGACGGTCGCTCGTGCCGGTGGCAATGATGAAGTAGTCGGTGAACGAACTGAGGCCCTGGACATCGAGCAACACGATATCTTCGGCCTTTTTGTCCTCGAGGACATCCACGAGCGACCGGGCATATTCAAGCGTCTTCAGAGTGTTCTTCTCCTCGCTCACAATCGAATTGGGGGATTATAACGCCGCCGCGACGAGCCGGGAATAGCGGGATCCCCCCGGGCCCATCTGGCTGCGCACCAGGGCGACCTCTTTCGCGTCCCAGGCCAGCGGCTCGACTTTAGGAAGCGCTGCCAGCGCGCTCCTGAGCGTCTCGATCTGGGTCGTGCGCAGATCCTCGCGCACCCGGCCCAGTGTCAGGTGCGGTCGAAACGGCCGCCCTTCCGGCGCCCATCCGACCCGCGCCAGGGCTTTATCAAGGGCGGCCGTCAATGCCGGCAGCCCGCCGCCCACGTCCCGCATCCCGACAAACAAGACCCGCGGGGCGGTCCTGCCCGACGGGAAGCTTCCGTATCCAGATAACTCGAGCCGTTGCGGACCGGGCGCGGCGCGGACCGCCGCCTTCACAGCCGCCTCCGCGTCCGTCTGCCGGGATCCGGCCGTCTCGCCCAAGAACCGCAGCGTGAGGTGGATGCCCTCCGGGGCCACCCAACGGATCGACCCTTCAGGCAAACGTGTTCGACAGACGCGTTGGATCCGCCCGAGCGCCTCAACGATCTCGGGCGGCAGCGTCAGCTCGATAAACAACCGCAGGGTCTCGTCGTCACTCATAGGGCGCTCTCCTTGGTCGGCAGCGTGTGCTGAAAGAAGGATCGGAGCAGCTCCGCGACGGCGTGCGGCTTCGTATCCGTGATGGTATGTCCTGCCACAAACCGCACCAGCCGCGCATTGGGCAGGGCCGCCACAGCCGACATCCCTTCGCTGTTGGGCACGTTGAGGTCCAGGCTCCCGACCACGATCAGGCCGGGAGCGGTCACCGTCGCCAGCCGGGGCCGGACGTCGAAACCCGCCAGCAGATCCCAGGTGTGCAGCAGGGCCGGCCCGGAGGCCTGGTTGAAATCGTCGATGCGGCGTTGCACCGGCCAGATCAATTCGCGGATCTGATCCAGGGCCGGCTGAGCGAGCAAAGGACCGAGGACGGTCTGCGAGAGCTCCTGCGACCACCCCATCCAGCGCGAGCGCGCCGGAAGGCGATTCAACAGGCGCAGGATCACGCGCCCCGTCACGACCGGGTTGATCGCCGCGAAAGCGCGCACGCGTTCCGGCTGGTCGGCCGCAAACCGCAGCGTAAGCGCCCCGCCCATCGAATGGCCGACCAGCCCACAGGCGCCGATGCCGTGAGCGTCGCAGAACTCATTCAGCCAAAGGCTGTACGCCTCCGCATCGATCGCGCGCGGTCCGAGATCGGGTGCCGACCCGAAGCCCGGCAGGTCGATCGACCAACATCGAAACGAGGCTGCCAGCGTCGGGATAAGCCGTTTCCACAGATGACGCGAACTGGCCCAACCGTGGAGGAGCAAGAGATCGGGCCCGGCGCCGGCGACGTCGAAGAAGGGCTGCATGGGTTACAACCCGCGCGCGCGGGCATAGTCCTCCGGGGTGTCGATGTCGAGCAGGATGGCATTGTCGGGCGCCACCACGTTCTCGACCGGGAGACCTGCCAGCGCCTGGCGCGGGTTGGCGTTGGCGGCCAACGCCATCACGCGCGGCCAGACGGCGCGATCCAACAACAGCGGGTGTCCACGCTTATCGCCATGCACAGGCGCCACGACCGGCGCCAACGTCTCGCGCCAACGCTGCACGAGATCGCCGATGACCGCCGTCGGCATGAGCGGTTGATCGCCAAGCGCAACCAGAGCCGCCTCGGGGGCGGTCTGCAGCGCCTTCAAGCCCGTCTGCAGCGAACGCCCCATCTCCGCTTCTGCGAAGTCCGGGTTATGCACGAAACTCAGACGCGGGTCGCCCTCGGCCGCGGCGCGCGCCACCGCTTCGATCCGCTCGCGCTCGGCGCCCGTCACGACCACGATCTCGGTCACCGGCGTGGCGCGCAGGCGCGTCAGCACGGCGCCCAGGATCGTGCCACCCTCGGCCCATTCCATCAGGAGCTTCGGCTGCCCCATCCGCGTCGACTGGCCCGCCGCCAGGACGACGGCGCCGACCCGACCGTGCACCTCGGCCACGGCGTTGGGTTTGCGCGCCGTGCCGAGCAGGACGGTGTTGATCCGCGGCTCAAGCAGCAGACGCTGTGCGATCCCACGGCCGATCTCGAGCCGCCGCGGCAGATCGACCCGATTGAGGAAGACGGCCACGCGGGCACCCTTGGGCACGCCTTTCAGACCGCCCTCGGGATGGGCCAGCACCCGTGCCAACACGTCGGCAGTGACGTCGTGGCCCACGTCGACATTTGCCAGCTCGGCGGCCCGCGCGGCGTTGTGCACGTTCAGGTCGATGATGGCCTCGCCGATGGCTTCCAGGTTGGCCATGACGACGACCAGGGTCGTCGCGGGCGGCACGGCCGGCTCGTCACCGAGCGGGGCCTTGAACAGACGGCGATTGCCACTGTCGGTCTTGATCAACAGGGCGCCCAATTTAGGAACCGTCAGCAAGTCGTCGATCAGGCCGGCAGTCACCGGCGCGGCGCTATCGATCGCCCGGTCGACCGGACCGGTGACGAAGAGGTGGGTGTGACGATCGAGCGCGGCCTCCACCCGGCCGCGGTTGGCCTCGGCCGACGAGAAATGGCGCGGCGCCCGCTCAATCAGGGCCGGTGACACCTTGACGGTCGTGGTCGTCAGCACCGTCCGGCCATGCTCGGCCAAATCATCGGCCAGTCGGAACATGGCTGTCGTTTTGCCGCCGGCACCGGTGAAAGCCACCACCTCGCCGTCGTCGATTCGAAGAGCTTGGAACAATCGCATGTGAAGATTCTCACTCAAAGTGCGCGGAATGCAAGGCGCAGGCTGCGTGGCGCTTCGGGCATGGCGCTGTTCTTCACCTGGCGCTTTGTGCCAGACGCGTGACGCGGGTTGCCTGACGTGTACACCTGACGCCTTCTGCCCAACGTGCCCTGCCTGATGTGTGCTACCCGGTGAGTGGGCTCTACACGCGGCTCTTCGATCTAACTCCCCCTCCAGGAAAACGCGCAACAAGCCGGTTCTGAGCCCAACCGGTACACGTTTCCCTGGAGGGGGCCGGTGGGTTGCCGGCCGTCATGCCACATCGGCCTCCCGCAACCGCGCGACGTCCAGCGGCGTGGCCCCCTTGGGATACGGCCCAAAGGCGACCCGCAGCCGTTTGGTCTGGCTCGCGCCAGCGCGGATGAGGTCCTGCGCCAGCGCCACATGTCCGTTGGCGGCGGCCTCGTGCAGGGGCGTGAAGCCGTATCGATCCTGCGGGTCGGGCCGGGCGCCGGACTTGAGCAGCCGCCGCGCCAGAGCGCGATCGCCGGAGTGGGCGGCATAGTGCAGAACGGTCAGGCCGAGGTGGTCGCGGGCGTCGAGGTCGATGTCCGTGGCCTTCAGCAACAACGCGATCACGGGCCCGGCGCCCCGGTCGACGGCGCCGAACAGCGCGGTCTGCCGGTACTGGGCCGTGCGCGCGTTGACGTCGACACCCTGTCGCAGCAGGTAGCGCGCGACGCCCAACAGCCGATCCCGCAGCGCCTGCGCTTCGGCGGCGGCCCGGGAGGTCTCGGCCTCGTTTGCGCCGGCGCGGGCCCAGGCATCGGCGATGACATACAACAGCGGCACCCCGGCCCGGCGTTCGACCGCGAGCCGGGCTCCCGCGGCGTGCAGGGCCCGAACCGTCGGAAGCGCGCCGGCATAGGCCGCGGCCGCGATCGGCGGCACGATCTCGGCGGACCAGGCGTTCACGTCCGCGCCGGCGGCGATCAGGGCCCGCGCCAGACGGGCTCGCTCGGCCTCGCTTTCGAACACACCGCGACAGACGTAATGCAGGGCCGTGTCGCCGTCGACCTCGCGCATCCGCACGGCAACGCGCCGCCGGCCGGCCGGGAGCGCGCGCAGGTCAGCCCAGAGCGCGGACCACTCGCCGGCGGCTGCCCATTCGAGCAGGGTGCGTTCACTCATCTCGCTTGCTCCGACGAAACGAATGTGCCAGGGATCGAGGCTTCACCCGACCCTGGCACATTCGCATTGACCGATAGGGTTGGCGTCAGGCGGCCGGTTTGTCGCCCTCAGCCGGCTTAGGCGCGGCGGGCTTGGGGGCTGCCGCCGGCTTGGCCGGGGCGGCCCCACCCTCGGCCGCCGGCTTCGCAGCCGCAGCGGGTTTGGCAGCCGCAGCCGCGGCCTTGGCGGCCTTCTTGGCCTCTTCTTCGGCCCGGATCGTTTCCTCACGCTGGAAGTTGCGCGGCCGGATCGAGGCGTAGTAGCTGAGCGGCTTGCCCAACGCCTCTTTGTTCATGATGTGCTTGACCGTGCGATCGTACGAGGCCATCTCATAGTTATGGTCCATCTTGATCGCGTCGAACGGGCAGAACTCGGCGCAAAAGCCGCAATTCATGCAGATGTCGATATCGATGTGGAACTCGCGCGGCTGCGGCACCGGTCGACCGGTCTTTGGATCGTTGGTGCGCTCGATCCAGATGCACTGCGGCGGGCAGACCTTGGCGCAGATGCCGCACGACGTGCAGCGGAAGTCCTTCTCGGTACCCTTCTCTTCGTACACCAGGAACGGCGTAAACCGAAATTCCTCGGGCACCGGCATCTTCTCGTCCGGGTACATCACGGTCATGGCGCCCTTGCCCTTGGGCCCCTGCCGCGTCAACAGATGCTTCGGATCCGAGCTGTAGTACTTACGGCCCAAATACTTCAGGTCGTCCGCGTAGCTGCCCAGCAGGTGCCGCAGCACCACGCCCATGCCCTTGAGGATTCCAGTTCCGAACATAGCACCTCTCGACATTGCTGATTGCCGATTTCTGATTAGCGGAAGTCAATCAGCAATCAGAAATCGCCAATCAGCGATCAAATCACCGGTCCACTTCGCCCAATACGATATCGATGCTGCCCAGGATGGCCACGACGTCGGCGACCTTCCAGCCCTCGCAGGCCTTGCCAAGCGAGGTCAGGTTGATGAAGCTGGGGGCGCGGACGTGGTAGCGGTATGGGTTCGGCTTGCCGTTCGAGACGGTATAGAACCCGAGCTCGCCCTTCGGGCTCTCGATTCGGCCATAGGCCTCGCCGGCCGGCACCCGCGCCTGGTACTGCTGCTTGCCCGAAAGGATCTCGCCCTCGGGCAATTGAGTCAGCGCCTGCTGCAGGATCTTGACGCTCTCGCGCGCCTCGAACACGCGCACCTTGTACCGATCGAACAGGTCACCCGTCTGACCCAGCGCGATATTGAAGTCGAAGCGATCGTAGATGCCGTAGGGCTCGGCCTTGCGAATGTCGTAGGGCACACCCGCAGCGCGCAGGATCGGCCCGGAGACGCTGTAGCCGATCGCATCGGCAGCCGACAACGCGGCAACCCCGATACACCGGGAGCGCACGATCTCGTTGTCGGTGAGATAGGCCTCGATCTCATCGATCTTGCGCGGCAGGCGCTCGAAGGCCAACTCCTTGAGGGTCTCGAGCGCGCCCGGAGGCAGATCGCGCGAGACGCCGCCGAAGCGCATGTAGTTGACCATCATGCGCGAGCCGGCGGTGGCCTCGAACACGTCGAGGATCATCTCGCGCTCGGTCATCATGTACAGCGCCGGGGTGAAGAAGGCGCCGAGGTCGTTGAGGAAGAAACCGATCCACCACAGGTGGCTGGCCACGCGCGTGAACTCATCCATGATCACGCGCAGGTATTCGGCGCGCTCGGGCACCTTGGCGCCCATCAACTTCTCGACCGCCATCACGTACCCGTGGTTGTTGCACATCGGGGTGAGGTAGTCGAGCCGGTCGGTGAACGGGATGTTCTGGATGAAGGTGTTGCGCTCGCCGATCTTCTCGTGATTGCGGTGCAGGTAGCCCATCACCGGATCGAGCTTGACGATCGTCTCGCCGTCGAGCGTGACGATCAGGCGCAGCACGCCGTGCGTCGAAGGGTGTTGCGGGCCGAGGTTGACCGTCACGTAGTCGGTCTGCATGCCCTCGGTCGTCAGGCCCTTGCCGTCGACCGGCATCGCGTCGTACATGGTGCGGTCCGACTCTTCCGACCAACCCTCGAGCGTGAAGCCGTCGGGATAGGCGACGTTGTTGCCGAACGGGTTCTTGTCTTCGACCCGGTGCACCTGGCCGCCCGGCCAGCGCGTGTCGTAGGGCTTGGAATCCTGCTCGAAGTAGGCTTCCTTCCAGTCCTTGCGCATCGGGTGGCCGTGAAAGCCCTCCCACATCAGGATGCGCCTCAGGTTCGGATGCCCCGTGAACTTGATGCCGTACAGGTCCCAGGCTTCGCGCTCCTGAAAGTCGGCGCCCGGGAAGATCGGGGTCAGGCTGGGCAGCACCGGCGCGTCGTGGCTGGTCTGCGCGTGCAGCACGATCGCGCCGCCCCCGGCATCCAGATTATAGAGATGGTAGACCATCTCCATCTGGCCCTGCTCGAGGTAATGCACGGGTGTCGCAGCTGACAGAAACTTGAAGTTGTAGCGATCGCGCAACGCCGTCGCAACTTCGACCAGGTGCTTGGGCTTGACGGTGTAGCCCGAATAACCCTTGCGGGTTTCGACGCTGACCGCATCGGGAAAGGCCTCGTGGAGCTTGACGTCCTCGGCCTTGAGCTTGAGGTTGGAGAGTTCAGCAGTGGCCATGATTTCGGTGTGACCTGCCTGTTTCGCGGATGCGCTGACGTCAGCCGGCGGCCGGCGGTTCGGTTGCGGCGGGTTCGACCGCGGGCGCCGCGACCAGAGCGGCCTGCTCTACTAGAGCAGCCTGCTCGGCCGCGCGCTGGCGCAGCAGCCCGGCGTGACGCGGGTCGATCAGATCCGGGCCGAGAATCGGAACCGGGATCGGCTCCTCGGCGCCCGGCTGGTACCAGCGCACGGTCCGGATCGACTGGGAGTCGATCTTCTTCTGCAATGTGATCAGGCCGTGCAGCAGCGCCTGCGGAGTGGGCGGGCAACCCGGCACGTACACGTCGACCGGCAGGAACTTGTCGATGCCCGACACGACGTTGTAGCCGTCCTTGAAGGGCCCGCCGCCGCTGGCGCAGGCGCCCATGGCCATGACGTACTTGGGTTCGGGCATCTGGTTGTACAGGCGCACGATCTGGGGCACCATCTTCTTTGTCACGGTGCCCGAGACGATCATCAAGTCTGCCTGGCGGGCCGACGGTCGCATGACCTCCATGCCAAAGCGGCTCAGGTCGAAGCGGGCCGCTGCCGTGCAGATCATTTCGATCGCGCAACAGGCCAGGCCGAAGAGCATCGGCCACAGCGAATTGCGCCGGCTCCAGTTGTAGATCTTGTCGATCGAGGTGACGATCAGGTTGCCCTCGATCTCAGCCGGGACTTTGATGTCGGGGTTGGCAAGTTCCTTGGCGATGCTGCTCATAAAGTCGTCCTGCTCTCGTACCACTCCTGATAGATGGCTTCAAGCAAATCGTCGTTCGCGAGCTCGGGTTCGTCTTTGAAATCCGGGAGGGAGATTACCCAATTGTAGACCAGATTAAGGGTGACCTCTTCGAGTCCCACGTCGGGATGCTCGGCCTCCAATCGCCGCGCAACGGCATAGGCTGAGTCCCAATACAGATCATCCATCGCTCCCGCCCTGCCCTGCCCGCGGAGGACGATCAGACATGCGGGTGCTCCGTGGTTTCGGGGCTGGGCCCCAAAACCACGGAGCACCCCACGCTTTCCGTCATTCCCCTGCCGCCGGGCCAAAGTCGCTCGTGACAGATTTCGCAATTGAATTATATCTGTCGGATTTGTTGTGTCAAATTGGAGGCGCCAAAACGTGCTATTCTTTGGGCAGAACTGATAAGTCAGGCGCATTTGACAAAAAAAGATCCGCGACGCTAGAATTCCAAGCAGGAACGATACAGTCAGCATGCAAGCAACACGGCAGCAGATCCTCGAATACCTCAAGGTCCACGGGCCCTCCACGGTCGACCAATTGGCCGAGGTGCTCGAGTTGAGCCCCGTCACCGTTCGACATCATCTCGACATCCTGCGCAGCGAAGAGCTGATCGGTGAGCCGGTCGTGCGGCGGCGCGCGACACGCGGGCGGCCGCAACACCTCTTTGCGCTGACCGACAAGGCCTCCAGCCACTTCCCGAAGCGTTACCACGAGCTGGCGAACGGCCTGTTGAGCCAGATCAAACAGCATGCCGACGATCGCACCGTCAATGTGATCTTCGCCGGGTTGAGCGACGCGATGTTGGCCGAAGCGCCGCGTCCGGACGACGCCAGCCCGCTCCCGGCCCGGCTTACGCAGGCCGTGGCCTACCTCAACACCCAGGGCTACGTCGCGCGCTGGTCGACCGTCGACGACGGCTTCGTGGTCCACACCTGCAATTGCCCGTTTGAGGCCGTCGCATCCGATCACGGTGAGTTGTGCGGGCTCGACGCCCGCCTGATCAGCACCCTGGTCGGCTCGCCCGTAGAGCGTCGCACCCATTTTGCCGAGGGCGACGCCAGCTGCACGTACTTCGTGGCTGGCTCGGTCGGGGCCCAGGCCGCCGGGAATTGACCAGAGTCCCGTCGCTGAAAAGTTGACAGCGCCGGGTGATCTTGTTACCATTTCGCACGTGTGCGTCCCAAACCGGGCGCATGAGGTTTGACATCACGCGACGCCGGAGGACACATGACCACTCAGACTGAAATGCCCACCACCCTGACCGAGCTCACACCCGTCACTGAATCGGTGTTGACGCTTCTGCCGGCTGCAGCGGCCAAGCTCTCCGAGCTGTTGACTTCCCGCAATCTGACCGATCACGGCCTGCGCGTGTTCGTCTCCGGCGGCGGATGCTCCGGCATGCAATACGGCATGGCGATCGAAAAGGACGCCAGCGAGTTCGATACCGTCTTCGAGCAGGCCGGCCTGCGCGTCATCGTCGACCCCACCTCGCTCAGCTATCTCTCGGGCGCCACGATCGATTACATCGACAACCTGATGGGCGGCGGTTTCCGGATCGACAATCCGAACGCCGTGTCGACCTGCGGGTGCGGTCATTCGTTCCGCGGCTCGGCCCAGACCGAATCCTCGGACGAGGGCGAGAGCTGCGGCAGCGGCTGCGGTTGCCACTGAGCCGCGCTTCCACTTCGGCGTTCTCCAACGCGACCGGCCCAGGCCGGTCGCGTTTTAATTTGGGCGCCAATCGGGCTGAATCGGCCGAGATAGGCCCGTAGCTCAGGTGTTCGATTTTTTAAGTTGACAGATCGGGTCGGATCCCATATAAAGACTATAAGCTATATAACCTTTTAGTTATATAAAGGAGCAAACGACATGATCGACACCCCGAACATCCTGACCACGCCCGGACAGCGGACCGCTGTAATCCGCATCACAGTGCCCCGCGCCGAGATCCAGGTCGTCATGGGGCCGGGCTATCAGGAGTTGATGGAGACCCTCAAGGCACAGGGCATCCAGCCGACCGGCCCCTGGTTCACGCATCATCTGCGCATGAATCCCGATGTCTTCGACTTCGAGCTGGGCGCGCCCGTCGACGCCAGCGTCAGCCCCGCGGGTCGAGTCACGCCCGGTTCGCTGCCCGCCACGCGCGTCGCCCACACGACCTATCGTGGCCCATATGAAGGTCTCGGCGAAGCCTGGGGTGCCTTCCAGACCTGGATGGCGGCCCAAGCCCTCACGACAGCCGACGACCTGTGGGAGGTCTACACGGCCGGGCCCGAGACCGGCCCCGATCCCGCAACCTGGCGGACCGACCTGTATCAACCGCTGACCAGCTGACCGCCCCACCCGCTGCTCACCGGCAAGCGACTTGGGCCGCCACCCCTTGGAGACCCGCCACCATGACCAATCAATCCACGGCCGCGAAGTACCGTAAGGTCGTTGCCAATATTTCGCTTTCGCTGGACGGGCGCGTCAACGGCCCGGGCGGCGATTACGATATGGGCTGGATCGTCCCGCACGCCATTACGTCGGGCGCGCGCGACCACATGAGCGCAGTCACGGCCCCGGCCACGACAGTCATCCTGGGCCGCAAGAACTATCAGGGCTTCGGATCGTACTGGCCCAGTGTGGCCGACGACGGGGCGGCTGACCCGCGCGATCGCGCGTTTTCGCAATGGCTCAATGCCTCAGAGAAGGTGGTGTTCTCACACACGCTCACGGAGGCCCAATGGCACAACAGCCGGATCGTCGCCGGCGACCCCGTCGCTATCCTCGACGGACTTCGAACGCAACCGGGCGGCGACATCATCATCCTGGCGAGCATCAGCCTGATCAAGAGCCTGCTGCAGGCCAGTGCCCTGGACCGGTTGAGCATCACGCTCTGCCCCGAGATCGCCGGCGGCGGAGAGCGCCTGTTCGAGGAAGGGCTGCCCGCCTCAGCCTGGGTGTTGGACAGCAACGTGGCGACCGAGAGCGGCGCGCTCTGCCTGTTTTACGATCGCAGACGCTGAGACGGGAGGCATCGGTGCAAGCTCCCAAGACACAACGCAGACCGGCGCGCAGCCCCCGCCCAAAACCAGTGCCGGAGGTGGAGGCGTTCCTGGCGGATCTGCAACACCCGCACCTGGCCGAGCTCAAAGCGCTGCGCACGATCATCCTCGGCAGTGACAGTCAGATCGTCGAGGGCATCAAGTGGAACGCGCCCAGCTTCCGCACCACCGCAGACTTTGCGACCTTCCACCTGCGCGCCAAAAAAGGCCTGCAGCTCGTGCTGCACCGGGGGGCCAAACGCCGGGCCGACGCCGACACCTTTGCGATTGCGGATCCGGATGGCCTGCTGAACTGGCGCGACCGAGACCGCGCGATCGTGACCTTCATGAGTCTGAATGAGGTCACGGCCCGCAAGGCGGCCCTGGTCGATATCCTGCGCCAGTGGATCCGTCAGGTGTAGTGTCGCGCTCCTGGCCCATTTTCTCGCCCGAGGAGGTCACGTCATGTTCGCCAAACAGAAGATCACGCCCTATCTCTGGTTCGACACACAGGCCGAGGAAGCCGCCCGGTTCTACGTGTCGATCTTCAAGGACTCACGCATCGTCAATATCGCGACCTATGGCGAGGGCGGGCCTCGACCCAAAGGCTCGGTCCTCACCGTGGTCTTTCAGCTCGAGGGCCAGCAGTTCGTGGCCCTGAACGGCGGGCCGCAGTTCCCGTTCACCGAAGCGATTTCGCTCTTCGTCAACTGCGAGACCCAGGCCGAGGTCGATTCCCTGTGGGAAAGGCTTCTCGACGGCGGCCAGCCGCAGATGTGCGGCTGGCTGAAAGACCGCTATGGCGTCTCCTGGCAGATCGTGCCGGATGCGCTGGGCGGGATGCTGTCGGACCCCGACCCGGCCCGGGCCGGACGTGTGACCGAGGCCATGCTCAAGATGGTGAAGCTCGACCTGGCCGTATTGCAGGAGGCCTATGACCGCGGCTAGTCTGCCAGTCAACTCACCGCTGGATCTGACCTTTGCGGCGCTGTCCGACCCTACCCGCCGTGCGATCCTGGCGCGGCTGGCCGCCGGCGAGGCCACGGTCATGGACCTGACTCGCCGCTTCGCGTTGAGCCAGCCCGCGATCTCGAAGCACCTGAAGGTCCTCGAACGGGCCGGCCTGATCTCGCGCGGGCGCGACGCGCAGCGCCGCCCCTGTCGGTTGGAGGCCCGTCGCCTCGCGGAGGCCAATGCCTGGCTCGAAGGCTATCGCCGGCATTGGGAGGGCACGTATCAACGCCTCGACGCCTTGCTTTCAGAGCTCAAGGCCGAGGAACTCAACGAGCGACTGAGCCAGTACCCGGGAGATCCTTCATGAAAACAGTCGGCGCACTCCAGGTCACTACCCCGTCCGAACGCGAGGTCGCGCTGACCCGCGTCTTCGATGCGCCCCGTCGTATGGTGTTCGATTGCTACACCCGGCCCGAACTGGTCAAGCGTTGGGCCGGCGGCCCGCCGGGCTGGCGAATGCTCAGTTGCGAGATCGATCTGCGGGTGGGCGGCGTCTGGCACTGGGTCACCGAAAGCCCGGACGGTCAGCGCATGGGCTACGGAGGGGTTTACCTCGAGGTCGTGGCACCCGAACGGCTGGTGTCGACCGAGGTCTTCGACGAGCCCTGGTATGAGGGTGAAGCCGTCTCACGGCTGGAGTTCGTCGAACATGCCGGCCAGACGACACTGACCACCACGGTCCGCTATGCGTCCCAGGCCGTCCGCGACGCTGTGCTGCAATCGCCTATGGCCGAGGGCATGGCGTATGGGCTGGAGCAGCTCGCGGCGGTGCTCCGGGCGCTGTGAGGGCAAGCCGACCGGGCGCCCACAAGGGGCGCGCTGGGGCACACGAGCCCCACGGGGCCGGCGGTAGGGCGCCCACAAGGGGCGCCCCTACCGCCGCCCTTGAATGAAGCTGACGGTGCCGGCGAAGGCGCCGACGACGACCAGGACCAGGATGATCACCATCGGCGGCACGCCGCCGGTTCCGCTGATCGGCGCGCCGGAAGCCGGCAGCAGCGTCGGGCGCAGGACGACCGACGGCGCCGTGAAGGTCGGCGGACGGACTGTGACGGGCGAATCCGTCGGCGCCAGGCCACCGAACTCGATCGTGGGCGTCGTCACGCGCGTGGGCGTGGCCGGGATAGCGACATCGGACAAGGCATCGACCTGCCCCGTGAAGGCGATGTTGTCGATCCAAACCCAGCCCACGTTGTCGTTCGGGCCGAGGTAGACGATCTGAAGCCAGACCACGGCCTCGCCGTCGTCGGCGCCGATCACGGCCTTACCCAACACCGCCGCCACCTGCCCGGCCACGATCCGGCCGACGCGATCGTAGGTGGTGCCCGGGCCGCTGCGCACCGTGGCGCCCTCGCCCACGCCTGTGATGAACGGACCGCTCGGCGTGGCGTCTTGCGCCAGGGGACCGGCGCTGGCACGCCCCGCGCCCCATCCCATAATCACGG
This sequence comes from Anaerolineales bacterium, assembly GCA_016789175.1. Taxonomy (GTDB): domain Bacteria; phylum Chloroflexota; class Anaerolineae; order Anaerolineales; family UBA6663; genus UBA6663. The sequence continues at coordinate 31,086 of JAEURK010000122.1, forward strand.
CAAACAGCCCGGTCAGGGCCAGTAACGCGCCGCTCCGGCGCAGGTTGAGGGATCTCATCTGGCCTGGATTGTACCCAAGTCGAATAAAGCAAAAAGGCGGCGCCGAGCGCCGCCTTTGCGTCTTGATTGGTTCGAAGCGCGATCCGGGATCACACGTCGTCGCGCAGGATGTCGAGCGTGGCCTGGAGCGCCGGGAGCAGCGAGCCCTCGTCGGCGTAGTCGGCCGGTGCAAAGGCCATCGCCATCTGCCCGGCCTGGCGCCCGGCGATGCGAGATTGCAGGCCCTCGAGCGCGGCCAGTGAATCCGTGAAACCAATCTTGCCGAGCAGGTCGATCGCGGCCCGCCGAATGTGCACGGCCACCGAGCGGTCGCCGGCCAGCTTGACCAACAAGGCTGAGGCCGCCGGCACGCGCTCGAGCACATGCGCCTGGGCCTCCAGGGTCAAGCGCGCCGCGCCTTCGTGCGCTGCCAGATGCGCCTCGAGTAGATACTGCATCTGGGGTCGGTCAAACTTGCGCAGTTGCGCGGCGACGCCGGCGCGCACCTCGGCCGGGTAACGATACTCGCTCCCACGCAGTTCGAAGTAGTCGCCGATCGCCTGGACGATCTGAGCGCGCAAGCCAAGATCGGCTTCGTCCAGCCTGGCGGTCAACAATTGGACGGTCAGCGACGAGCGCCGCAACCCCTCGGACCCCATCAAAATGGCGAAGCCGCGCGCCCGCTCCTGCAGGTGCTGCGACACGAACATCTCGCCTGCGACCCACGGATCGACCGACGGCACGGTCCGCGGCTGCAGACGCATGGCGGGTCGAACAAGCGAGGCTTCGAATCGGACGCGGGACCGGGGACGGCTCATGAGCGATTCACTTTGACAACGCAGGTCCACGGACGACCCACGTCGGGCATAACTCAGTGCGGCGTGGGCGCTAATTTAGCACATCCAACACGGCGCGCAAGTTGCGCTCGACGTTCACGCCCAGGTTGATCCGCAACACGCGGCGCTTACGCGCCAACAGGGCCTGCAGATCGCCCAATGCCTGCGCGTTCTTCAGCCCCGAGAAGCTGTAGGGCTGGCCCGGCACGGGCGCATCGACCGCATCGTCGCAGACGAGTTGGATGAAAACCCCATTGTTGGCGCCGCCCTTGTGAAGCTGGCCGGTTGAATGCAAGAAGCGCGGGCCGTACCCGAGCGTGGTCGCGGCCCCGGTCTTGTCACGCAAGGCCGCCTGCAGCTCACGCAGCAGTTTCTCGCGCTTGGGCGTGGCGTGCAGATACGCCATGATCGCCACGTAATCGTTGCGGTGCACGCTCTGCAGATGCTGGCGCACCGTCGCCGCGAGGCCGGCATCGACGCGCACTTCCTCGGCAGCCGGCAGCTGGCCGGTCTCGGAGAGAGTCGCCAGCAACGCCCGGGTCTTGTCCTTGGCCTCTTGCACGTTGGGCTGATCGAACGGGTCGATCGCCAGCACCCAGCTGGCGGCCGTTGTCGCGATCTCCCAGCGCAGGAACTCGCCGCCCAGGTCGTACACGTCGTCGAGCGTGATCGTCACGACCGGCTGCCCGGCGCGGGCCAGGGCCTTGAGCGCGCGCTCGTTCTCCGAATCCTTTCCGAGCTTGAGGTGGATGAAGAGCCGGTCGAGCCCGTAGGCGCGCGGCTTGGCCAGCGCCTCGCCCTCGATCGGCAGGATGCCCACGCCGTCTTTGCCGGTCGACTCGGCGATCAGTTGCTCGACCCAGTAACCAAAGGTGCGCACTTTGGGCGAGGTCAGCACCGTGACCTTGTCGCGCTTCGACTTGGTCAGGGCGCCCAGGATCGCGCCCAGGTGCAGCCCGGGATTGCGGACCGGCGGCACGTTCGGGCCGCAGGCCGCGGCCATGCGCTGCGCCCGGCCGAGCAGTTTGGGGAGGTCGATGCCCATCAATGCCGCGGGCACCAGGCCGAAGAGTGAGAGCGCCGAGTAGCGCCCACCGATCTCAGGCGGATTCACGAACACACGCCGGAAGCCGCGCTCTTTGGCCATGGCTTCGAGCGCCGTGCCCGGGTCGGTGATGGCGACGAAATGTTCGCCGGCCCGGCGTCCTTTGAGCTGGGTCAGCTTGGCCCAGAAGTGGTTGTTGAAGGCATTGATCTCGGCCGTGCCGCCCGATTTCGAGGCGACGATGTAGAGCGTGCGCGCCGGATCGCTGCGCGCCTCGGCGGCCAGCACCGCGGCCGGGTCGGTCGAATCGAGCACCGCCAGATCAAGATAACCCTTGGCCACGCCAAAGGTCATGCGGAGCACCTCGGGTGCCAGCGACGAGCCCCCCATGCCGAGCAGCAACGCATGCGTAAAGCCGGCCCGGCGCACCTCGCCCGCAAACGTGGTCAGGTGCGCGATCTCGGCCGTCATCTGGACCGGCAGATCGAGCCAGCCCATGCGGATCTTGATCTCGCCCTGATGAGCAGGATCGTTCGGCTTCCAAAGCGTGGTGTCTTTGCGCCACAGGCGCGGCCCGAATTCGGCCCGCGCCATGGCCGCGGTCGAACGGGCGGCCGTGGCCGCGCTGCGCCCGAGCTCGGGCACCTGGCGGTCGGCCAGCAGCACCGCCTGGCGCCGGGTCTCGACCACACCCAACAGCGTTTCGAACGACTTGGTGAAGGAGGCCACGCCCTCGCGCTCGAGCTGGGCCGTGACATCATCCATGTGGATGCCGACTTCTTCGAGCTTCTCGATCACGGCTTCGGCCTCGGGCGCCGTCGCGGCCAGGCGCACCTCCGGTTTGCCGTGGTCCTTATAGGCCACGACCGTGGCCGGCGGCATAGTGTCGACCGTATCGGGCGCGATCAGGGCCTCGACGTAGTACACGTCGGGATAGGCCGGGTTCTTCGTGCTGGTGCTGGCCCAGAGCGGCCGCTGCAGGCGCGCGCCTTTGGCCGCCAGTTTCTGCCAGCGCGGTCCCGCAAAAGTAGCGCGGAAGGCGGCATAGGCCAGCTTGGCGTTGGCGATCGCGGCCTGGCCCTTGAGCGCGTCGAGCGCCTTGGCCTCGGTCTTGCTCAGCGCGCCGCGCTTCAGATCGAGCTGCTTGTCGACCAGGCTGTCGACCCGGCTGACGAAGAAGCTCGCCACCGAAGCGAGCCCGTCGATCGGCTTGCGCGCCCCGGCGCGTTTCTCGAGCCCGGAGAGATAGGCCTCCATCACTTCACGGTAGCGCTCGATCGAGAAGATCAGGGTGACGTTGACGTTGATGCCCTCGGCCAGGCACTGCGCAATCGCGGGCAGACCCTCTTTGGTCGCCGGGATCTTGACCATCAGGTTGGGCTTGCCGACGGCCTTCCACAGCCGACGCGCCTCGGCCACCGTCGCCGCCGTATCACGCGCCAGGTTGGGCGCGACTTCGATGCTGACGTAGCCGTCCGCCCCGCCCGTCCGCCGGAACACCGGCCCAAACACGTCGGCGGCGGCGCGGATGTCGTCAATCGAGAGTCCATCGTAGATGTCGAGCGCGGATTTGCCGGCGCGCGCCAGAGTCGCGATGTGCTCGTCGTAATCGTTGCTGCCGGCGATGGCCTGTTCGAAGATCGTGGGGTTGGAGGTCAGGCCTGTGATGTCGCCGGCTTGGACCATCTTCTTGAGCGCGCCGGTGGTCAGGAGGCTGCGGCGGATGTTGTCGTGCCAGGGGGATTGACCCAAAGCGGTCAGCTGCGCAAGAGGATGTGTCGCCATCGCATGTTCCTATCTTTGATCGGCGAGCCTGGGCCCGACCGAGTCGCTAGTGTGGCGTGTGGAGCGCGGCCCGCCAACAGCAGGCCGCGGCGTTTTGCAGGGCCGTCAAGCGCGTCGACGCTGTGTCGGTACGCCAGGGCCGCGCTCAACGGTCTCCGGGCTGTGGCCCGCCTTGCTCCAGAGCCTTGACTTTATTGAGCCGGCGCACCAAACGCTCTTCGTTCTGGAAGGTCGCGCCCAAGAAAGCGCGCGTGATCTCGGACGCCAGCTCGGAGCCGATGATCCGCGCCCCGACGCACAACACATTCATATCGTCATGTTCGACGCCCTGATGGGCCGAGTAGGTGTCATGACACACTCCGGCCCGGATGCCCCGCATCTTGTTTGCCGCGATACAGGCGCCGACGCCGCTGCCGCACAAGACGATGCCACGCTCGGCACGGCCCGCCTGCAGCTCCAGACCGACCGCTTTCGCCGAGTCCGGGTAATCGACCGGATGATCGGCCGAATCGGTCCCAAGGTCGAGCGTCTCCCACCCGAGCCCCTGAGCCACCTCGATCAGCCTGGATTTCAGCACAAACCCGCCATGATCGGCGGCAATGGCCAGTCTCTTCATTCTTTGCCCTCAAGCCGAACAACAATGCCGCCCGTCTCCGGACCGGCGTCCATCGACCCAGACGACTCACCCTCTTCCCTCTTCCCTCTTCCCTCTTCCCTCTTCCTTTTTCGCCCTCACTGCCCCAGCGCGCGCTGCGCCAGCTCGACCACGCGCTCGACCGTGAAGCCGAACTCCTTGAACACCGTCGGAGCCGGGGCCGAGGCGCCGAAACGATCGATCGACAGGGTCTGCCCGGACGCGCCCACGTACTTGTGCCAGCCCAGCGAGACGCCGGCCTCGACCGCGACGCGCGCCGTCACGGTTGGCGGCAACACCGACTCGCGGTACGCGATCGATTGCTCCTCGAACAGCGCCCAGCACGGAAGCGACACGATCCGGGCGCGCACGCCGCGCTCGGCCAGTACCTTCTCGGCTGCCACGACCAGCGCCAGCTCCGACCCGGTCGCGAGCAACAGCACCTGCGGGTCGGCCACGTCCGGGTTGAGGACATAGCCGCCGCGCGCCGTGCCCTCGGCCGGGGCATACACAGCCCGATCCAGCACGGGCAGGTTCTGGCGCGTCAGCGACAGGATGGTCGGGCGCCCGCGGTTCTCGATCGCGATCCGCCAGGCCCAGGCCGTCTCGTTGGCATCGCCCGGCCGGATGAAGAGCGCATGGGGGATCGCGCGCAGGGCCGCGTAGTGCTCGACCGGTTGATGGGTCGGGCCGTCTTCGCCGACGCCGATGCTGTCGTGGGTGAAGACCCAGACGCTGCCCAGCTCCATCAGGGCCGAGAGCCGGACCGCGCCGCGCATGTAGTCGGCAAACATCAGGAAGGTCGCGCCGTAGGGGATCGAGCCGCCGTGCAGCGCCAGGCCGTTGACGATGGCGCCCATGGCGTGCTCGCGCACACCAAAATGCAGGTTGCGGCCGTCATAGCCCCAGACCCCGCCCGAGGCGCCTTGCACGCCCTCCTGCGACAGCGTCGGGCTCTGGAAATCGCCCGCGCCCTTGAGCACTGTGAACGTGGAAGGGTTCAAGTCGGCCGAGCCGCCGATCAACTCCGGCAGCACCGTGCCCAGCGCATTGAGGACGGTCTCGCCGGCCTTGCGCGTGGCCACGCCCTTCGGGTCGGCCGCGAAGCTCGGGATCGCTTCAACCCAACCTGCCGGCAGATCGCCCGCCAGGCGTCGGTTCAACTCGGCCGCCAGCTCGGGATGGGCCTGAGCGTAGGCATCGAAAGCGGCCTGCCAGGCCTTTTGCGCCTTGCGCCCGCGCCGCACGGCCTTGCGCAGATGATCGACTGCAGCTTCCGGCAGATGGAACATCTCGTCCGGCCAGCCCAGGTTGGCCTTGGCCGCCTTGAGTTCGTCCGGGCCGAGCGGCGAGCCGTGCGCCTCGGAGGTGCCCTGCTTGTGCGGGGCGCCGAAGCCGATGATCGTGCGCACCGCGATGAGCGACGGCTTATCGGTCACGCGCTGCGCCTTCTTGAGCGCGCGCCCCACCGCCGCCGGGTCATTGCCGTCGACGACGTGTTGGACGTGCCAGCCATAGGCGGCGTAGCGCTTGCCGACATCCTCGGAGAACGACAACGAGTTCGTGCCGGCCAGCGAGATCGCGTTGTCGTCGTACAACACGATCAGCTTGCCGAGTTTGAGGTGCCCGGCCAACGAACAGGCTTCAGCCGTCACACCTTCCATCAAATCGCCGTCGGAGGCGAGGACGTAGGTGTAATGATTGATGACATCGTGCCCCGGCCGGTTGAAGGTCGCGGCCAGATGCGCCTCCGCCAGCGCGAAACCGACCGCGGTCGCCAGGCCCTGACCGAGCGGCCCGGTCGTCATTTCGACGCCCGGCGTCAGCCCCACCTCGGGATGGCCCGGCGTGCGGCTGCCCCACTGCCGGAAACGTTTGACTTCGTCCAGCGAGACGTCATAGCCCGTCAGGTGCAGCAAGGCATACAGCAGCATCGAGCCATGGCCGGCCGAAAGGATGAATCGGTCGCGGTTGGCCCAATTCGGATCCTTGGGGTTGTGGGTCAGAAACTTGTCCCACAAGGCATAGGCCATGGCCGCGGCGCCCATCGGCAGGCCTGGATGCCCCGAATTGGCGTGTTGGACGGCGTCAGCCGCAAGGAAGCGGATGGTATTGATCGCCTGGCGATCGATTTCTGGGTTAGCCACGGGTTCTCCTCTGTCGGGCAATGGGGCCCGGAAGTGTGCGGACACTCCATTATAATCGCCCCGTTATCGGGGCGGATGGCCAAATGCACCGGGGTGTGCACGGGCGAGTTGTCAGGCTTAGATTCCGGCCGCGGACAACGCGTGCCTGCCCACTGCGTCGGGTCCACCCCGAACCAGGCCTGACCTCAGCGCGGCCGAGATCGGACCTCCTCGAGCGGTCCTGACCTTTTGTCGCCGTTGGGCGGCAAAAGTTACGGCGCCGGCCCCAGCCCGGATATTCAGACGGAGACCCATGAAGCTCTTTCTCTTTGACGTCGACGGTGTGCTCGTTCACCATCGGGCATACCACCTCGGTTTGCAGCGCGCCGTGGGGCTGCTGGCAACCGGGCTGGGCCTCGACGGACACGCTTTGACCCAGGCCGATGTCGACGAGTTTGAAACCGCCGCCGTGACCGTGGAGTGGGAGTCGTGTGCGATCGCTGTGGCGCGGCTCCTGGTCGATCGGTTCCGGTTCGCTCCGGTGGCGGGCCCGATCCCCGAAACGTATTGGGCGTTGGCCGCCGCGCTGGCCGCTCAACCAGTGACGATGCCGCGGCCCGACTTCGCCGCGGTGGCGCGGGCCAGCGCCATCACCCTGCCCGGCCAACGGCCTTCGCTGGCCATGCTCGAGCGTTTTCTCGAGGAAGTCCAGGACGAGCCTTTCGGCCCGAGCCTGACGCCGGTGCTCAAAGAATTGCTCGGCCATTGTTACGACATCACCAAGGGGCCCGCCATGCAAGTCGTGCAGGCCCTGGCGGTCGGGGCCGATGCCTATCGCAAGAGTTACGGCCTGGAGCCGCACATCGAAGCCGAGTCCCTGCTCGAGACGGCGGATCGGCCGTTCCTGGCCGAGCGCCAGCGCGAAACGTTGCTTGAGGGTTGGCGGGCGGGGACTCTGGGGATGAGCCTGTACACGGCCCGGCCGAGCCGGCCGCCCCGCGAAGCGCCGGATCGGCCGCTTGGGTACACGCCGGAGGCCGAGGCGGCCCTGAAGCTCGTCGGTCTCGAGGACATCCCGGTCATCGCCGTCGGCAAGCTGCAATACGTCGGCGACCAACAGGGACTGCCCCCCGAAGCGCTGGTCAAGCCGGCGCGCGTGCACTCGCTGGCCGCCATGGCGGCCGCGCGCACCGGGAAGGAATTCGAGTCGATCGAGGCTGCGATCCGCGTGGACGCCGGCGGACCGGTCTCGGAGCCGCTGCTGCGCGTCGCAGGCGATGACGTGCACGTCTTCGAGGATTCCGCCAGCAGTCTGCGAGCCGTGACCCGCTCGGTCGCTTTGCTCAACGAGCATGGGCTCGGCCTGACGTTGACGCGGCATGGCATCGCGCCGACCGGCTCACCCCGGGCCAAGACCCTCGGCGAGATCGCCGATCACGTCTGGCCGGATATCAACGTCGCGTTGGATTGGGTCCTGCAAACGAAGTAACGGGCCCACCGGGCCGGTGCCGCTGGCCTACGGGGCTGTGGCCGGGCCTCGCCGCGTCCGAACAGGCCCGGGGCGCGTCGTGGCCGCTCCAGGGTCAGCGTGCATGCTCAGCGCTTGAGGCGGACCGCCAGATCGCGCAACTGTGTGAAGCTGATCGGTTTGACCAACACGAGATCGGCGGTCTCTTCGAGAGTCTCGGCCAGCCGCGCATCGGCGGTCGAGGCGATCACACGCGTGGTCTCGAGGCGCGAATCGGCGCGCACCTGGCGCAGGATCTCGACGCCTGAGGCCCCGGGCAGATGCATGTCGAGGACGATCACACTCGGCACGATCTCCTTCAGCCGCTGCAACGCATCGGCGCCGTTGCCCAGCGCCTCGACCTGGAAACCGCCAAAGCGCAGCGCCTCGCTGAAGATCTCGGCCAGATCGGGGTCGTCTTCGACAATCAGAGCCAGGCTGGAATCGGTCATGGCAACATCCCGCTTAGCGAATACGGCGCGCCGGGCCGCCGTGAAGGGTCCCGTCTCTTACCGAACGGTGTACGTCTTCTCGAGGCCGCGTTTCTCACGCAGGGCCGCATAGGCGCCGATCCAGGGCTCACCCAGGGTATTGCGCTTCGGCAACACGACTTTGTCGAGCCGGGTAGACAGCTCGGCCATCAAACCGGGCAGTTCCTGCCAGCGGTCGCCGAGCACGACGGCCTCGAACTTGCCGGCCGCCGGGAGGGCCCACATCCAATCCCGACGGAACTGATCGGCCTTCAACCAGTAGTCGCGCTTCTCCCAGGCCGCGCAGGTGACGTCGATCGTCTCGTTGATCTCGATCAACGCCAACGCCAGGAAGGCGGCCATATCACGCGCCGTCTCGTCGAGGCTGGCGCGGGTGGCCAGGCCCCGCAAGGTCAGGGTCATCGCCTTCATCAGGCGCTCACGGGTCTTGCCGACGTTATCGGGCTTCACCAGACGTCCCAACGCTCACCTCACTGCCAGGAAAAGATTGCAGACGGAGGTTCGGCGTGTGTGGCCTGCCTCCGTCTGTAGAGATGATTTTAGCAGAAACCCGGTGCTATACTGAACGGATGAGCGACTTACCCGCACCTTACACGCAACTGCGCGAGCGTCTCAGCGAAATCCACGACCTGAACAAGATCGGCTGGGTGCTCAACTGGGATCAGCGCACGATGATGGCCCCCGGCGGCGCCGCCGTCCGGGCCGAGCAGATCGCCACAGTCAACCGGATCGCCCACGACAAGTTCACGGCGGACGAGATCGGCGCCCTGCTCGAGTCGTTGCGCGATTTTGAAGCCAACCAGCCGGTCGAGAGCGATGCCGCCGCCTTGATCCGACGCACGCGCTACGACTACCAGCGCGAACGCCGCGTCCCCGGCGATTTGCGCGTCGCGATGGCGCGCGCGGCGGCCCTGTCCAACGGCGCGTGGGTCCAGGCCCGGCGCACCAACGATTACGCGGCCTTCAAGCCGAGCCTGGCCGAGACCCTCGATCTCAAGCGCGCCTACGCCGACGCCGTGCGTGATCCCGGTCAGAGCCGCTATGACGCCCTGCTCGACGACTACGAGCACGGCATCACCACGACCGAGGTGGCCGAGATCTTCTCGTCGGTCCGTGACGGGCTGGCCGATTTGATCACGCTGGTACATGAGCACGCCGACCGCGTCGACGACGGCGCCCTGAAGGGCGACTTCCCGGCCGACCAACAGGCCACGTTGTGTCGCTCGGTGCTGGAGCCGCTCGGTTTCAATGCCCGTGCCTGGCGGCTGGACCCAACGGTGCATCCGTTCGCCAGCAACGCGTCCACTCAGGACATCCGCATCACCACCCGGTACGAGCCGCACACGCTCGGGCCGGCGTTCTTCGGTAGCCTGCACGAGTTCGGACACGGCCTGTACGAGCACCAGGTCGACCCGGCCCTCGAGCGCACGCCGCTCTGTCGCGGCACGTCGCTGGGCTGGCACGAGTCGCAGAGCCGCATGTGGGAGAACCTGGTCGGGCGCAGCCGGGGCTTCATTCATTGGATCCACCCGCGACTCAAGCGCGTCTTCCGCAAGCACTTCACGCGCTACGACGCCGAGGCCCTGTACCGGGCCGCCAATCGCGTGCAGCCGTCGCTCATCCGCATCGAGGCCGACGAGGTGACGTACACGCTGCACATCGTCATCCGCTTCGAGCTCGAGCAGGAGCTGGTGGCCGGCACGCTCAGCCTCGACGATCTGCCCGCGGCCTGGAACGATCGCATGCGCCGTTACCTCGGCGTCGACGTGCCGAGCGATTCACAGGGCGTGTTGCAGGACGTGCACTGGTCGTCCGGTTACTTCGGCTACTTCCCGACCTACAGCCTGGGCAGCATCCTGGCCAGCCAGCTGTGGGTCGCGATCCAGCGCGATGTCCCCGACGTCGAACAACGCATCGGCCGTGGCGACTTCGCGCCGCTCCGCGCCTGGTTGGGCGAGCACATCCACAAGCATGGGCGCAAGTTCACGCCGCGCGAGCTGCTGCAGTTGACGCTCGGCGTCGATCGCATCGATGTGGCGCCGTACCTGAGCTACCTGCACACCAAGTTCGGCGAGTTGTACGCCTGAACAGACGACCAGGAAAGACATCGGGCGTGTCGCGGAAAATGTCCGACACGCCCGATGTCTTTAGTTGAGCCCACCATGGCCAAAACTCATCCCCACATCACCGACGCGATCCGCGCCTTCATCGAGCGCCAGCACCTCTTTTTCGTCGCCAGCGCGCCGTTGAGCGCCGCCGGCCACGTCAATCTGTCGCCCAAGGGGCTGGACTGCTTTCGCGTGCTCGGGCCCGATCGGGTGGCCTATCTGGACGTGATCGGCAGCGGCAACGAGACCTCGGCCCACCTGCTCGAGAACGGCCGGATCACGTTCATGTTCTGCGCCTTCGATGGGCCGCCCAACATCGTGCGCCTGTATGGGCGCGGCCGCGTGGTGTTGCCAGGCGCTGCGGGCTGGGACGAACTCGCTACGCGGGTCGCCCTGCCGCCGGCGGCGCGCCAATTCATCGTCGCCGACATCACGCGCGTGCAGACCTCGTGCGGGTTTGGCGTGCCGCTCTTCGAATTGGCGGGGCACCGTGAGCACATGGCCGAGTGGGCGGAGAAGAAGGGACCGGACGGCCTGGCCGCCTACACGATCGAGCACAACTGCGCCAGCCTCGACGGCCTGCCGACTCACGTGAGCGCGGCGTTGAAAGGCTGATCCCGACGGCGGGCCGGGCGGTGCACAAACGGCGACGGCGCTTACAACGCAAGCGTTTGAGCCGCCAGGGCAGCAGCCCGCGCGCGCTGCCTACATCTGGTCGACAGCCAACGGAAGTTCGAACCAAAACGTGGCGCCCTCACCCGGAGTGCTCTCGACCGAGATGCCGACGTGGTGCGCGTCGAGCACGCGTCGCACCAGGGCCAGACCCAGGCCCATGCCGCCCACGGCCCGGGTCTCCGAGCCGTCGATTTGATAGAAGGGTTCGAAGATCCGAACCTGTTCGTCCGGCGGGATGCCTGGCCCACGGTCGCGGACGGAGAAGCGGACACCGCCCAACGTGCGCGTCGCGGCCAGCCAGACCGTAACCTTGGGCGGCCCGAACTTGAGCGCGTTGTCGAGCAGGTGCCGGAGCGCGCGCACGATCGCGTCCTCGTCAGCCCACACCTCGGGCAGGCCGGGATCGATTTGAAGGTCGATCGTTGAGCCACGGCGTTCGGCAGCCGAGCCGGCCGCGCGAGCGGCGGCGCCACACAGCCGGTTGACGGCGAGCGCCTGTGGCCTGACCGTGTCGGCGTGCGTGTCTCCGAAGTCGACGATGTCGGCCACCAGGCGCTCGAGTTGATCGACGGCGTCGCCGGCGACGGCCAGCCCGCGGGTCTGTTCGCCTGTGAGTGCGCCCAGCGCGCCGTCGCGCAGGAGGGTCACGGTGCCCTTGACGTGCAACAACGGCGTGCGCAACTCGTGCGATACGTTGGCGATAAATTCCGACTTGAGGCGATCGCCGGCCTGCAACTCGCGGATCGCGGCGCTGAGCTCGGCCGTGCGCGCGACGACGCGTTCCTCGAGATCCTGATTGTGCGCGCGCAGCTCGTCGTACAGGCGCTTGGTGCGCGCCAGCGCGCGGACGCGGGCCATCAGCTCGACAGCCTCGAACGGCTTCGAGATGAATTCGTCGGCGCCGGCTTCGAGACCGCGCAGACGATCCTTGCTGCTGCGCAGGCCGGTGATCAGAACGATAGGAACGTAGCCCAGTTGTGCGTCGGCCTTGATCTGCCGGCATAACGCCAGGCCGTCCAAACCAGGCATGACCACATCCAGCAGGATGACATGCGGCTGATGATCGTGGGCCAGGCCCAGGGCGACTTCACTGTCGTCGCTGACACGCAAATCGAACTCCGGCGCGGTCAGCGCCAGCTGCAGCACTTCTAGATTGCGGATCTCGTCATCGACCGCCAGGACGCGGATCGGCTCGCGCGCCAGCCCTGGCGGGGGATCGCCAGGCGCTGTCGCCGCCGGCGGCGACTGGGATTCGGCAGTGGACATGGGCCAATCTTAGCGCATGGGCGCAGCGACGAGCAACGCAATTTCGGTCAGGAGGAGCATCGACAGACAGACCAAATGGGCGAAAAACAGATTGCAGCACAGGTTCCCGGCAGAGCCGGGAACCTGTGCTGCAATCTGTTTTTCGCCATTCTTTGCCTTAAGTTATAATCGTCTGCTGCCACTGGGGAAGTGCTGGAATTGGCAGACAGAACGGACTTAGGATCCGTCGGGGCAACCCGTGAGGGTTCAACTCCCTCCTTCCCCACAGGATCTGTTGGTTGCGACTGCCGGAACGGGCAGGCCCAACCGGATGGCATCTTATACTCCGCCAATCTTGGCGATGCTACACTCGGCCCAGGTTTGGGCGACGGAAGGATACAGTGCTAAAGGTCGACTCCCAACCCAATGAAGACCGGACCCTCACGCTCAAGGTGGAGGTCTCGGAAGAACGCGTCAAGCCGGCGCTGGAAAGCGCCGCGCGGCAACTGAGCAAGCGCTACCCGCTGCCCGGCTTCCGCCCCGGCAAGGCGCCCCTGGCCGCTGTGCGGCGCCAGTTCGGCGAGCAGGCGCTCTACGAGATCGCGCTCGACGAGCTCGGCCCCAAGATCTACGAGGAAGCGCTCGATCAAGAGAAGATCGAGGCCTACGCGCCGGGTGCGTTGACCAACCTGCAGCTCAGCCCGATGGAGCTGACCTTTACCGTGCCGCTCAAGCCCGAGGTCGAGCTGGGCGATTACCGCGCGGTGCGGGTCGACTTCACGGCCCCGGCCGTGTCGGATGAGGAGCAGGGCCGCGTCCTCGATAGCCTGCGCGAGCGCCAGGCCGTGCTCGAGCCCGTCGACCGTGCCGCCCAGATGGGCGATCAGGTCTCGCTCGACATCAACGGCTTCCTGAACGAGGGCCTCAACCCTTCGGACTTCCTGCTGGCCGACAAGGACGTCAGCACGCAACTCGACGTCACAGTCGAATGGCCGATGAAGGGCTTCGCGGATCAGGTCGTCGGTCTGAAGACCGGCGAGACCAAGAAGTTCGACCTGGCCTTCCCCGAAGATTACGCCAATGAGGCGCTGCGCGGTCAGCCCGCGCACTGGGAAGTGACTGTCAAGGAAGTCAAGAGCAAGACGCTGCCGGAATGGAACGATGATCTGGCCAAGTCGCTGGGCGAGTACGAGTCGCTCGACGACCTGCGCACCAAGGTGCGCCAGGATCTCGAGAACCAGGCCAAGCGCACGTCGGACCGCGAGTACGGCGACAAGGTACTGAACGAGGTCGTGACCGCGGCCAGCGTGAAGTATCCGCCGGTGCTGCTCGAGCAGGAGATGGACGACATCCTGCACAACCTCGACCATCGCCTGCGCGATCAGGGTCTGACGCTTGAGGATTACCTCAAGATCGAGAAGAAGACCCGCGAGGCGTTCCGCGAGGAGCAAAAGCCGAACGCCGAGGAGCGCCTCAAGCGCGCACTGGTGCTCGGCAAGCTGGTCGAGCTCGAGGGCATCGATCTTGAGCCGCAGGATGTGCTCGGCCGCATCGAGCAGCTCAGCGCGATGTGGGGCGAGCGCGCCGACGAGATGCGCAAGGCGCTCAACGTCGACGCCACCCGTCGCTCGCTGACCGTCGACATGCTGACCGAGCGCGCGATGCAGCGCCTGATGGCGATCGCGCGCGGCGAGACCGTTCCGGATCCCGCGCCGGCTGCACCGCCGGCCGAGAGCCCGGCGGCCGAACAATCGAGCGAAAACGCGTAACACCGACCGAAGACGGCGCAGTGGTGACAGACCGGCGCAGAACACCGTCATCGGTCTGTCATTAGAAAAGGGAACGCAGAACATGATCAACCCAACTGCTTTGGTCCCGATGGTGATCGATAGCTCGGGCCGCGGCGAGCGCGCCTACGATATCTTCTCGCTGCTGCTCAAGGAGCGCATCGTCATCCTCGGTACGCCGATCAACGACCAGGTCGCCAACCTGATCGTGGCCCAGCTGCTGTGGCTGAACCACGAGGATCCCAAGCGCGAGATCCAGATGTTCATCAACTCGCCCGGCGGCGTGATCAACTCGGGCTACGCGATCTACGACACCATGCACCTGATCGAGGCGCCGGTGAGCACGATCGCGGTCGGCATGACGGCCAGCATGGGCACCATCCTGCTGACGGGCGCGACCGGCCGGCGCTACGCGCTCCCGAATGCCACGATCCACATGCACCAGCCGCTCGGCGGCGCGGAGGGCCAGGCCTCGGACATCGAGATCGCGGCCAAGGAAATCCTGCGCCAGCGCGATCGCATCAACCAGTTGCTCGTCCGCCACACCAAGATGGATGTGGAGTCGATCCGGCGCTATACCGATCGCGACTACTACATGACGCCCGACGAGGCGGTCGGGCTGGGCGTGATCGACGAGGTCATGCAGCCGCTCGAGGCCGGGTCCCGGCTCAACGGCTCGAAGAAGTAAGGGCCCGCCGAAGGAAGACACCCGTGAGCCGCAGGGACGATCGTCTCTGCGGCTCTCTTCTTGTCCGGGTGCTGCCGATCCAGGAGAACCATGCTCGCTTCCGCTGATGTCCAGGCCTTGATCGTCGACATGGATGGTGTGCTCTGGGAAGGCAATCGCGCCCTGCCCGGCCTGGTTCCGTTCTTCGAGTCCATCCGGCGTCGTGGGCTGAAGGTGGTGCTCGCCACCAACAACGCCAGCCAGACCCCAGCCCAGTACGTGGCCAAGCTGGCCGGGTTCGGCGTCGACGTCGCCGAGGCCGAAGTCATGACCTCAGCCGTGGCCACGGCCGAGGTGCTGTCGGCCCGACCCTGGCCCAGCCGCAAGGCCTTCGTCCTCGGCGGCGATGGAATCCGACGGGCTATGGAAAACGCCGGTTTCGAGCTGCTGGGCCTGTATGAGACCGGCGCCGCGGTGGTGGTGGTCGGCATGGATCGCGGGCTATCTTGGGACAAACTCGCGACGGCCACCCTCAACCTGCGCGCCGGCGCGACCTTTGTCGGCACCAATCCGGATCTGACCGTCCCCTCCGAGCATGGCACCACCCACGGCAACGGAGCCATCCTGGCGGCGCTGACCGCCGCGACCGGGTTGACGCCCGAGATCATCGGCAAGCCCGAGCCCACCATGTATCAGCTAACACTCGCGCACCTGGGGATTACGCCGGCGACAGCCCTGGCCGTCGGCGATCGGCTCGACACCGATATCCTGGGCGCCGTCCGGGCCGGCATGGCCAGCGTCCTGGTGCTCTCCGGCGTTTCGACCCGGGCAGACCTGGCGACCGGCCCGGCCCAGCCGAGCCTGGTGATGACCGATATCCGCGAATTGACCGATTGGTTGAACGCCGGCTGATCCGGCTGCGAGGGCGCGTTCTCGCCCACAATCGCCAACCCGTCCGCGCTCGCAGCGCTGGTCGAACCTGCCTTACAATAACGCCATGTTGCAGGGTGGCAGTTCCGGCGCCGGTCGAAAGCCCATGTGGCCCGACGATCGATTTCTGTACGACGTGGAGGCCGTGATTGCGCGCTTTGACGGACCCGAAGCGCAACGGCCTGACCGCGCCCACTCGCGCCGCCTGGTGCAGGATCTCGAGCTCCTGGGCGAACGCGAGCCGCGGCTGGCGGAGCGCTGTTATGCCCTGCAGGCCCGCATCTACCTCAAGCTGCAGGAATTCGAGCAGGCCCTGCTGAGCGTCGAGCGCGCCATCTCGCTCGCTCCGCTCGATCCGGGCCTGGTCGTCCTGCGCGGCGAGATCCATCAGGGCCAGGATGCCTATTCGGCGGCCCTGCGCGACTTCAGCGAGGCGCTCGAACGCAATCCGGACGCGGTGACCGCGCGCATGCACCGGGCTGAGATCCAGCAGGTCGGCGGCGACCCGACCGCCGCTCTGGCCGACATCACGGACGCGCTGCGTCAGGAGCCGCGCTCGGCCCGGTTGCTCTATCGCCGTGGCCTGATCCTGGCCGATCTACGGCGCGCGCACGAGGCCTGCGCCGATTTTCGCGCGGCGGCCCAACTGGCCTCCGACCCCGTCTTGCGCGCCAAGGCCGAGAAACGCCTGCGCGAACTCGGCATCTCCTGAAGGCGCCGGGCGTACCGCCTCGGGAGTTTTTTGGGCGGCTCAGCCCCCCAGACTCTTGTCCGTTCGTGTCTCCTGAAACACATCCTGACCGGGACATCTCAGCAGCCCAGGGCGCCTGAAGGGAGATCCTGCGCGCCCTCACCCTGCCCGGCCCACAAGGCGTCTGGGGCGCTACTGAGAAACAAAACGTGCTCGACTCTGCGGTCGATGGAGTGCCGGCCCTGAGTAGGCGTTGCCTGTCCGGCGCTCGCCACGACCCACAGGGCGGCGACAAGCGCCGCCCTTACGAGCGCGCCACCGGGTCTCAGCGAAACACAGACCTCCCGCAGTTTCTCGCCCGCCGTTTGGGCACCGCCCATCCACTCTCTGGATGACATGGGCCGCACGGAGTTCGCGGCTTGTGGAGGGTTTCACACCAGGCATCGACCGCTCGTCCTCCGTGTCGGTATGCGCGGCATCGCGCCTCGTCGTCTGTGCCATCCAGAGGGCCCGAGACACTCGGGTCATGACGCCGAGGGCACGGGCCCGAAGGATCTCCTGTCAGGCTCGCGTGCCACCGCGCGAGGGCCGAGCAGCCCGGGGCGCCCAGGTCGCAGAAGAGTGCCGTTGGACGTCTGATGATAAGATTCCCTTGTGCCCGAAAACATCTACAACCTGACCCGCGCTGAGCTGCGCGAGCGAATCGCGACCTGGGGCGAGCCGGGTTACCGGTCCGACCAGATCTGGAAAGCCCTGTATCAAGAGCTCGCGCCCGACGCCGGCGCGATGACCACCCTGCCCCGGCCGCTGCGCGAGCGCCTGGCCGAGAGCTTCGTGTTCGGCGGCCTGACGCCCGCCAACGAGGCGCGCTCGAGCGATGGCCAGACCCGCAAGATCCTGTTTCGCATGCCCGATGCGCGTGCGATCGAAGCAGTGCTGATGGGCTACGCCAGGCGACGCACGACCTGCATCTCGTCCCAGGCGGGCTGCGCCATGGGTTGTGTGTTCTGCGCGACCGGGCAAATGGGCTTTCAGCGTCATCTGGAGGCCGGCGAGATCGTGGCGCAGGTGCTGTGGTTTGCGCGTGAGCTGCGCGCCAAAGACGACCGGCTCACCAACATCGTCGTGATGGGCATGGGCGAGCCGCTCCACAACTACGAGGCGACCCTGGCCGCCTGCGACACCCTCAACGATCCCGACGGCTTCAACTTCGGCGCCCGTCGGATCACGATCTCGACGGTCGGGCTCGCGCCCGCCATCCGGCGCTTTGCGGACGAGCGCCGGCAGGTGAACCTGGCGATCTCGTTGCACGGCGCCACCGATGAGCTCAGAGCCTCGCTGCTGCCGGTCAACAAGCGCTACCCGCTCGACGAGGTCTTCGCCGCCGCGCGCTACTACACCACGACCACCCACCGCCGAATCACGTTCGAATGGGCCCTGATCGCCGGCGTCAACGATACGCCCGAACAGGCTGAGGCCCTGGCCAAACGCGCCGCCGGGCTGCTGTGCCACGTCAACGTTATCCCGCTCAACCCGACCACCGGCTACGAGGGTCAGGCATCGACCCGCGAACGCGTGGCGCGCTTCAGCGCCGCGCTCGAGGCCCACGGTCTGGCCTGCACGGTCCGCGTCCGCCGCGGCATCGACGTCGCCGCCGGCTGCGGGCAACTGGCGATCCAATCCTGACCGAAGCACTGCTTAAAACGAGAGAGGCCGGGCGACGCCCGGCCTCTCTCGTTTTAGCGACAACCCGGCTCAGTTGAATGCCAGGGGCGCCTTGTCGTATTGGATCGGGATGAAGATCAGCTGCCCGGGGTAGATCTTGTCGGGGTTCGGCAGGCTGTTCCCGGTCAACAGGAAGTCAGCCGTCACGCCGTAGCGGGCCGCGATGAAGCGCAGCTCATCGCCGGCCTTGACGATGACCAGGTGCGGGCCGGCCGGGATCAGGATCTCGGTGCCGACGTTGAACGTCGTTCCGGGGTTGGCGGCCGCGATCGTGAGCGCCGACATCTCGAAGCGCTCACCCAGGAAGTTCAAGGTGTCGCCCGAGACCAGGGTGTAGTAGAACGGCGTCGTGCGGCTGGGCGTGGTCGAACGCGCCACCGGCACGTTGATCTTCTGGCCGGGGTAGACCAGGCTACTCGAGTCGCCGAGCTGCGGGTTGACCTTCAGCAACGCGCCGGCCGACACGCCATAGCGCTGCGAGATCGTCAACAGGCTCTCACCGGCCCGCAGCGTGATCTGCTGTGCGTTAGCCACAGGGGGCGGCACGGGCAGCGAGACCGACACCGACGGCGTGGCCGTCTTGGCCGCGACCGAAGTGGCGGCCGGGACCGCGGTGGCCGCGCCACGGGTCGCGGCCGGCGCCACCTGCGGGATCCGCAGGCGTTGGCCGATCTGGAGCAGGTTCGGGTCACGCTGAATAGACGGGTTGGCCGTGATGATCGCGGCCGCCGACACGCCGTAGCGATTGACGTACGTCAACAGCGTGTCGCCCGGCTGCACCACGACCTCGATGAAGCCGCCCGAGCTCGGGGCGGCGGTTGCCGCCACCGTGGTCGGTAATGCCGTCGCCGCCGTGGTCGGCACGGACACCGGGATCAACAGCACCTGCCCAACCTGCAGCAGATTGGGATCCTTCTGCAAGGCCGGGTTGGCAGCGATGATCGCCTGGGCCGAGACCTTGTACCGATTCACGAAGGTCACCAGGGTTTCGCCGTTTTGGACCTTCACGGCGATGTATCCGCCCGGCGCGACCAGGGTTGGCGTCGGCGATGTGCCGATGACAGGCACAGCCGTCGCCGCGGCCGGCGCCGCCGAAGTCGGGATCAACAGCACCTGCCCGACGTAGAGCAAGTTCGGATCACTCTGTAGGGCCGGGTTCGCGGCGATGATCGCCTGGGCCGACACCTTATAGCGATTGACGAACGTCACCAGGGTTTCGCCCGACTTGACGACCACGGCGATGAAGCCGGCCGGCGCCGCCAGGGTGGCGGTCGCGGCCAACGTCGGCGTGGCCGTGGCCTGTTGGGCCGCCGGGGCCGCCTGGACGGTCTGTCCGCCGGCGAAGATGAGCGCCGCCACCAGGGCGGCCGCGCCGAGCCAGCGCACAACGGATTGATGGATGGGTTGCAGCATAAGACCTCCGGTTAGCGAAGACCCGCCGATTGTAGGTCGATTTTCCAGGAGCGCAACGCAGCCCTAACCTTGGCGGCCCAGGGTTGGCAAAGCGCTTGGTCCAGGGCGCGTCTCATCGAGTTCTCATGGGCAATTCGGGATCCTGTCGCCCCGACCTGTTACAGTTCGCGCAGTGGCATGCGGGCGAGTCACCCCGCGCCACCTGAGACCCGATGAAAAAGAGAACGCTCATGCAGAACCTGTTGATCACCGTCGCGATCGCTCTGATCGTCCTTGTGGGAGGCGGATTTGTCGCCTTGCGGATGTGGGCGGCCAGCGCACCCCGCCCCAACAACCTTGGCCTCGGAGCCGATGGCCAGCTGGCGCCCTGCCCCGGCACACCCAACTGCGTCACCACACAGCGTGGGCTCGAGAGCCAGCGCATGACGCCGCTGGTGTACACCACGTCACTCGACGATGCGCAGACGCACCTGCGTGAGATCATCGCGAGTCTGCCACGCACACAGGTGCTCACCGATACGCGGGGCTACCTGCATGTCGAATTCCGCTCGCCGGCGATGGGCTATATCGATGACGTCGAATTTGCTTTCGATGACGGTGCCAAGCAGATCCACTTCCGCTCGGCTTCGCGCCTGGGGGTGGGCGATATGGGGGCTAACCGGACCCGGATGACCGAGCTTTCGTCCCTGTGGGCGGAAGGGGACGGTCCCTCAAGATAAGAAAAAGGAGGGGCGCGACTGCGCCCCTCCTTTGTTCAACCCCGTCGCTTACTTGGGTTCCATCACGGGAACGGTCAGGTCGACGCTGGCGCCCGACTCGAAGGTGAGCTTGACCGTGACGGTCTCGCCGGCCTTGAGCACCTTCGTCAGTCCGATCAGCATGACGTGATAGCCGCCGGGCTTGAGCTCGACGCTCCCGTTGGCCGGGACTTCGAGGCCGCCCTCCACCGGCTGCATCTGCATGACGCCGTTGTCCATCTTGGTCTCATGGATCTCGATCGCCGCGGCCACCTCCCCGCTCGCGGCCACGAGCTTGTCGGCTGTCCCTGACGTGTTCTTCAGCACCATATAGATCGCGCTGTTGCCACCCTCCATCGCCGCCGCGCGGGCCCATGGATCGACGATCTCGATCCCCCCGACCGTGGCCGCCACCTTGCCTTCATTGGGGCCGCCGCCCATTTCCATCCCGCCCATGTCACCGCCGGCATGCCCGCCCGACATGGCCGGCTGACAGGCCGAGATCGAAAGCGCCGCCGCAACCAGGGCGGCCGTCATCCAGTGCATAAACTTGTTCATCGAAAGTCTCCCCCAGCTGCGCGGAACACAGGGCCCGCACAGCGAATGTCAGTGTGTAGAACCGGATCTCGTCACGGGTTCGGCGCCTGGCCGAACAGATAACGAAGATCCTGCACGATGGCATCGGCGTCGATGCCGTATGGATACGTCACACGCCAGCGCCCCGCGGGGTCGAGCAGGTACGTGAACGCCGAATGGTTCATCAGGTACCCGGCGGCCGAGCCCGGCGTCTCCCGGCGCGTATAAGAGACATTGAAAGGTTGCGCCGCTGCCGCGATTTGCTCGGGTGTGCCGCTCAGGCCGATGAAGGCCTCGTCAAACCCCGTCACGTACTGGGCGATGCGCTCAGGTGTGTCGCGTTCGGGGTCGATGCTGATGAAGACGACAAGGACCCGGTCGCGATCTGGGCCGAGCGAGTCGACCACCCGGCTCAGCATCGCTAGAGTCGCCGGACACACATCCGGACAGAACGTATATCCGTAAGCCACAAGCACGTAGCGTCCCTGCAGACTCGACAGCGGCACCGAGCGCGCCTGGCTCGTTTCGAGCGTAAAGTCGGCAATACGCGCGGCTTCAGGCTGAACGACCCCGGCGAACACGTGCGTGCTCGGTTGTAGGAAGGCCAGACCGGCGATCACAGCCAGACCAACCAGGACGCCGCCCCCGATCAGGAGCGCCGGCGTCCGCCAGTGTGTATGCATACGACCCTTTTCGCTTGCGCAATACCCAGAGCGGGCTGCCCAACGGCGCCCGCGGCAGCGGATGTCAAACGATCAGGCGAGGCGGAGGCGGATCCAGCGCAGGCCGCCAGGAAGGCGCCTGCACAGGGGATATACAGAGCAAGCGCCAGTGGATGGTTCGACGCGCCAGCGTTTCGAGCAATCCTGCAACCAACGCCGGAACCGGGGCCGGCTGGACGCCAAACCGCAGCGTATCACCGTCGCTGGACGCGCGGCCGCCGGGCGGCGCCTGGCGCGACACGTCGTGTCCGCGATGCTCCGCGTGCGGTTCGGCCTGCGCGGCGTCGATCCGCCACAGCGTGTACAGCCAGCACGGGCACGGCCCCGGCTGCGCGATCAGCAACAGCCCGGCCAGCACAGTCGCGAGCAGGCGATGCCAGAGCTGCCGGTTCATGGTGCAGCCCCGCCCTGTTCAAACACATGCCGGATGGTCAGAGTGTCGGCCCCAAACAGCCCGGCCGGCTCGACCTTGAAGGTCACGTAGTAATCGGCGCTGGAGTCGGCGCCGTAGGTGTTCAGGCCCCCGCACTCGGTCAGGTAGACGCGGATCTGATCGACAGCCGAACCGGGCGCAATCTCGACCCGGCCCTCGGCCTGCTGCGGACCCGCGCTGGTGTTGCGCACACGGTAGATGACGTTGACCACTTCCCCGGGCTGCACGTCCATCGTCGGCGGAATCATCTCCACCTGGAACGGCAGGGTCGGGTCCAGCTGGGTCTCCAGACGAACCGTCACGGGGCCGGTGAACCGGCGGTAAAGGGTCAGTGCGCCGAACACCCCAACGGCCAGGCCCAGCACCGTCAGGAGTCCGTACGACACTCTTTTGTTGATCGTCATGCTCGCAATAAGTTTACCCGGCTTGCCGCTCCCGTGCACTGACGGATATCATCCCTTCCCTCGCCCGCGTTTTTCCTGAGATCGCCTCAACGCCTTTGGGCTTGTGCCGGTACAATCCGCGTCGATGCAGATTACGAGCACCCAGAACCCGCAGATCAAGCACCTGGTCAAGCTCCGCGACCGGCGTACGCGCGACGCCGAGGGCCTGACCCTGATCGAGGGCGGCGACGAGGTCGCGCTGGCCCTGGAGGCCGGCGTCGCCCTCCAAAGCGCGTGGCTGTGCCCCGAGCTCCCGCGCTTTGCCCGGCAACCCGAGTTGCGGGCCAGAATCGAACGCGCCGGCATCGCGATCGCCGAGGTCAGCCCGGTAGTGTTTGCCAAACTTGCCTATCAGGAAAACCCGGATGGTTGGCTGGTCGTCGCGCCGGCCTTGCGCCCGACGCTCGAGTCGCTCCGCCTACCGGAGACGCCGCTCGTCCTGGTGTGCGAGGCGATCGAGAAGCCGGGCAACCTGGGCGCGATGCTGCGGACGGCCGACGCCGCCGGCGCGCACGCCTTGATCGTGTGCGACGCGATCACGGACGTCAACAACCCGAACGTGGTGCGTGCCAGCCGCGGCGCTGTGTTCAGCGTGCCGCTCGCGGTAGCGCCGACCGCGGTTGTGGTGGACTGGCTCAAGGCGCGCGGTCTGCGGATCGTGGCGGCCACGCCGGCTGCGACGCAGCGTTACACCGACGTCGACCTGCGCGGGCCGGTTGCGATCGCCGTCGGCGCCGAGGACACGGGCCTGAGCGACGACTTCCTGGCGCGCGCCGATCTCGCGGTGCGCATCCCGATGGTCGGTCGCGTCAACTCGCTCAACGTCTCGGCCTCGGCGGCGCTGCTGTTGTATGAGGCCGTGCGCCAGCGGGCGTGAGGGGCGACTCTTACCTTCGACCTGACAGGTCCACCCGTCATTTTCGGGAAAACAAGGCAATTCAAAACGGCCATTCAAAGAAATCGAGCGCGAAATCTAACCATTGCAGGGCGACCGCACCTCGGATACACTCGCGCCCATGCCTGAACAGACCGGCGTCCTCCCCCCTCCGGCCACGCGCTAAGCGTGCGCTGTCGTGTTGATGCCCCACCGCTCCCATCGGGTCCGCGGTGCGTGTGAACGCGCCTCCACGCCGTCGTACCGTCGAGTCTTTTGCAACCAAAGCATCGCCTGGGCCACGGTCCAGGTGACCGTCCTGGGGCGACGCGTGGAGTCGCCACTCGTACTGACATGAAACTTCAAACAACTTCGTGGGGCACCTTCATGGTGCTCGGCTGCGCGGTCTTGTGGGGCACCGTCGGTGTCGCCACGCGCGGTATCTACAGTGTGTCGTCAACCGATCCGCTTTCGATCGGCTTCTACCGCCTGGCGTTTTCGGTGCCGGTGCTGGCCCTGCTCACGTTCCGCACACTCGGGTCGACATCCTGGCAGCCGCGGGCCGGCGTCACGCCTCGGGCCGGGCGCGACCTCGCCCTCGTGGCAGGGCTGGGCGCAATGATGGCGATCTATCAGGCCTGCTACTTCGCCGCCATCCCGCGTTTGGGCGTGACGATCGCCGTGATCGTCACGATTTGCTCTGCGCCGATCATGGTCGCCGTACTGAGCGCGATCCTGTTCAAGGAGAAACTGACGCCCCGCATCGTGATCGCGCTGATGGCCGCGATCGCGGGCACGACCCTGCTCGCGCTGCAGGAGCCGGTCGAGGCGCGGGCCGACGGAGAGACCTTGGCCGGTCTGCTGTTCGCGCTCGGCTCCGGGCTCGGGTATGCGATCCTGACGCTGTTCAGCCGCGCCCTGGCCGATCGCTATCATCCGCTCCAGCCGATCACGCTGGGTTTTGCGATCGGCGCGGCCTTGCTCCTGCCGATCGCCCTGGCGGGGGGGTTGACGCTCAACTACCCGGCCGAGGGTTGGGCGCTGCTGGTGTACCTCGGCCTGGTGCCGACCGCCCTGGCGTACTGGCTCTTCCTGCACGCCCTGCGAACGGTGCCGCCGACGATCGCGAGCATCCTGACGTTGCTCGAGCCGCTCACCTCGGCGATCCTGGCGGCCCTGATCTTTCACGAGAGCTTGAGGCCGCTGGGCTGGGCCGGCGCCGCCCTACTGCTCGGAGCGCTGCTCGTCCTGCTCATCCGCCGCTGATTCCTGGCTCATGCAAACCGGCGTCGTGAAAGCTCCACGACGCCGGTTCGAGGTCAGTTGGTCTGCCGGCTTACCAGGCGTGGTGCACGGAGGGTCGTACCTGGGCGCTGTAGATCGCGTCGATGGCCTGCAGGGTCGGATCCGACAGCGGCGCCAGGTCGGCCGCCGCCACGTTTTCGTCGACCTGGGCCGGGCGTTTGGCGCCCGGGATCGCGCAGGTCACAGCCGGGAAGGCCAGGATCCAGCGCAAGGCCATTTGCGCCATCGACACGCCGGCCGGCACCAGGGGGCGCAGCGCCTCGACCGCCTTCAAACCAGTCTCGTAATCCAGGCCCGAGAACGTCTCGCCCTTGTCGAAGGCCGCGCCCTCGCGATTGAAGGCACGATGGTCGTCTGTGGCAAAGGCGGTGCTGCGCGTCATTTTTCCAGCGAGCATGCCCGACGACAGCGGCAGCCGCGCCAGGATCCCAACCCGCCGACGCTGCGCCTCGGCGAAAAACAGTTCGCGCGGGCGCTGGCGAAAGATATTGAAGATGATTTGCACCGACTGCACCCCAGGGTACTCGATCGCCTTGAGCGCCTCTTCCACGCGCTCGACGCTCACGCCATAGCTGCGGAGCTTGCCGGCCTGCACCAGGTCATCCAGGACGCCGAAGACTTCGGGGTGGTAATACACGTCGGTCGGCGGACAATGCAGTTGCACCAGGTCGAGCGCCTCGACCTCCAGGTTGCGCAGGCTGCGCTCGACGAAGGCCGTCAGGTTCTCACGGTTGTACCCCGCGGCGCTATGTGGGTTGAGGCGGCGGCCGGCCTTGGTGGCCACATAAAAGGATTCGCTGCGTTCGCGCCGCAGCCGGGCCAATAACCTTTCGCTTCGGCCGTCGCCGTACACGTCGGCGGTGTCGAAGAAGTTGACGCCGCGATCGAGCGCGCGATGCAGCGCGGCCAGCGACTCGGAGTCGTCCACCTCGCCCCAGGTGCCGCCGATGGCCCAGGCGCCGAAACTGATGGTCGAGACCCGATAGCCGGTACGGCCTAACTCACGATATTCCATAACACAACTCCAGTGATTGGGTGATTAAGTGTAGCGACGCTGCTAGGGACGACGCGGCGGCCAGGGGACGAAAGCCGACGTGCGCGCGACGTACTCCGCGTAGCCGGGTCGCGTGCTCATGTTGCGCTCGGTCAGGGCAACGCCCGATACGCGCAGCAGCAGCCAGGTCATCGCCAGCGGCGCCGGAAACGTCGCGACGCCCCACGGCACCGCGCACGCGATGACGAAGAAGCCCCACCACAGACAGGCGTTGCCAAAGTAGTTTGGATGGCGCGTGTAGCGCCAGAGCCCGTGATCCAGCACCCGGCCGCGATTGGCCGGGTCTGCCTTGAAGCGCGCCAACTGGGCGTCGCCGACGGCCTCAAAGCCGAAGCCGATCCCCCAAAGCACGGCGCCCAGAATATCCCAGAGCCCCAGCGGCGCGGTCTGTGTCATGGCCAGCACCAGCGGCGCCGAGATCAAGACGATCAGCGCGCCCTGCAGCAGAAAGACCTGGAAGTAACTGAACCACCAGTACCGCTCACGGCCATAGTGCTCGCGAAAGGCCTGATAGCGCGGATCCTCACCGCGGCCGTAGTTGCGTGTAAAGATGTACAGGCCGAGCCGGCCGCCCCAGACCCAGACCAGGGCCAGCACCAGCGCGATCCGCGCCGGATCGCCGCCGCCGACCAGGGCGTAGCCGGTCGCGGCCAGGGCGAAGCCCAATCCCCAAAACGAGTCAACGATGCTGGCGTCGGTCAGCAGCACGCTGACCAGCCACAACAGCGTCACAGCGACCCAGACGATAGCCGCACCCACAAGCCAGGCAAAAAGCAGGTTCACGTTTCCCCCCGTGGTTGACCGCGTCGCGACTCAGCCGCGCAGTCCGTTGGACCAGCGCGCCAGGTTGCTGGGCGTGTGTGCGCGCATGCGCTCGAGCAACAGGCCCGGCTCGGGCGCGTCCATGACAAGCGCCCGGAAGGCCGGCGGGATGAACCCCTCGGCCAGGGCGTGATCGAACATCGCCAGGAGCGGGTCGAAATAACCGGCATGGTTGAGCAGCGCGATCGGTTTGCTGTGCAGGCCAAGTTGCGCCCAGGTGATCATCTCGCACAACTCATCCAGCGTGCCATAGCCGCCCGGGAGCGCGACGATGCCATCGGCCAGCTCGGCCATCATGGCCTTGCGGTCGTGCATCGACTCGACCACCCGCAGCTCGGTCACGCCGGTGTGCCCGACCTCGCGCTCGAACAACCCGCGCGGGATGATGCCGATCACGCGGCCGCCCGCCGCCAGGGCCCCATCGGCGACCGCGCCCATCAGCCCGACCTTGCCGCCCCCGTAGATCACGTCAATGCGCTCCTCGGCCAGCAATTGCCCAAAGGCTCGCGCGGCCTGCATATAGCCGTCGCTCTTGCCACCCGACGCGCCGCAATACACGGCCATGCTCTTCACGTCCACCTTCGCTTTCTGTCAGGCCGCTTTTGGCCGACCGACCCCGAGATTGTAACCGTAGAGTTGAGAGCGTGTAGTGTGTGCTCCCCGCCCGAATCCGGTTACCATACGCCCCATGCCCCGTCTGACGCGCGCCTTCTTTGATCGCCCCACGGTGGAGGTGGCCCGCGAGTTACTCGGAAAACGCCTGGTGCATGTCGTCGACGGCCGCCGGTTGGCCGGTCTGATCGCCGAGACCGAGGCCTATGTCGGGGAGGCCGATCGGGCCTGCCATGCCCGCGTTGGGCGGACGGCGCGGACCGAGCGCCTGTTTGGGCCGCCCGGCCACGCCTACGTCTACCTGAACTACGGCCTGCACTGGATGATGAATGTCGTCTGCGAGCGCGACGGATTCGCGGCTGCGGTGTTAATCCGCGCGATCGTGCCCAGCGAGGGCCTGGCGCAGATCCGGGCCAATCGGGGCGGCAAACCGGATAAAATCCTGGCCGATGGCCCCGGCAAGCTCTGCCAGGCCCTGGCCATCACCGGCGCCGACCATGGTCTGGACCTGTGCGCCCGCGGCGCGGCTCTGTTTTTTGAGTCTGCCCCGCCGGTCGAGGTCATCGCCACCCGACCGCGCGTCGGCATCGACTTCGCGCCCGAGCCCTGGCGCTCGATCGACTGGAACTTCATCTGGCCGGCCGCGGCGACGCGCGCGGCCACCACCCCGACGAGCCCCCGCCCGTCGGACGAGGAGAGTTGACATGGGACTGCTGACCGGCAAGAAGGCCTTGATCTTCGGCGTGGCCAACGACCATAGCATCGCCTGGGGCATCGCCCAGGCCCTGCACCGCGAGGGCGCGACCCTCGGCTTTAGCTACGCCGGTGAGAAGTTCGAACGCCGCGTCCGCCCGCTGGCCGAGTCGCTCGACAGCACCTTCATCGAGCCCTGCGACGTCTCCAAGGACGAGGAGATCGCTGCGATCGTTGAGAAGACCCGCGCCCAGTTCGGCGAGGTCGATATCCTCGTCCACTCGATCGCATTCGCCAACCGCGATGACCTGGCCGGGGCCTATCACACCGTCTCGCGCGCCAATTTCGCGTTAGCGATGGACGTCAGCGTGTACTCGTTCACGGCCCTGGCCAACGCTTATCTGCCGCTGATGAAGCCCGGCGGGTCGATGCTGACCCTC
The DNA here is from genome assembly GCA_016789175.1 of Anaerolineales bacterium. Lineage (GTDB taxonomy): Bacteria > Chloroflexota > Anaerolineae > Anaerolineales > UBA6663 > UBA6663. The sequence continues at coordinate 59,501 of JAEURK010000122.1, forward strand.
ACGTATCTGGGGTCGGTGCGCGCCGTGTCACACTATAACGTCATGGGGGTGGCCAAGGCCGCGCTCGAAGCCAGCGTGCGCTATCTGGCGATGGATTTCGGCACCCACGAGAAGCACTTGCGCGTCAACGCCATCTCGGCCGGGCCGATCCGCACCCTGGCGGTCGCCGGCATCGCAGGCTCGCGCTCGCTGATCTCGGAGTTCGCCAAGCAGAGCATGCTCGGCCGCAATATCACGATCGACGACGTCGGCAACGCCGCCGCCTACCTGGTCTCCGACCTGGCTGCGGGTGTAACCGGCGAGATCCACTACGTCGATGCCGGCTTCAACGTCGTCGGCATGAACATCCAGGAATAGCGGAGGAGGGAGGAGGGAGGAGGGAACGATCATCCTCTTCCCTCTTCCTTCTTCACACGCTACGCCTTCGCCGCCTCTTCCTCGCGTGGCAGAAGCCGGCGCAGGATCGAATTGAACCAGCGCAGCACCAGGCTCTGCTGGAATCCGCCGGCAAAGGCGAGCACGTAGAGCGACAGCACCGGATCCTGCACGCCCAGGATGAAGCCCGAACGCCCGATCAAGAAGACCGCGACGGCCAGCAACATCCCGACCGGCGCATACAGCAGATACCAGTAGGCGTAGTCAGGATCGTAATCCTTCTCCTGGCTGGTGTGCTTGAACAGGTTGAACCCTGCGCCGACCAGGCCGCCAAAGCCGCCCGAGACGAGAGTCACCCACAGGACAACCGGGTCCATCATCTGCAGGCCTTCAAACAGCAAGACCCGGCGCGCGATCTCGGTGAACAGATCCGGCAGCGCCACCGGGGCGGCTGCCAACGTCACCAGCACCGGGACGTGAGCGACCAGGTACCACCACAGGAAACGCGGCTGCTCCCAGATCTTGAGCCGGTCCCACCGCAGCACGCGGAAGCGCACCTCAGCGATCTCGCGCGCGGCTTCCTCATAGTGATCGCGCGCGTTGAGGAGCAGGTTGCGCGCGGTCTGCAAGCGTGTCAGCAGTTCGCGCGCCACGGCCAGGCTGATCCGCTGGCGCTCAACCAGAGCGCGTTCGAGCGAGCCGACTTCGTTCCACAGCCGCTGCAGATCCTGATCGGGGACGAGCAGGCGCGCCAGACGCACGCTGGCGGGCAGGTTGGGCGACTCGAGGGTCGGCGTTGCAGCCGTTTTGACGGGCTCAGGGGTCGTTTCGAGTCGATCGACCAGCACCGGGCCCGCCAGCGCCGCCATGCCTTCCTTGGACGAGAGCGTCGCGGCGGCGTGGGTGGTCGGCCCGCCGTCTTCGACAGCCGACACCGTGGGCGCGATCACCACGGGCGCGCCGTCCGGCGGCGGCTCGAAGTGCGCGGTGCCGGGCGTGCGCGGATCACCGGCCGAGGTCCAGACCGGCAGACCGGGCGCGACGTCGTCGTCGACCGGGGCCGCGTCGACACCGGCCGGGGTCTCCGCCGGATAGTTCGGGATCAAGTCAGTCGGTCGGGCCTCGGGATTGAAGGGATTGCCCGAGCGCGGCAACAGGATGTCGGAGCCGCGTCCACGAACCGAGCCGGGGTCGTTTTCAGTGCCTGCCATTGCGAATTACCTCCGCGGCCAGCCGCTTGAACGCACCGGCCGACTCGCTCTGTGGACGATAGGTCAGCACCGTTTGGTGCGCCGCCGGGGCCTGCGCCGCGGCGTCATCCTCCTCGATCACGGTCGACAAGAGCCGCGACGGGAAGGTCACGCGCAGCTCCTCCAGCACTTCATAGGCATGCTCGGAACCCGCTTTGTACAGGGTCGCCAGCACACCCAGGAGTTCGAGCTCCGGGTTCAAGCGGTCATGGATCCGGCCGACCGATTCCAGCAGGCCGCGCACGCCGCGCATGGCCAGGTACGTGCACTGCACCGGCACCAGCAGTTCGCGCGCGGCCACCAGGCCGTTGGCCGTCAGCAGCCCGAGGTTGGGCGGCGTGTCGATCAGAAAAAAGTCGGCGGCCACCCGCGAGCTCTCGATCGCGGCCCGCAGGCGAAACGCATGCTGGGTGTCCGCGCCGATCTCCACGTCCAGCAGGGCCAGATCGACCGAGGCGGGCACCAGCACCAGCCGGTCGTTAACCGTGCGCAGCACGCTGCCGAAGCTGACCCGTTCGCGTGTCAGAAGCGTATAGGCGGTGCGTGTCAGCGAATACGGGTCAAACCCGAGCCCGGCGGTGAGCGATCCCTGCGGATCCAGGTCGATCAGCACCACCCGTTGGCCCAGCTCCGCCAGGGCGGCGCCGAGATTCGCCACCGTGGTCGTCTTGCCTACGCCGCCCTTTTGATTGGCGACCACGATGACACGCCCCACACGCGGGATTCTATCATTATGGCCCCTCCAGGGTAGTTGGCCTGGGTGGGCGCAAGCGGGGTCCTGAACTCCCCACCTGGCCCTGGCCCGAGCCAGCCCGGCCGGTCGTTGAGCTTATGCTCCAGTTTGCGAGGTAACGCTTCGCCGAAGCACATCCAGCGTCGCTGGGGTCGAGCGGTATCCTAGCAATCCGCGCCATCGGCGGCCGACCACGCCCGTGCCCACTCAAGAAACGTGTGCCTGCACGAGTTTTCAGTGGCCCTTATGCCGCGGATTACGCGGATTTCGCGGATTAGAACAACGGGAGCCCTGCCGGCAATGGTCCCGCTTCTTCCGTGTCATCCGCGCAATCCGTGGCCAGAATCCGGGCCTGACAACGTGCGATCCGGATCGCCAACAGGATCGCACGGTGTCAGGAGCCCCGGAACAGGCCGAACGGGCACACGGATGTTCACGGAAACACCTCGAACGGCTCGGTGCTATCCGTGAATATCCGTGTGATCCGGTATAGGGTCCGCCGTCCGAAGCCGGTCCGCCAGCTGGATCAACTCGCCCGTGCACACCAGGAAACAAGTGTTTGACGAAGCGGGGAATGCTCTGGTACAATCGTTATTCGGTCTCGCACCAGTTTCTGATTGAGGTTTTTTGAGCAATGCCTAAGCGAACGTTTCAGCCGCGAATCCGCCGGCGCATCAAGACGCATGGCTTCCGTTCCCGCATGGCCACCAAGGGTGGCCGCAAAGTGCTCAAGGCGCGCCGCGCCCGGGGCCGCTGGGAACTGGCGCCCAAGATGAACAACCACCTCAAGCGAATCAACTGGAAGTCCAAGAAGGCGCCAGTTTCGCGCGAGTTCACGACCAAGAAGTAATCGCGGTCGGTGACTGACCCGTGCCTCGGCCGGCCGGGCGCCGATGTGCACGCAACTCTGCGCGGCCTGGCGCAGCAGCGTGCACGATGAACCGGTTACGAAGCGCAGTCGAAATCGAGCGGGTGCGGCGTGAAGGACGATCTTACGCCCACCCGCTCGTTGTTCTGATCACAGCCCCCGCCCTGCCCGAGCACGCCACAGGCAGCCGGGCCGCCGTCGTGGCGGGCCGCCGGATCGGGGGTGCCGTGATCCGCAACCGGGCCAAGCGCCTGCTCCGCGAGGCGTTGCGCCAGGAACAACTCAAACCGGGTTGGGATCTGATGTTGGTGGCTCGCGCCGCCATCGTCGGCGCCCGGCTCGTGCAGGTCAAGGCGGCGCTGCATCAACTGCTGCAGCGCTCCGAGCTAGCGATGTCGTGATGCGAGCCGTCAAGCCGCCCAGTGAGGAACTCTTCGACGAAATCGTGGACCCGGCCAGTGGCCGCGTCGAAGAGCCGCGCTGGGTACCGGATTGGCGCCTCAGCCGGATCCCGCAAACCCTCCTGCTCGGCCTCATCCGGCTGTATCAACTGACGCTCTCCCGTTTGCTTCCGGCGGCCTGCCGCTTCTACCCCACCTGCTCCCGATACGGCTTCGAGGCGATCCGCCGCTACGGTATCGGGCGAGGTGGTCTCATGGCGGCCTGGCGCATCTTACGCTGCAATCCATTTACGCCCGGCGGTTATGATCCGGTGCCCTGAGCGTTGTTCGCGGCCTGCAAGGCCCGAGCGACAAGGTAAGATTGATCTATGAGGCTTTCCTGGACCTATCTGGTGGCGCTTGGCGCGGTGGCGGTTGTGACAACCGGCTGCGGCGCCGCCCCCACCAACTCCTGGCTGGGGCTCGGCCTGGATGACGAGCATGCCTATCTCGCCGGCGGCACGCACATCTACGCCGTCAGCCTGACCGACGGCAAGGAGGCCTGGCGCTTCCCAAAGGCCGGCGCCACGGTGCGCTCCGGCGGCGAGACCTTCCTGGCCGATCCGGGCGTGAGCACCGACATGATCGTCGTCGGCTCATGGGGGCCGGGCACGTCCCACAGCGGCGCTGTGTACGGGCTCGACCCGGCCACCGGCGACCAGAAGTGGTGCCTGGTCTTCGACGACAAGGCGGCGACTGAACCCGAGATGGCCAACTGCCAGAAATCGCCCGATGCCACGGCTTTCGTGCTCGGGGTCTTCCTGCCACCGATCGACAACCGCGTCGTGGGCGGGGTCACGCTACAGGATGGGGTCGCGTACTTCGGCATGGCCAACAACCATGTCTACGCGGTCGATGCGACCGACGGCACCGTCAAGTGGATCTTCGATCAGCCCACGCATCCGGTCTGGGCTGCCCCCGTGATCGACGGCGACCGCGTGCTGGTCAGTTCGTTCGACCACTCGGTCTACGCCATCGACCGCGCCACGGGCAACCTGGTCTGGCAGCAGGACATGGGCGCCGCGCTGGCGGGTGGCCCGGTCGTGGCGGACGGGACGCTCTTCGTCGGCACGTTCGGCAATAAGCTGGTCGCGCTCGACTCGGCCTCCGGTGCCGAGCGCTGGTCGTACACCACCAACTACTGGGTTTGGGACACGCCGACCCTGGTCGATGGCGTGCTGTATTTCTCGGATCTGCAGGGCACGGTGTACGCCGTGACCGCCGCCGATGGGAGCGAGGTCTGGCGCCAGGCGGCCAGCGGCTTCACGCGCGCCGCGCCGGCCGTGACGAACGGCCTGGTGTATGTCGGCGATCATAACGGCAACCTGGTCGGGCTCAAGACAGCCGACGGCAGCGAAAGCTGGCGTCAAACGGTCAAGGGCCAGCTGCAGGCCACGCCGCGGATCGCGCCCGCCCAAGGGCTGGTGTTGATCCTGCCCTACCAGGGCGACGCATCGGTGACGGCCTTCACTCTCGACGGCACGCGCGTTGCGTGGGCCTATCAGCCGACCCAGTAAGCGGCGCTCTGCGCCCTTTTTGAGGAAACGCCCGACCATGGACTTGTGGAATACCCTGATCATCAACCCGATGGTGAACGCGCTCCTGTTCCTGTACGGGTTGCTCTTTCACAACCTGACGCTGACCATCGTGGTCTTCACGGTCATCATCCGCGCCATCACCTTCCCGCTGACCTACCAGTCGCAGAAGTCCCAGAAGAAGATGGCCGAGATGCAGAACAGCCCGGAGTGGAAACACGTCCAGGAGAAGTACGCCAAGGATAAGGACAAGCTCGCTCAGGAGCAGATGAAGATGTGGCAGGCCGCCGGCTACAACCCCCTGTCGGGCTGTCTGCCGCTCGTGCTACAGTTCCCGATCCTGATCGGCATGTACCAGGCGATCACGAACGCAATCGCGGCCTCGCCGATCCAGCTCTATAACCTGTCGACCCACCTGTACAGCTTTCTGCCCGGCGTGACCAACCTGCTGCCGCTCGACAACACCTTCCTGTGGCTGAACCTCGGTCTGCCGGACCCGTACTACGTGATGCCGATCCTGGTGGCGGCCACGTCGTGGGTGCAGTCGAAGGTGATGACGCCTCCGCCGTCGACCGACCCGCAGATGGCCCAGTCGACCCAGATGACGGCTCTGATGTCGACCCTGATGTTCGCCTGGTTCTCGCTCAGCTTTGCGAGCGGTTTGTCGATCTACTTCATCGTCGGCAACATCCTCGGCATCATCCAGTACGGCATGACCAATCCGCTCAAGTGGGAAAACATCTTCAGCCTTGGCCTGTCGACGCCGACGCCGGCGATCGAGGCCAAGGGCGGCAAGAAGTCGAAGCGCTGAGGCCGCAACCCGCGGCTTCTCGGGAGGCGATCACGCCATGACTGACGACACGCTCACTCAGGATCTCGCCCTGGCCGAGTCCACGCTCAAGGATCTACTGGGCTTTCTGTCCGACGACGCCACGGTCGCGGCCCGCATCGGCGCACCCGATGAGCCCGACGATCCGGGCGCGCCGACGCCGCTCGAGCTCGACGTGCAGGGCGGCGATCTTGGCTTCTTGATCGGACACCGCGGCGAGGCGCTCTCCTCGCTCCAGTATCTGGTCCGGGCGCTGCTGGCCAAGCAACTCAAGCGGAACGTGCACGTCGTCATCGACGTCGACAGTTATCGTGTCAAGCGGCGCGAGCAGTTGATGGCGATGGCGCGCCGGATCGCCGAGCAGGTCGCACAGCGCGGCAAGCCGATGTCGCTCGAACCAATGGCGCCCGACGAACGGCGCACGATCCACATTGCCTTGCGCGATCACCCGGCCGTGCGCACCGAGAGCGTCGGCGAGGGCAACCGTCGCAAAGTCACCATCATTCCGCGCTGACCGGCGCGTTGACGACCGGCCGTGGCTGACGCCAACGTCCACTATCTGGCCATCGGCCATATCGCGCGCGACCTGACGCCGTCCGGGCCGAAGCTTGGCGGCACAGTGTCGTTCAGCGCCCTCACGGCACACGCGATGGGCTACCCAGCCGGCATCGTCACGGCCTGCGGGTCGGAGGCGCCGCTGAGCGCGCTGGCCGGTCTGCCGCTGCATCAAAAACCGTCCGAGACCTCCACCACTTTCGAGAACACGTACAGTCAGGGCGCGCGCACGCAATACCTGCGGGCGCGCGCGGCCCTGCTCTCGATCGACGACGTGCCCACCGAGTGGTTGCGCGCGCCGATCGTGCACATCGCTCCGCTCGACAGCGAAGTCGAGCCAGACCTGCTGGCGGATTTCGAGGGCTCCTTCATCGGTTTGACGCCGCAGGGCTGGTTTCGAGAGTGGGACGAGACCGGGCGGGTGCGCGCGCGACGTTGGCCGGCCGAAGCCGATTGGCCGCGGACCGCGCCGCTCTTCGAGCGCGCCGGCGCGATCGTGTTCAGCATCGAAGACGTCGGCGGCGATTGGGCTTTGGTCGAACGTTGGGCGCGGGCCGCGCAGGTGTTGGCCGTGACGCGCGGCCGCGAAGGCTGCACGATCTTCAAGCGCGGTGCCGGCGCGCGCGACTTTGAGACGTCGCCCCAGATCGAAGTCGACCCGACCGGCGCCGGCGATATCTTCGCGGCGGCGTTCTTCGTTCACCTGTATGAAACGCAGGACCCCTACGCCGCGGCCGTGGTCGCCAACCACATCGCCGGCGTCTCCGTCACCCGCCCCGGCATCGAGGGCGTGCCCACGGCTGAAGAAGTCGGCCTGGCCCGAATGAAAAGCAGCTAAACGAAGCGGGGGTCGGAT